>NZ_JAUFPM010000008.1:0-259633 GCF_030409265.1 Halomonas sabkhae
CCAGACCATCGCCGCCTGTCGTGATATCCAGGGTGCCGCTGACCGTCTCGCTGTCGGCGGCAGCGTCACTGCCGCCCGGCAGGCCAGCTTCATCGACGGCATAGAGGGCATCGCCGGACGCCGGATCGTCATCCAGGTCCGGGTCATTCGGGTCGATGGGCTCACTGGGTTCGCTCGGGTCCGAGGGGTCCGTCGGCACTTCCACCGTCGGCTCGGAGTCCGGTTCCATGGTAATGGTCAGGGTGGCGTCACTGGTGTCACCATCACCATCGGTAATGGTGTAGTTGACCACCACGTCACCTTCCACGCCTTCATTCGGTGTGAAGGTCACTTCACCGTCCGGGCCGAAGTCGATATCCCCCTGGCTGGTATCGGCCAGAGAGGCAGAGGTCAGGGTCGAACCGTCGGCACCCTCATCGTCATTGCCCATGACGTTGTACACCACCGCCTCATCTTCTTCGGAGGTCGTGGTGTCATCCACGGCATTGGGCTCGGTGTCCTCGATGCGGACATTCAGGCTGCTCGACGTTGTCTCGCCGGCATTGTCCTCGACATTCAGGGTGAACTGATCCTGCACCGGGCCATCGCTGTGGTCTTCGGCATCGCCGTCTTCGGTGTATTCATAGGTGATATCGCCCGTCGAGGCGTCATAGCCCGTCACGGTCAGCACACCCTCTTCGCCTGGGATGGTGACCGGATTGTTGGAGGCATCGGTGATACTGACACCGCCAATCGTGATATCGGCAACACCTGCCTCGGCAGACACGCTAGCGGTGCCTGACACGGAATCGCCGGTCGCCTCGACGACACTGAGATCCGCGTTGGCCAGGTCAGGCGCATTATCCTCGATGACGATTTCCGGGGACGCGTCATTCGAGCCGTTGACGGTCAGATTGACTTCAGCCGTGTCAGTACGACCTTCGGTGTCGGTCAACTCATAGGTGAGCGTGCCAGTGGCGGAGCCACCCTCATCCAGGGACTGGAAGGTCGTGCCCGGGTCGAAGCTGATACTGCCGTCTTCAGCAACCGAGACGGATACCTGGACTTCACTGCCGTCAGGAAGCGTAAAGGTGACATTGCGCGGCCCCGGATCGCCCACCGAGAGGGCGGAGCCATCGACGCCGGTGTCATTGGGCAGCACATTGGCGCCAGCCAGGGGGGCATCTTCACCAGTGGCGAAGGTGTCATCCGCCGCAGCGATTTCTTCCTCGGCATCCGCGGCCAGGCCACCCTGTTCAATATCGACATCGGAGCTGGAGAAGGTGCCGAATTCGAAGGAAAGGGGGCTGACACTTTCCGAAACACGCTCCAGGCGGACGAAGGAGTGACCGCCGCCACCCTCGCCGCCGCCGGAACCACCGGAGCCACCGGCAGCCGGGTCTTCCAGAAGCTGCAGGAGGTCGCCCTCGCCCTCTTCGATGGCTGACAGGATGGCTTCAGCGTCCGCATTCTCCAGGTCGGACTCAGCGAAAGGCGCAGGCGTGCTGGCTTCAGGATCGGCCCCAATTTCCACTACCTGCCCGCCACCCACGGACTCCGGGCCGGCCATGCCCGCCCATTCGAGCTGTACAGTGGCATTCGGACCGGTAACCAGGGTCTCGCCTTCCTGCAGAATATCACCCTCACTCAGCTCGCGAAGATTACCCTGGCTATCCCTAGCCCATGCTTGTCCCGAAATGGATACCACAGTTGCCGTGCTCATGAGACCACCCTTCGATGCCTGCGCCACGCGGAGCCTTGTCAGGCTCTGACTACGAAATATCAGGCGTCAGGGTTTCAGCAGAACCGGACACCTGCTCAAAATTCATTAAAAATCAATTCTTAGCTGGCAATTAATTATTTTAGGAAAAGCAGCTAGTGAGGGAATGCCTATATAATACGGCCAAAGAAACTGACTCAACCTTACCCTAGCCCTAGCACCATCTGAGCACAAAATAACAAATGTAAATTAGCTCTTCGGTAATGAAAGGGCTAGTCTTACAAGCACTATCGCGCGCCCAAAGAGTGAGAAAAATCATTCTCAACGGGTCGCGCTCCTCCATCTACGGACACCTTGCCTGATGCAGCAAGACATGGCGGCTCGAAAAAGCCGTGAGAATACCCGTTTGCCCCGGGAGGCTCAAGATGCACACTCATGATTATGTGACTAGGCGGGGAGCACAGCATTCGAGTTTTAAGACTTGCGGGCCATCTCATTCGAAGAGTGCGCCAAGTTTTGCATCACTGTGCCGAAATGGTTGAACCCGGGGAGACGCTTGAATCGTCTTGCTGCAACAAAGCAGGCTTACAAAGTCAGCTTCCGAGCTCATAGGTATGACATACAAAAAGATATGGTCAACAAATCGCTCGAGGGCACGCCAGAGGAATGGTGATCAGCAGGCCCATTTGCTAGGGCATCAGAAACCGTACTGGGGCTGATAAATGACAAAGGGGGAGGCGCCGCAGCGCTCTCCCCCTTCAATCGTCATGCGCCCTTTTCAACAGGGCCTGACGCTGGCATCACGACTCGGGCAGCCACTCCTGCACGAGATCCTGATTGTCCTCGACCCATTTCTTCGCGTTCTCGTACGGATCGGAACCTTCTTCCTGGTTCATCAGCATGACTTCGCCCATGTCTTCGGCGGTCCACTCGAAGTTGTCCAGGATGGCGTATGCGCCGGGCATCTCTTCCTCGAGCCCCTGACGAGTGATGGTGTGGATCTGTTCGGCACCACCATAGACGTTCTTGGGATCATCAAGATACTTGAGGTCCCAGCGGGCAAACATCCAGTGCGGCGTCCAGCCGGTCACGGCGATGTCTTCCTCGTTGGCGATGGCGCTCTTGAGAGCCGCGGTCATGGTCGCACCGCTGCCACTCTGCAGGTCCAGATCAAGATCGTATTCCTCAACGACCTTGTTGGTCAGGCGCATGATTCCAGCACCCGGGTCGATGCCGGTCAGCTTGCCAGCGAAGTCATCGGCATGCTCGTTGAGATCCTCAATCGAGTCGGCTTCACTGTAGGCCGGAACCACCAGACCAAGCTTGGTGCCGTCCAGGTTGACACCCGTATCGACCAATTGGTCCTTGAGCTTAGCGTAGTAGTCCTCATGCGTCGTCGGCAGCCAACCCGCCAGGAAGGCATCGGTATCGCCAGTGGCGACGGACTGCCACATGGCGGCAGCGGACAGCGACGACGTTTCAACTTCATAACCAGCTTGTTCGAGCACGGCTTGCATCACGTTTGTCGAGGCAACCGTGGAAGACCATTCGACGTAGGATAGATGAACGGTACCCTGATCCTGCGCCTGCGCTGAGCCGGCTGCCAAGGTTGCACCTGCCACCAGGGCCAGACCGGTGAGACGCATCGATTGCTTGATCATCTGAAGTGCCTTTGTTGGAACTGAAACTTCAGAATTGCAGAGAGTCGCCCTCACATGCAAATCGATAGCTGCCAACGCAGTTTGCCGGCAATGACGCCCCCGGATGCCTGAAAGGGCTGACAGCGTTGCCATCATTGGCCCGCAATAGCGCATGCCAGGGCCCTCATGGCGGCGCTTTCACGTCACACTCACCCTGCCGACGGCTCGCATCGCCAAACTGCCGCTGCAGCCAGTGCCGCCAGCAAGCCATGGCTGCCTCGGCCGCTTGTGCAGGCGGTACCAGGCCGTCCTGCAAACCATGAGCCCGGAAGGCGTCGACCAGCCGCTTGTCACGACTGAACACATGCACCGGCACGTCCGGGCTCGCCTCGGCACCGGTCACCACCGGCGCGGCGGGATGGTCGCCCATTACCATGACCAGCATATCGTCGTCGAGATAGCGTTCGACCCACTCCAGCGTTACCGTCAGCGAATAGCGTACCGAGTCGGCGTAGTGGCGACGCACCGCGTCCATGTCCTGCCACAGCTGCTCGGGGGGCGGGCCCGCCTGTGCCCAACGCTGAAAGCCACTGCCGTCACCGATATCCGACCAGTCACGCACCGGCAGAATCGGCGTCCAGGGGGCATGGCTGCTGATCAGCGCCACCTGAGCGAAGACAGGCGCCGACGGCTCATCCAACCAGTGCTTCGCCAGGGCCTCGAGCGTGAACTGATCGGGCATGGTGACCCAATGCAAGGCGGGACCGGCATAGCCCATGGCCTCGGCGTTGACCAGGGTGTCGAAGCCATAGGCCCGGCCTTCCGGCCAGGGCTGAGTAATCGCCGGCATCAGCGTCATGGTGTGGTGCCCGGTGGCGGCGAAGTCCTGCACCAGAGTGCTGGGCGAGTCTTCGAGCAACAGCCGGTAATCCAGGCCATTGTCGATGCTCAGGCCACCCAGCACGCTGGCGTGCGCCAGCCAGGACTGCCCGCCGCGCACCGGCGAGCGCAGGCGGCCCGAGACCGTCGCCACCCCCTGTGCGGCCAGCGAATCGCGCGTCCGCGTCAGCAGGGTCGGCATATCGGCCGCCCCACGCTCCAGCAGCGACATGCCATAGGACTCGATGAAGATCAGCACCACGTCCCGACCCGCCAGACCGGGCAGTGCCGTCGTCTCCGGCTGCTGGGCCTGCTGGCGTGCTCGAAAGCGCTCACGTGCCGCCAGCGTGACGGGCAGTTGTTCGGCCTGCTCGACCACCACGGATACCAGCGGCGCATCGCCCCCCAGGCGCGGCCAGTCACGCCAATGCTCCAGGCCCCAGACCAGCACGACCAGCCCCGCCAACACGCCGGACCAGCCAGCACGCCAGGCCGCGGAACGCGCCGCATTCTGCCGGCAGGCCGCGATCAGCAGTCGAAACAGCCCCCAGCTCAGCCCGGCCAGCCCCAGCACGACGGCAGCCACGAGCATCCATGCGGCCAGCTCGCCCAGGTTGGATGACAACAGCTGATACCCTGCCGACAGCAGCGCGGCATCCAGCCACACATTCAGCTCGCGCCCGAATATCGCCAACAATGCGCCCGACGCCAGGCTCATCACTACCGCCACCATCAGGAGCAGCGCGATGCTGCCCAGCAGCACGCGCCAGGGCGGCAGCCACAGCAACAGCAGGGCCAGCAGCACGGCATCCAGGGGCATCCACCACAGCCAGTCGGCGCCCCAGGCTCCCGAACTTCCGGCAGCGGTGACGGCCAACATCAAGAGGCCGCCCAGACGCGCCAGCCCCCATAGTGCCACCAGCGTCAGACACCACTTCATGCCGCCGGCACCTCGTCAAAGCCACCTTTCAACACGTACAGTCGAACCTCTCGTCCATTGCCAGGAGAACCATCACCCTCATGGCCATTCATCACTGGGAAACCCTGCATGCCCCCGATATCCCGGGCCTGATCGACGACAGCAGCGTCGCCGTCATGGTGCTGGGCGCCATCGAGCAGCATGGCGCGCATCTGCCGCTGTCGACGGACCGGGATATCGGCGAAGGGTTGCTCGCCGCCATGCTTGAGCAGACCGCCGCCGAACGCTCGGTCTTCGTTCTGCCCTCGCTGAACGTGGGCGCCAGCGAGGAACACCGGGCCTTTCCCGGCACTCTCTCGCTGCCCGCTCCCGTTGCCCAGGCCACCATCGAGGCCATCGGCGACAGCCTGGCCCGCAGCGGCATTCGACGCCTGATGCTGATCAACAGCCATGGCGGCAATCAGGCGATCATGCAGCAGGCGGCGCTGAGCCTGCGGCGGCGCCACGGCATGCTGGTGGTCAAGGCACCCTACATGAAGATCGCCCTGCCCGACGGCTGGCTGCCACCCGACGAGCTGGCTCACGGGCTGCACGGCGGCGCCCTGGAAACCGCCATGATGTACCACCTGCACCCGCAGCGGGTGAACACCGCGGCGCTCGGCCATCCGCCCTCCAGCGGTGAGCGACTGGCCAGCGAGCAGGCACGCCTGGGGCCGGAAGGCAGCGCCGCCTTCGCCTGGCTGGCCCAGGACCTGCATCCCGGCGGCGTGGTCGGCGACGCGACCCTGGCCAGTGCGGCGCTGGGCAAAAGACTCGTCGATCACTATGCCCAGGCACTGGCCGAGACGCTGGCGGACACGGCCATATTCGACATCAGCGACTTTCACGCCGAATCGTCCTGATCCAGCAGGGACTCCAGCCAATGGCCGGAGCGCCCGGCCTTGGTCGTCAGATAGGCGCGATTGTGCTCATTCACGCGCCCATAGACGGCCTGGCGTTTCGTCACTTCGATGCCGGCCTCGGTCAAGGCCGCCAGCTTGCGCGGGTTGTTGGTCAGCAATTGCACCCGCTGGATGCCGAGCTGATGCAGCATGGCCACCGCCGATGCATAGCCGCGTTCATCGTGGCCGAAGCCCAGGCAGGCATCGGCGTCCAGGGTATCCAGCCCCGCCTCCTGCAGACCGATGGCACGCAGCTTGTTGGCCATGCCGATACCCCGGCCTTCCTGGTCCAGATACAGCAACACGCCGCCGCCCAGGGCATGAATATCGCGCACCGCATTGCGCAGTTGCTCACCACAGTCACACAGCAGACTGGCGAACAGGTCGCCGGTCAGGCAAGCCGAGTGCAGGCGGATCGGCACCGGCTCGGGCCAGGCCTGCGGTTCGCCGATGACCACCGCCAGGTGCTCGCGCATGCCATCCCCCTCCCTGAACAGGATGAAGCGTGTCACCTCGGCATCCGCAAGCGGCACCCGGGCCTCGCTGACGCGCGTCAGCTCGCGCCCCAGATTGGCCAGCGCGACTTCCGCCTCGCGGGCATCCAGCGCCAGCAGGGTGCCGTCGGCCACCAGCCTCTCGACTTCACCACCGGCACGGGGCGTCGCCGCCAGGGCCACGGGCACCAGTTGGCCCCGCCGCAGCATGCCCAGCGCCACTCGCTCCGCCGGCGTCGCCGGCAACCTGGCCTCGTGGGACGGGATTTCGCCCTCGGCCAGTGCCTCGGGCAGCCCCTCGTCGCCAAGCGCCAGCGCAACCTCCTCGCTGGGCGCGTGAAACCCGGCAGCCGCCAGGCGATGCCGTGTCACCACCAGCCTGGGCGCCTGGCCACAACGCTCGAGCAGCGTCGCCAACTCGCCCGCGTGATGCCCTTCCAACGGACGCACCAGACGATCGCCCTCGGCATCGGTGATCAACACCGGCACCCCGCGACGCAGATCGAAGATGGCTCTTTCCAGTTGATACATGACGCTGTCCTCGTGTCGGTGATGCCTGCCCTGCAGTGTCTTGCGCTTGTCTCCGGCGCATGAGCGCCGCATGATGATTCGGCCAAACGCCCGGGAGCCCGCCATGTCGTCACCCGCACCGCCTCACGCCACTACCTGCTGGCAGGCCCTGCTGCAGGCACGCGATCATGACTGGTCAACGGTGCCGCTGCGCGTTGCCCTCGACCCGGGACGGCTGACGATCCAGGCCGACGGCCGCTGGCAGGCCGAGCCGTCGCTGAACAGCCCCGACGCCGAGTTGCTCGATGCCCTGTTGCCGGTGCTCTGCGCCCCGGAAGGCTGTGTCATCGGCCAGTTGGGGCAGAGCCTGGATGGCCGCATCGCCACGCCCAGCGGGCACTCGCATTACATCAATGGCCTCGAAGCGCGGGCCCATCTGCATCGGCTGCGCGCCCTGGTCGATGCCGTGGTCGTCGGTGCCGGCACCGTCGCCGCCGATGATCCGGCGCTGACGGTGCGCCATGTCGAGGGCCCCAACCCGCTGCGCGTGGTCATCGACCCCAGAGGGCGGCTCGCCGGCCACCATCGCCTGTTTACCGATGGCCAGGCGCCGACCCGGCAGTTGATCGGCACCACGCTGTCCCCGGAGGCTTGCATGGCCGGCGGCGTCCACGAACGGCATGCGGTCCTGCCCGACGTGGGCGGCAGCGGCTTGCCCGGGGCGGTCGTCGCGCACCTGCGCGAGGCCGGCTATCGCCGCATCCTCATCGAGGGCGGGAGTACTACCCTGTCGCACTTCCTCGAGGCCGGCGTCCTCGATCGCCTGCATCTGCTCGTCGCCCCCTTGCTGATCGGCTCCGGCAAGGCCGGGCTCAGCCTGACTCCCATCGAGACCCTGGAGAGTGCGCGGCGTCCGCCGTGTCGGCGTTTCTCGCTGGGCGGTGACACCCTCTTCGACCTTGACTTGGGAACCACCTGATGCCCCCTGGTGGCCCACCCCGCCAGCGCGGGGCGCCAGCAACGCCGCCAGCAACACCAGCACGCCGGGCAGGCTCGACACCAGCACCAGCAGGCCATAGGCCAGTGACACCGCCACGCCATCCGCCGCCGACAGGCCGATCAGCGGCCACACCAGGGCCGCGGCGCCCTCGCGCCAGCCCCAGCCCGCCAGGCTCAATGGCATGACCATGGCCAGCAGCAACAGCGGCGCCAGCGCCAGCAGCGTGGCCGCCGAAGTCTCGATGCCGATGGCACGCGCGGCACACAGCATCACCAGGGCGTAGCTGAACACCGTGGCCAACGAGACCAATAGATGCAGTCCCAGCCGACGCGGCATCAGCAGGCTGTGCCGCACGTCCTGCCAGCCACCCGCCAGCACGGCCGGCATCGTCCGACGTCGCACTTGGCTCACGCCCCAGGCAACCAGCGCGCCGCTCCCGATCAGCGCGAGTGGCAGCACGACCAGGCTGGCACCCTGATCGGCCATGAATCGGCCCAGCTGGTGTCGTAACGGCTGCCAGATCGGCAGCAGCGCCAGACTCAGCGCCACCAGCAAGGCCAGCGCCAGCTGTCCCGAAACCCGCTCGATGACCACCGCGCGCAGCGCCTGCTGACGGCGACGGTCGCGCCAGGCCTCGCCCGTCTGGCGAGCGTGCCGCCAGGCACGACTGACGTCCCCGGCCACGCCGCCCGGCAATACCTGATTGAGGAAGGTCGCCAGATAATATTCCTGGAAGGCTTGCCAGGGCGCCATCGACAGGCCCAGGCACCGCTGGGTGTACCACCAGCGCCAGGCCGACATGGCCACCTGCGGCACCGAGACCAGCAGCCCGGCGATGACCCAGCCGACCTGGAGCTCCGAGAAGCGCGCCGCGACCCGGCTGCCACCGACCAAGTAACAGACCAGTGCCACCGCCGACAGCGCCAGGGCCCAGCGCGCCATCAGCCAGACGTGCCGACGGCGACTAACCATGGTCGTGTCCCTCGCTATCCGGCAGGGCCAGCAGGTCACGGTGGCCGACCCGGATGATCAGCTCGCCGCGCTGCCAGCTGGCCAGCCGCGCCGCATGCCAGCGCTCGACCTCGACGACGGCATCCGGCACCTGCTCGCTTACGGCCTCCCGCCAGCCCTCGAGCAGGGCCTCGCCCAGGGCGCGATCTGCCGGGGCCTGCAGCACCCAGGGGCTATCCGCCATCTGCAGTCGATAACCGTGCGCCTGCAATGCCGATGCCATGGCCTCGGGCGCCGCACCGCCCAGAGCCGCACCGGCGCCCTTGTCGGTGGCCTGATGGGCACGATAGTGGCGACGCATCCACTGATCCTCATGCGCCCGCTGCGATGCGGCGTCGTGGTCGGGGTCCGCCGCATCCAACTGCCAATCGCCGTCCACGCTCAGGGCAATCAAGACGGCGGCCTGCCGGCGTGATACTGCCGCGGCCAGCGCCTCGACCCAGGGTTGCGATACCAGGTCGAGGAGCGCCGAGGCCGTGACCAGTTCCACGCCGTCCAGCCAGGCGTCCAGTACCTCCGGCGCCTCACACCAGCCCCGCATGTCGGCGCACCGGGTCGACACCTCGAGGCTGTCGGGGAGCGAGGGCAGCTGACGGGTGGCCTGCGCCAGCAGACCGGCATCCTGATCGAGCAGTGTCCACTGCTGGGCCAGTCCCAGCCGCGGCGCCAGATAACGCAGGTTGCTGCCGCTGCCGGCGCCCAGGTCGAGCACCGATACTGCCCGACCATGGGGCGCCGCCCGTGTTGCCAGCCAGGCCGCAACGGCGTGGTCCAGAGACCCGGCTCGCGAGCGCGCATCGACCGGCTCGCGCAGCGCCAGCCAGGCAGCGGCGAAGTGACTGCCGTCACTCATGACACTCTCCCGGCATGCACGACACGGGGCGCAAGGAACCGGCAAAGCGAGTGATGGCAGCGTCCCAGCCCATCAGCGACGCCCGGGCTCGCACCGCGGCCTGCCGCTTGGCGTCTCGCGCCTCGGCTGACCACCATTGTTCGATAGCCACGGCAAAGGCGGCACTGTCACCCGGCTCGACCCGCCAGCTCGCCGCCGCCGGCACGGTATCGCGCAGGGCACCGCCCAGGGTCGAGACCAGCGGCAGCCCGCGCGCCAGTGCCTCGGTCACGACCATGCCGTAGCCCTCGTAGAGAGATGACACCAGTATCAGATCCGCCCGGTGATATTCTTCCGCAAGCTCGGCCTCGTCGAGGCTTCCGCGCAGCGTCACGCGCTGTTCGAGCCTCAATGCCAGTATCCGCTGCCGAATGGCTTCGGCATGTTCCGGATCACGCTGCTCATCGCCCACGCACACCAGTTGCCAGTCACGATGTTGCAGGGTGGCCAGGGCATCGAGCATGAGCAGGTGGCCCTTGCGCGGCGTCAGCGTCGCCACGCACAGCAGGCGGGGCGTCACGGAGGCTGCGGCGGGCCAGGCAGTCTCTGCCGGCGCCGCCGCCTCGACACCGGGCTCGACCACCGTGATCGGCGTAGCCGCGACGCCCAACTCGACGAGGCGCCGCGCCGTGAAGGGGCTGGTGACAACGATGCGCGCAATACGGTTGAGGATGGCGGCCTCCCGCGCCAGCAGACGCCGGCTGGTCGCTGCGTCAAGGCCGGCCTCATCGCCCAGCGGATGGTGGACCAGCGCGGTGATGTCCAGGCGCTTGGTATGCGCCTGTGCCACCTCGCCCAGATTGCCCAGCGCCAGCCCATCGATGACCAGCGGCGTGGCATCCGGCAGTGCGACCAGCGCCTCGCCGAGGGACCGGCGTGCCTGGTCGTCCCCCTCGGGGAAGCGCCCCGCCAGCTCATGCACCTCGACCCGCCAGCCACGCTCACGCAATCCATCGACCAGGCGCGCATCATAACGATAGCCGCCCGTGGCCTGGCGCAGGGCGCCCGGCACCATGAAAGCCAGGGAAGGCGCCGTGGCGCGATTCACGCCGCCTCCTCGAGCGACGCCTCATAGCTGGCCCAGGCGATATGCGACTCATGCAGGGTGACCTTCATGGCGCTCAGGGCCCTGGCGCCCTCGCCCAGTCGCCCCGCGCGGATGGCCTCCGCCATGCGCTGGAAGACCGCCTGAGCCATGAATTCGGTGGTGGTATTGCGTCCCTCGAAGGCGGCATGCTCATCCAGATTGGTCAGGGTAAAGGCCTTGAGCACGTCACCGAGGGTCTCGCTGGCCAGCCCGATATCCACCACCAGGTCGTTGTCGTCGAGGGCCGGGCGATAAAAGCTGACATCCACCACATAGGTGGCACCGTGCAGCTTCTGCGCCGGCCCGAACACCTCGCTGTTGAAACTGTGGGCGATCATCATGTGATCGCGAACGGTCAGACTGAACATCCGTCGCTCCTTTGAGAGGGCTGGTCATCCTCGGCACAAGGGCCGTAACGGACGACCTGACACAGAATATCGCTGGCGGGCGATGCCACCTCGGGCATGCGCCGCGGCAGGTCCTCGAAGGCACAGTCGGGCTCCAGCAGGGCCTCGAAACGTGGGTCACCGAGCAGATCGAGGGCCAACGCAAGGCGCCGGGAACCGCCCCAGCGAACGGCACGATCGCCGCGCAGATGGCCGACCTGAGACGCCTGCAGGGTCAGGCGTCGTGAGTGGAACGCCTGACCCAGCGGTACGCTCACCTGCTCGGTGCCGTACCAGCTCATCTCGACCACCCGCGCCTCATTGCCGGCCAGCGTCAGGGCCTGGCGCAAGCCTGCGGGGCTGCCGCTGACATGGAAGACCAGATCACACTCGGCCGGGGCGTTATCGGGCTCACGAAAGGTCACCCCCAGTGCCTCGGCCAGCGACGCGCGTTGCGGATTGGTATCGACCAGGCAGACCTCGGTGCCGGGGATATCCGACGCCAGCACCGCCACCAGGGCGCCGACCACACCGGCGCCGATCACGCAGATGCGATCGCCGATCAGCGGCGCCGCATCCCACAGGGCGTTGACCGCGGTTTCCATATTGGCGCCCAGCACCGCGCGACGGGGCGAAAGCCCATCGGGCAGGGGCACCACCGCCGACTCGGGCACCACATAGCGATCCTGATGCGGGAACAGGCAGAACACATTGCGCCCCTGCAGCGCCGGGGGGCCCTCGAGGACGCAGCCGACACTGGCATAGCCGTACTTGAGCTCGGCGTTGAACTCGCCCTGCTGAAAGGGCGCACGCATGCGCTGATACTCGGACACCGGTATCCGGCCATGAAACACCTGTGACTCGGTGCCCCGGCTGATCGCACTGAAGCGGGTCTCGACCAGCACCTCACCGGCGCCCGGTGCGCTCAGCGATTCTGCGCGCAGTTCGCCACTCGGGCCCGGGACTCGCCAGAAAGCCGTCGCCTGCATCATTGGCCTGTTCCCCTTTCACCAGGGTGAGTGTACGAGATTCGCCATGCGTCACCATCTAAAACTATACAGATCATGTACAAGATAACTAGACAGGCATAGCGCATCAGGCGTTTCGTTGCCACACTGACACTATATTCATCGTCATGGCGCGGTGTCACGGTCTGTGTACAAGGAGTCTCCCCGAGCAAGGGCCCACTATCTTGTACAATCCAGAGACGAGACCGCGCACCGAGCCGGCGTACAAGATCAGTGAAAGGAGCACCAGGGCGTCATGTATCACACCGGGAAGGCGGCCCAGGGGCCGATATGGCCGGACCTGACGCTGGGGTTGGCCCTGGCGGCCGCCATCAGCCTGGGGCTCTGGCCACACCACCAGGCGCTGGAAGTGCTGGGAGCCGCGCTGTTGGCACACCTGGTGCTCAGTGCCCTCGTGCTGGCCGGCTGGCGGGGCGAGCTGCCGAACTTCGGCTGGGCCAATCGCGTCACTCTGCTACGCGGCGCCATGATCACGGCGCTGGCCGGCATGGCCCTGGCGCCGCTGTTTCGTCAGGCGAGCCTGGGCGAGACGCTGTGGCCACTGAGCCTGCTGGCCCTCATCGCCCTGCTGCTCGACGGAGTGGATGGTTGGATAGCGCGCCGTACGCGCAGTCTGACGCGCTTCGGCGCCCGCTTCGACATGGAGCTGGATGCCTTTCTGATGCTGCTGCTGTGCATCGCCCTGATCACCCATGACAAGGCCGGTGCCTGGGTGCTGGCACTCGGCGGCATGCGCTATGCTTTTCTCATGGCAGGCAAACGCTGGACCTGGCTCCAGGCCCCGTTGCCGGACAGCCTGCGTCGCAAGACCATCTGCGTGGTTCAGGTCGGCGCGCTGATTCTCAGCTGTACGCCCCTCACGCCGCCGACGCTGGCAACACCGCTGCTGGCCGTCGCCCTGATCCTGCTGAGCGGCTCCTTCCTGCGCGACATCCACTGGCTCTACCGACAGGCCAGGTAGCCGCCCCTGAACCGGCGCCACACGGCGTCCCGGGAGGTTCCATGCATCACCCACAATGGTTACACCCGCAGCGTACCCACGGCTTGCAGGGCATGCTGGCGGCCTGCTCGCTGGCCATCCTGCTGGCCATTCCCACGACCAGCGCCGCCGAGCCCCGCACCTACCGGATCGACCCCGACCACTTCGCGGTGAGCTTCAGCGTGGCACACGCCGGCTACGCCGACGTGATCGGCCAGTTCCTCGAGGCCAGCGGCGAATTTGTCTATGACGAAGCCAGCCAGCAGCTGATGTCCGGCTCGGCCACCATCCAGGCCGCCAGTGTCTTCACCAACCATGAGCGCCGCGATGAGCACGTCAGGAATAGCGACTTCCTCGACACCGAGCGTTTCCCCAGCATCGAGTTCGTTGCCGACACGCTGACGGATATCGAAGGCCAGCGCGGCAGGCTGAGCGGCGACTTGACGCTGCTCGGAGAGACTCACCCGGTCACGCTCGAGGTGACACTCAACAAGGCCGCGCGCTACCCCTTCGGTCATGAACAGCACACTCTGGGCATCTCGGCGACCACCACCCTCGGACGCAGCCAGTGGGGCATGGACTACGCCGTCGACAACGGTCTGGTCGGCGATGAAGTCGACATCCGCCTCGAGTTCGAGGCCATTCGCCAGCCGCCAGAGTGACGCAACGGGCCGCAACGACAGTGGCCACCCGAAGGTGGCCACGCACTGGAATACAGCGTAACGGCGCCATGCCGGGAGGCATCAGGCGATGGTGTGCAACGCTTGTTCGATGATATCCAGACCTTCGTTCAGCACTTCCTGCTCCACCGTCAGCGGCACCAGTATCCGGATGGTGTTGGCATAGAAGCCGCAGGACAGCAGGATGAGCCCGCGCTTCCTGGCCTCGGCACACACGGCAGCCGTGGCAGCGGGGTCGGGCCTGCCCTCGGCGTCCACCAGCTCGAAGGCCGCCATGGCGCCCAGGTGGCGGGCATGTGCGACTTGGGAGAACCGGTTCTCCCAGGCCTGGAAGCGCTCGGCCAGTGCCTCGCCCAGGGCGATGCTGCGCGCCAGGATGGCGTCTTCCTCGATCACATCGATAACGGCGAGTGCCGCCGCACAGGACAGCGGATTGCCGCTGTAGGTGCCGCCCAGCGAGCCGGCGCCCGAGCTGTCCATGACCGCGGCATTACCGACCACGGCCGACAGCGGCATGCCATTGGCCAGGCTCTTGGCCATGGTGATGATATCCGCCTCGACACCACTGTGCTCCATGGCAAACAGCTTGCCGGTGCGCGCGAAGCCGGACTGCACCTCATCGGCAATCAGCAGGATGCCGTGCTCGTCGCATAGCTCGCGCAGCGCTCGCAGGAAGCTCGGCGAGGCGATATAGAAGCCGCCCTCGCCCTGCACCGGCTCGATGACCATGGCCGCCGTCTGACTGGCCGGGATATCGGTCTTGAACAGGGTACGGATGGCGTCCAGCGATTGTTCTTCGCTGATGCCATGCAGCGGGTTCGGATAGGGCGCGCGGAAGACATTGCCCGGCATCGGGCCGAAGTCGCCTTTGTAGGGCATGACCTTGCCGGTCATCGCCAGCGTCATCATGGTACGCCCGTGGAAGGCACCATCGAAGGTGATCACGGCATGCCGCCCGGTCGCAGCCCGGGCGATCTTGACGGCATTCTCGACCGCCTCGGCGCCCGAGTTGACCAGCATCGCCTTGCGCTCGGGGCCCCGCACCGGCGTCAGCTCGCACAGCCTTTCGCTGAGCTGGACATAGGGCGCGTACGACATCACCCCCGCCGCCGTGTGCATGACCTTGTCGAGCTGCGCCTTCACTGCCTCGACGATCTTCGGGTGACGGTGCCCCAGATTCAGCACCCCGATACCACCGGCAAAGTCGATCCAGCGCTCGCCATTGGCATCCCAGATTTCGGCGTTCAACGCCGTGTCGGCAAACTGCGGGGTAGCCGTCGCGGCGCCATCGGCCACATAGCGCGTCTTGAGCGCTTCGAGCTGTTCGTTGTTCATCTTGCTCTCCGTCAGGATCATGTCGCGCGCAACCGCGACCGGTTATGAGTGCTTGAAGCACGGCCCAGGAAGCGGCGCCCCGGCCCCTGCCGCCGTGCCGGCGGGATCAAAGGCCGCCGATACAGGCGTACTTGAGTTCGGTAAATTCCTCGAGACCGTGATGGGAGCCTTCCCGGCCCAGGCCCGACTCCTTGATGCCACCGAAGGGCGCCAGCTCGGTGGAAATCAGGCCTTCATTGACGCCGACCATGCCGTACTCCAGGGCCTCCAGGGTGTGCCAGATACGCCGGTAGTCGCAGGTATAGAAATAGGCCGCCAGGCCGAAAGGCGTGTCATTGGCCATGGCGATGGCCTCGGCGTCGTCCGTGAAGCGAAAGACCGGCGCCAGCGGGCCGAAGGTTTCCTCGACGGCCACCGCCATCTCGGTGGTCACGCCACTCAATACCGTCGGCTCGAAGAAGCCGTGCCCCAGCGCATGGGGCTGGCCGCCGCACACCAGGGTCGCGCCCTTGTCCAAGGCATCCGCGACGTGACGCTGGACCTTGGCGACTGCCGCCGCATTGATCAGCGGGCCGATCTGGTGGCCCTCTTCCAGCCCATTGCCGACGGACAGCTCGGCGACCCGCGCCGCCAGGCGCTCGACAAAGGCATCGTGAATGCCGTCCTGCACCAGGAAGCGATTGGTGCACACGCAGGTCTGGCCGGCGTTGCGAAACTTGGAGGCGATGGCGCCCTCAACGGCGGCATCCAGGTCGGCATCATCGAAGACGATGAAGGGTGCGTTGCCGCCCAGCTCCATGGCGGTCTTCTTGACCGTGGACGCGCACTGAGCCATCAGGCGCTTGCCCACCGGCGTCGAGCCGGTGAAGGAAACCTTGCGCACACGCGGATCGGTGGTCAGCACCTCGCCGATGGCCGCCGGCGTCTCGGCGGTGACCACACTGATCAACCCCTCCGGCAAGCCGGCCTCCAGCGCCAGCTGGACCAGCGCCAGGGCCGTGAGTGGTGTAGCTTCCGCCGGCTTGATGACCACCGGGCAACCGGCGGCGAGGGCCGGTGCACACTTGCGCGTGATCATCGCCAGAGGGAAGTTCCAGGGCGTGATGGCCGCCACGATGCCGATCGGCTCACGCAGTACCATCAAGCGCTTGTCGGCACCGTGCGAGGGCAGGGTCTCGCCGGCCACGCGCTTGGCCTCTTCGGCGAAGAACTCGATGAAGGAAGCGCCATACGCCACCTCGCCGCGCGTCTCGGCCAGCGGCTTTCCCTGCTCCAGCGTCATCAGTTGCGCCAGGTCTTCCTGATGGGCCATGACCCGGTCGAACCAGCGCCGCAGCAGGGCGGCCCGCTGCTTGGCCGGCACACTCTTCCAGTCCTTGCCGGCCAGCTCGGCCGCGGCAATGGCATCCCGGGTATCCTCGGCACCCACCTCGGCGACCCGCGCCAGGCACTCGCCGGTAGCCGGATTGGTAACGGCGAAGGACGCGCCCGTTGCACGCCACTCCCGGCCAATGCGAGCCGGCACCAGCCGTTCGGGACCCACGAAACGCTCGAGGAAATCTGACATCTGGACATGCATACGCGACATGTGACGCTCCTGATTTGCAATCAAAGCCTTCTGGCAGCTTTTTTAGTGACAGCGGTGCCAAGACACCTGACGAGAGGTATCGGCGAGTCAACACAAGGGACTTCCCGGTGCCCGGCACCGGGAACCGGTCGGAGGACGACTTACTGTTCGGTGAACGTCAGCGCTCTGACGCGGTTCTCTTGAGGGGGAGCAGTGTTGTTCATGGGAGTCCATCCGAGATCGTCTTGAAAGTTGTCATGATCTTGCAGGCATTGGCGGAGACTCGCGTCAGACGAGATCGCCGAATGGCCGAGCCGATCGGTGACAAGCTATCAGCATCGGACTTCCGGCAGGTATGGACCATTTCTGGCCTTGACTAGACCACTGGACAGGAAAGACGGATAATCAAGCCTCTATGCCCGACAATACGGTCATGCCAGCCCGCAAGGGAAATGCTGAATAAATCGCCGAGCATAGTGAAGCGCAAGGCGCACGGAGCACAGAAAGCGAGACATAACTGATAGTTAGGCGAGCTTTCGAGCACCGCGCAACGAAGCGATTTGCATGCGCAGGCATTTAAGCAGCGATTCCCAAGGTCTCGTCCGGTGATTCGCCATGGAACAAGCCCCCCTCCCACCACTGATCGAACGCTACGCTCGTCAGCCGGAGAGCCTCGGCAAGCAGATCCGCCTGGAGCTGGCTTTGCGCGAGGTGGTGCGCCATGACTGGCCGCTGGGCGCCAGACTGCCGGGGCACCGCACCATCTGTGAGGCGCTCGGGGTGGCCAGAAACACCCTGGCCAGGGCCATGAAGTCGTTGATATCCGATGGTTATCTGCATACCGGTCATGGCCAGGGTACCTGGACGCGTCGCCCTCACCCGGACGGCCCAGCACGCGATGAGGTAGCACCGGAGCACTCGGTGACGCTATCCGCACGTGCTCAGGCCGTGCTGGACGAAAAAGGCGCCGGCCTGATCCAGAGCGGCGCCTTCGTCCCCGGCATCCCCGACATCGCCCGCTTCCCCATGCGCAAGTGGCGCCAGCTGTATACCAGCGTGACCGTGCCACAGAACGCGCTGCTACTGTCCTACTCGAGTGGCGGCTATGGCCCCCTGAAACGCGAGATTCGCGACCTGCTGCGCCGCTGGCGGCATATCGACTGTGATACCCAACAGATCATCATCACCGAGGGAACCCACCACGGCCTTGAGCTATGCACCATTGCCCTGGCCGATGCCGGGCAACGCGTGCTGATGGAATCGCCCTGCTACTGGGGCGCCCGCAACGTCTTCACCGCCATGGGCATGCTGCCCGAACGAGTCCGCTGGTACCCAGGGCATGGGCATACGCTGGAGGACTTGACCGACCACCCTATCCAACTCGCCTACTTCACCGGCACTCATCACTACCCCCTGAGCACACCGACCTGCCGGGATCACAAGCTGGCGTTATGCCAGTCAGCTCAACCTGCCTACATCATCGAGGACGACTACGAATTCAGCGGCCATGAAGATGCCCAATTGTTGTTCGACCCCACCTCGAGTCATCACCTGTTGGTCGGCTCGTTTTCCAAGCTGATGTTTCCGGGACTGAGGCTGGGCTATCTGGTGGTACCCAAGGCACTGGCGGGTGTCATGAACCGGCTGCGCAGCGAGGTTTTTCGCGAAGGACGCATGCTCGACCAGGCCGTTCTGGCGCAATTCATTGCCGATGGCGACCTGGATGCCATTTATCACCGCATGCAGCGTGATTACCTGGGACGCCAGCAGGTCGTGCACGATCAACTGGCCTCGGTCGAAGGCGTCATCGATATATCGCCGCCCTCACGGGGCATCAGTCTGTGTGTTCAGCTCGACCCGCAGTTCGACGATGAGCGCGTTGCTCGGCACCTGTTGCAGGAGCACCTCATCGTTCGCCCACTGAGCCCCTTCTGCAGCCCCCGGGACAAGCGTCGCGGGCTGGTGCTGGGGGTCGGCATGCTGGCAGGCGAGAGCCTCGCCAATGAAGTTGCACGACTCAGGCGCATCCTCGAATCCGTACTGCAGCTCAAGGACATTCGCCTGTAAGCTGTCGGGAAGCGCACCACCCAGGCCATCATCCTGGGCTGTCCATCCCTTAGCGGAGGCCACCACATGCATGTCGTCATCATCGCGGGCGGTTCCGGGTCCCGACTGTGGCCAATCTCACAAAAAGCGCACCCCAAGCCCTTCCTGCGGCTGGATGGCGCAACCTCCCTGCTGCAACAGACCTATCAACGTGGCCAGTTCGCCTGTGGTGAAGATGGCATGGAGAGTGTCACGACGGTCACGCATCGCGAGCTGTTTTTTCGTACCGAGGATGAATACCAGGCCCTGGCGCCTCAGCAACCGCTGCACTACCTGCTGGAGCCCTGCGGACGCAACACTGCCCCCGCCATCTGCGCCGCCGCGCTGGAGCTCAAGCAACGCTATGGCGAAGACGCCATGCTGCTGGTGCTGCCCGCCGATCACCGGGTCAGCGATGAGCCCGCCTTTGCCGAGGCGGTGAAGCATGCTGCCGTGGCGGCGGCCGATGATCAGTTGGTGACCTTCGGTATCACACCGACTCGCGCCGAGACCGGCTTCGGATATATCGAGATCCGTGAAGCCGTCCACCAGGCAGGATCGCCCATCCAGCCGGCACTGGGCTTCACCGAAAAGCCGGACCCGGCCACGGCCGAACACTACCTGGCCAGTGGGCGACACTTCTGGAACTCGGGTATGTTCTGCTTTACCGCCGCAACGCTACTGGCAGAGCTGGCACAGCATGCCCCTGCCCTGCTGGAACATACTCAGGCGGCCCTGGATGCTGCCCGCTACAGTGAGGGGGAAAAACACAGCGTGGCACAACTCGACCCTGAGCACTTTGCCGCACTGGCCGGCGACTCCATTGATTGCGCTCTCATGGAGCACTCTTCGAAGCTAGCGGTCGTACCCTGTGATATAGGCTGGAGCGATATCGGATCCTGGCAGGCCATGGCGGATCTCACGCCTGCCGATGCGCAAGGCAACCGTGTCCAGGGTGACGTGGAAATGGAAGACACGCAGGACTGTTACATCCATAGCCACCATGCACTGACCGCGACACTCGGCGTACAAGACCTGGTGATCGTGGATACGCCTGGCGCCCTGCTGGTGGCTCACCGGGATCGCAGCCAGGACGTCAAGCAACTTGCCGAACGCCTGGCGTCCCATGACAGCCAACACCAGTGGCACCAAGGCAAGGTACACCGACCCTGGGGCACCTACACGGTCCTCGAGGAAGGCCACCGTTTCAAGATCAAGCGCATCGAAGTCAAGCCCGGGGCCTCGCTCTCGTTGCAGATGCATCATCATCGCAGTGAGCACTGGGTAGTCGTCAGCGGCACGGCCAGAGTCACCAATGAAGACAGTGACTTCCTCCTGCGAACCAATGAGTCCACCTATATCCCTGTCGGTTACCGCCATCGCCTGGAAAACCCGGGCCTGATGCCATTGGTGGTCATCGAGGTGCAAAGTGGTGACTACCTGGGGGAAGATGATATCCATCGTTTTGATGATGGAACGGGCTCAGGCCTGCCTCGCTTCACGTGAAACATATCCGAATCGATACTGGGGGCAGACCCTCGCGAGTCGCTGGACGCGCCACCGGGCGGCTGGGATGATTCGTGGCACTAGCGGACGAATTCTCGGAACAGGCCGGTGAAACAGAGATGAAGCACATGGTTCGATGGCAGAAGTGGTTGATGCTGGTCGTGTTCCTGCTGGCCAGTACCAGCATCGCCGTGGCCCAGGACGGTGCCAGTGAACAGGGCTGGTATAGCGTCAACGCCCTCAATAGCGGGCTGGGCCAGGCTCCCGAGCTGGTCGACCGACGCACGCCGCGTGAGGCCATGCGCACCTTTCGCAACCTCACCGAGCAGGGCGAGTTCGAGGCCGCGGCGCATGTGTTGAACCTCAATGACCTGTCCCTGCCACAACAGCGCAAACGCGGAGCCCAGCTCGCCGAGCGCCTGGCGACGATCCTGCAGCGCGGCAAGTGGTTGCAGATTTCCGAACTGCCCAGCCGCCAGGATGGCAGTGTCAGTGGCAGCGCGAGTCAGGGTTCGCAGGCCCGGCCTGCCGGACGCACCATCGAGCTGGCATCCCTGGATACGCCGGACCACATGTACGACATTCGCCTGGGCCGCTACAAGGCCGGTGATGCGAGCCCGGTATGGCTGGTCACGCCGGAAAGCGTGGCGGGTATTACGGCACTCTACGAAACCTACGGCCCACGCGAGTTCGAGAAGTACATACCCGAGCGCCTGAAAGCCTCGCTGGGCTTGCTAAAGATCTGGGAGTGGATTGCTCTGCCTCTGGTACTGCTGGCGATTGCCATGATCGGCAAGGGTGTGCACGCACTGCTCGGCACCATCAAGCCGCTGATACCCTCGGGGTCGCGCAGCATCTTCGTCGAAAAGATTCGCGTGCCCATGGCGCTGATCGTGATGTCGCTCGTCACCCAGGCCATGCTCAATTACATCGTATCCTTCTCGGCGGTGGCCACGACCACCCTGAGGGTGCTGCTGTTCGCCGTGCTGGCCTGGGGCGCCGGTGCCATGGCACTGCGCCTGGTCGATACCATCATGCTCAAGATGACACGACGCATGGTGGGCGATATCGATGACACCAAATCCCAGGACGACCGCAAGCTGCTGACCACCCTGTATGCCATCCGTCGGGTGGTCATTCTGGTCTCGGTCACCGTCGTGACCATCTATGTCCTGGGTCAGGTCCGGCTCTTCGAATCACTAGGACTCTCGATCCTGGCCTCGGCCAGTGTGCTGGCCGTGCTGGTAGGTATCGCCGGCCAGGCCGTGCTCGGCAATATCCTGTCGTCCTTCCAGCTTTCCCTGGCCAAGCCCGTGCGAGTGGGCGATCTGGTGTATTTCGAAGGCCAGTGGTGTCATGTCGAGGGCATCTTCTTCACCTTCATACGCTTGAAAATCTGGAACGAGCGCCGCCTGGTGGTACCGGTCATGTACTTCGCGTCCAAGCCGTTCGAGAACATGTCAGCCAAGGAAGCCAAGGAATACCGCTGTGTGGAGCTGACGCTGCATCTGAGCGCGGATATCGAGAAGATTCGCGAGAAGTTCGTCGAGTTCGCCAAGGCGGAAGAGGATGTCATCGAGCACCACAAGTTGTTCTGCTGCATCACCGCACAAAACACCCATACCCAGGTCATATCCTGTTATTTGATGGCCTCGGATCCGATCTCAAGCTGGATGGTCGAGGCCAGCGTCAGGGAAAAACTGCTGGCCTTCGTGCGTGATGACCACCCGGAATGGTGGCCGCGAGACGTGGTCGTGCTCAGCCGGCACGATATCGCCCAGGGGCATGGGGAAGAGAGTTCGGAAGCGTCGCCATAAGGGCCAGGCGTTCACGCTTTACGTACGTCATCTACTCCTGAAATGGGGACACTGCCACTTGGCGGATTCGTCATGATACGCCTATGGGTCTTGGCGGACTTTCCAGGGAAAAGGCGGCGGCATCAGGCGTTCATCGTCATAGCCCGGGATGCTACCAAAGCGGTCACTATTGCTCTCCCAGTCACGCTGGGCCTCAGCGATTTCGGAAACACTATGCCCAACGAAGTTCCACCAGATCCACACGTCTTGCTCAAGCGGTTCGCCTCCTATCAGGATGACCCGCCCACCAGCAGGCAGCGATAGTGTGACGGACGTTCGCCCACGCCCAATATAGGCCAGCTCATCGGGAGAAAATGCCTCACCTTCAATATCGAGTGTGCCTTCCAGAGGCAGGAAGCCATATTCGAAATCCTGGCGTAAGGAAAGTGTCACCTCCTTTTGTTGTGGACTGACCATGTCGAGACCCACCAACTCCGAAAAGGCCAGTGTCGGCGCTTGATAGCCGGCAAATTCCCCCGTGAGCAGGGTAAAATCAACGCCATTTTCCTCCCAGTCAGGCAACGTCGGGTAGTGGTCAAAGCGTGGCGGGGTTTGACGGTCTTTTTCCGGTAGCGCGATCCATAGCTGCGCCGCATGAAGATCTGTCTCACCGGCGACGGACTCCTCGGTATGGCTGATGCCTCGTCCCGCGGTCATCAGGTTGACCTGACCAGGCCTTATCACCTGTTCATGTCCCAGACTGTCCCGGTGCAACACCTCCCCCTTGAGCATCCAGGTGAAGGTCTGCAAGCCGATATGGGGATGAGGCCCAACTCGCAAGCCCCCGGCATCGCCCTTGAAGACAGCAGGCCCTGCATGGTCAAGGAAACACCATGCGCCAATCAGACGTCGCTGGCGTGTGGGCAGCACCCGGCTCACAGGGATTCCCCCGACATCAGCTGTGCGGGGGGTAAGGTGTTGAATCTGGCGCTTGCCATCGATGATGGGACAATCCATCGGCGCAGCGGACTCATTTTCAGCGAATCGCGTACTCATGTAGCATTCCCCTCTATCACAGCTCAAAGAACAGGCTCGGCCGGTAGGCCGATCCCGATAAATCAGGTGGTTGCCTGTTGAGAGTAGCTCTGCATCAGATTGGAGTAAGCAGGCAGATGACTGGCCAGCAGACCACCGAAGCCTTCGATGTCGTTACGCCAGTCACGATGCAGCTCCTCCTCGTTCGCAGAATACGGCAACCGACTGGTTGCCGACACTTGCCCTAGCGGCAATGCCGCTAGGGATGCAGGGCACCGAACCGGCCCCCCCTGAAGCTCTGAGAAGGCTTGCCGAATCTCCTCTTCGCTATTCATGACAAAGGGCCCATAGCCCACTACAGGCTCGTCAATGGGCTCGCCACTCAGCAATATCAATTTGGCGTTGTTGTTGGCCTCGAGGCTCACTTCTTCGCCCTTTCGCTCGAACGCCACGACACTCTCGTCGCGCACCAGGGTTTCACCGTTAACCAGCACTGTTCCCTCTAGAACCACCAGCAGTGTGGTATGCCCTTCCGGAACATGTAATCCCGCCTCCTTCCCCATGGAGAGCCGTATATCCCACATGTTGAGCGGCGTAAAAGTATGAGCCGGCCCCTTCTCTCCCAGATAGTCACCTGCTACCACACGAACCACACCGGCCTCATTCTCCAACGGCACACTGGGAATATCGGCCTGGTGCAGCGTTTGATAAGCCGGCGACACATTCTTGAACCGAGCGGGTAGGTTGACCCAAATCTGGGCCATTTCCATCCGACCTCCCTGAGCAGTCAAGGCTTCGGAGTGAAATTCCTCGTGGACAATCCCTGCACCCGCTGTCATCCACTGAACATCGCCTTCGGCGATACGTCCGCCACCCCCGGAGGAATCTCGGTGCTCGAGTTCCCCGGCATAGACGAGCGTGACGGTTTCGAACCCGCGATGCGGATGCTGTCCCACCCCCCTGGGCTGCGATGCTGGCTCGAAGGAATAGGGGCCAGCATGGTCCAGCAGCAGAAAAGGGCTGATATGCTGGGCCCCCATGCGGTCATAACTGAGCAGGGAACGAACGGGAAACCCGTTACCGACCCAGTGGCCCTGCGGTGCGCCATATACTTCCTGAATCTTCTTCATCACCAATCTCCCGAGTATTGGAGAGGCACTTGGCCCGATGACCAGAAGGCTATTACATGCACGATTATTCAGGTAGATGGGCAATTCGGCACAGACCGTATCAAAAACAGGACAGTGGCATGCAGGATCTCAACGATCTCTATTACTACGTGCAAGTGGTTGACCATGGAGGGTTTGCGCCGGCCGGAAGAGCACTGGGCATACCAAAATCGAAGTTGAGCCGCCATATCATCCAACTGGAGGAGCGCCTGGAGACGCGCCTGATCAACCGTTCGACGCGCCGCTTCTCAGTGACCGAGATTGGCCGGGCTTACTACCAGCACTGCGTGGCGATGCTGGTCGAAGCCGAGGCAGCGGAGGAGCTCATCGAACGTAACCGCGCAGAGCCACGCGGGACCGTGCGACTCAGCTGTTCTCCCAGTGTCCTGCACTACTTGATCACTCCACTCTTGGTGCGCTTCATGGCGCAGTGCCCCAAAGTCTCGATACAGGTCGAGGCCACCAGTCGAAGGGTCGATGTGATCAAGGAAGGCTTTGATCTGGCTATACGGGTACGCTTTCCACCCCTGGAAGATAGCGACCTGAACATGAAAGTACTGGCTCATAGCCCTCAGCGTCTGGTGGCTGCGCCAAGCCTTTTCGAGCATTACCCCAGGCCACGGGCCCCGGCAGACTTGGGACAGCTCCCGAGTCTGGATTTTGCCCAGTACGACCGCCAGCATACCTGGGACTTGGTGGGGCCAGAGGAGGCAACGGCTCAGATCCCCCACCAGCCCCGGTTGGTGACGGACAGTGCTGAAACCCTGCACGAGGCAGCCCTGGAGGGCCTTGGCGTTTCCAAAATGGCGCTACTGGTCGGGCACCGGGACCTGCACAACAAGGCGCTGATTGACGTTTTGCCTGGCTGGGAACCCCGTGGCGGAGTGTTACATGCCGTTTTCCCCTCACGACGCGGTTTACTGCCGGCTGTTCGAGCGTTTCTGGACTTTCTGGGCGACAACATCGCCGAGGAGGATTTCCGGACTTTCCAGGAGAGGGACTGAAGGGCTCGCGGCAGATCGCGTAGGAGGGGAAGTCACCTCACCCGTCCTCTCACACCACCGGGCATACGGTTCCGTACCACGGCGGTTCATGAAGAACGGCTAAACCCTCTTACCGCATCAAGTACCGAGACCAGGCCCTGCTGCACGAACCACTTCCTCGGCAGGACCTGATTCATGTGTGAGGCACCGGTGTCAGCTTCGGCCGTTTGTGCCGAGTCAGCGTGTAGCCCGGATATCCCCGATGCCAGGGCCGGTCCACCGCAAGCCCCCTTATCGCGCTATCGGGAGCTTCTTGATATGAGCCTCGATGGTCTCGCGGACTTGCTTTGTCATCGGGAGATTGTGCTTTTCCGCCTGCCAGTGCTGGTGGAAAAGTGCGACAGTCTCGCGCGCCGTATCCAGAACAAGTTTTTCGGGAATGGCGGCTTTAGCTGCCAAATGCTCAAGTTCGTCATTGGTCAGCTCGGCAAAGGCGCGGGTTCGGCTGATCTTGAGCCCCATATCATCGTTGGGGATATAGGGAATGGTCGAGACGAGATCATAGGCCGGAGCGAGAGCGGCGTTTCGCCGGTCGGGATAAATGAGCGACCAGTTCTTCATGTGCATGTCGCCATTTCCGGTTAGAACGCAGAACACCAGCCGCCGGATGAATTCGGCGATATCAGCGTCATTGGTCTCGGCGGCAAGCACCTGCGCGATATTGCGCAAGGTCGCTGTTTTGTATTTTTGTTCGGCATAGACATCAAAGACCTGCGCGAAATCCTCGACATGGACGGCGCTACCGTCAGACAGCCTGTCGAAACGTTCGATAATGAAGGCCCTTTGGCCGATCTTGTCGATTCCTTCGGGCAGATTTTTAATGCTGCCGACATCGACAAGATCAATCGGCGGGACGTCTATTCCGGTAAGGCGCGCGAGCGTCATCATCGAAAACTCGTTTTCGGGAACGCCTTCGAACTCGCGCGATGGAAGCTTAACGACCCATGAGCCACCAACGCCGGAGGCCGGGATCGTCAGGCCGCCCGTCGGTGCGAGAACCGCCGAGAATTTTAGCTGCACCCCTGCAAGCGAGAACCGCAAGGCGTTCCCGCGGCGATCACCCTCGGTGTCACCGGCATCGGGACTCTCGCCGCCAACTGGCGGCCATGCCTCGCCATCAGCGGGTTTGATCGTGACCGCGCCGGGCAGGTCATGACCAAGTGCCCAAAGCAGATGAAACTCGCGCTCGGGATTTACGCCCGCATTCTCCGCAAGGTATTGGCGCAGATACCCTTCGGGCAGAAGGTTCGAGAAAAAAGGCATGACGCGCTTCTGATAGGCGCGGAACTCGGTTAGCAGCGCGCCGAATTCGTCCTTGAAGGCCAGCCCCAGGGTCGGCCTGTCAGGGTTGTCGATATAGTCTTCGTTGAAGGCGAAAATCGTCCGGTCTCCACCGACATTGGTAAGAGTGCCGATAGGCTCCCCATAGAGCAGGACATCAAGGACAGAGACATCAGCCATCTTGATCCTCCTCCAGCCGATAGGCCGGTCTTGGCGGACGCGGCGTCTCATGGGACGCTGCGCGATGGGCGAGCTGATTGCGCAAAGAGCGGATGTTTTCGGCCGCCCGATTGACAGCCTCATTGCTGCACGAGGACTCGATAGACTCGATGATGCGCCTTACCTTTTGCAGAATTTCGGGATCAATCTGGCTCTGGATTTGGGTGATCTCGCGGATGCGGCGTTGAAGATTTTCGAAGTTCGCGCCGGATGCACGGGATGCGAGCGCATCGACCATCTCGCGGATGCGGGTGATTTCTCGCTGTGATTCGGCGTTGACAGCCGGCGCGCTGGCGACGCTGCGGGTGATTGACTGGACAGCCGGAAGCGCCTTACGGGGTACGAGCATCAGCTCCATGTCCAGAGCATGGGCGATGGAGGAAAGGCTTGAGACGCGCAGGTCAACGGCATTGTTCTCGATCTTCGAGATGTGCGACTGCGGCACACTGGCTAGCGCGCTCAGTTCCCGCTGGCTGAGCCCTTTGGCTTCTCGTGCGGCCTTGAGACGCGCGGCGAGCTCTTCCGTTACATAGCTCATTTGATCTATTTTTCTGCATCATATGGTAAGTTTGATCTACTAAGTCATATCACACTATGCAGTAAAGCCCAAGAACCATTGATCTGTAATAACACATCAAAATGCGATTTTGATCTATCTAAATAGATCACCCATCACCTGTTGATGCTGGCCTTGAGGTACAAATGGCGGGGCAGTAATAGAAAAGGGCCTGCGATTGCTCGCAGGCCCTTGATGTCTGGCGCGCCCTGAAGGATTCGAACCTTCGACCTTCGCCTCCGGAGGGCGACGCTCTATCCAGCTGAGCTAAGGGCGCGTGTTTCCAAATTGTCGGAGCCTTGAAGGACTCCGCTCGCCGGCAGCGCTACGCGCTGCTGACGCTCCCCTCAGGCGAAGCCTTCGGGCCCGGCCGTCCGCCTTGCATGGCGGCCGGCGCTCCGCCGGGCAGAAGCGATGCTTCTGCTCTTCCGGCGTCGCCCAGCTGAGCTAAGAGCGCGTGTTTCCAAATTGTCGGAGCCTTGAAGGACTCCCTCGCCGGCAGCGCTACGCGCTGCTGACGCTCCCCTCAGGCGAAGCCTTCGGGTCCGGCCGTCCGCCTTGCATGGCGGCCGGCGCTCCGCCGGGCAGAAGCGATGCTTCTGCTCTTCCGGCGTCGCCCAGCTGAGCTAAGGGCGCGTGTTTCCAAATTGTCGGAGCATTGAAGGACTCCGCTCGCCGGCAGCGCTGCGCGCTGCTGACGCTCCCCTCAGGCGAAGCCTTCGGGTCTTGCCAATCCAATCATGGCAAAGCGGGCGACATCCTACCTTGCCGCTTTTCAGCTGTCCAGCCGCCGACAACGCTATGTCGGGTTAGCCGCCCACTCCTGCATCTCCATTAAGGCGGGTCTTGTGGTGCACGGTGCGTCGCCCAAATGTGCAATCGGCGCTCATTATCTTGAAAGCCACGCGGGGCGTCAGCACGTCAGGAGGTGAACACCAAAGAAACTTGCTATTCAGGGAGTCATATTTCCATGGCTACAGCAGCAGAGAAATCGAACGAGACCCAAGCCCCCATTCTCCAATGGCACGATGTCAATATGCTCTTGAAGGCCGATGAGTCGCCTTGCGTGAGCATCTACGTACCGACATCGCCCGTTTCCAACTATCGCGAAGAAAACCGCATTCTCTACAAGGACCAGGTCAAGAAGGTCGTTGAAGAGCTTGAGCAGTGGGATATAGATAAGTCTCAGCGCACCAAACTGATCGAGCAGCTGGAATCGATCGGCACCACCGACGAATTCTGGACCCATCAACAGAATGGGTTGGCAGTCTTCGTTTCTCCTCATCGCTTTCAAGCCCGGAAGATGATGACCCGTCCCGACAGCTCACTGGCTATCGTGGGTGATGCTTTCCACATTCGCCCGGCACTGCGAGAAGCTTCCAACTGGATGCAGTATCAGGTGCTGTGTATCAGCTTGCACGATGTGACTCTGTACAACGGCAACCAGGAGGAGTTGACCGAAGTCGAGCTGCACAGTGATGTCCCGCGCGGTATGGGCGAGGCCCTCGGCAAGACCGAGGCATCAGCCAACCGCAAGGATGGTGACCGTAGCGGCGACGATAGCACGGATCTGAAGCAATACTTCCAGGCTATCGACAAGGCTATCCGAGATCACCACAGCGGCCGCAAACAGCGTCCGCTTGTGCTGGCCATGGTCTCCGAACATCAAGGCCTGTTCCGTGAAGTTAGCGAACACCCGAATCTGCTGGAGACCGGTATAGAGCAAGAACCTTTTGAGGCGATTCGCCAACACAAGCTGGGTGAGCTCTCCTGGGAGGTGGCCTACAAGGCTACGCGTACCGACCTTGATCAGTTGATCGAGCAGTATCAGGAAAGGGCTTCCCACGGCGAAGGCGAGAGTGACCTCGAGCAGGTAGCCTATTCGGCCACCATTGGTCAGGTGGGGACGCTATTGGTCGACGAGAGTGTCCGTGTCGAAGGCACCGTCAAGGCCGAAGATGGCAAGGTCGACTATGACCATGCCGGCACGGAAGACGTGCTCGACTCGATCGCCAAATTCGTCATCAGCTTCGACGGTGAGGTTATCTTCGTACCAAGTGAGCTGATGCCTGCCAAGAGTGGTGTCGCGGCCATCCTGCGCTACACCATGGAGCCGATGTAGTCTTCCGCAGCAACCTACCTCCCTCTCCCGGGGTATCGCCAAGATGCCCTAGGCGAACACATCATGAGGTCAGCGTGAACTTCTTGTAGTGGCATATCGCTCCACTTGGCGCCATGCTGGTTATACTGATCAACATGGCATGGTTGGCCAACCCGATGATAAACCGCCGGGCTTGCCGACCCTTCATCAAGAGGTGCCGCAGTGAGTGCCAGCAAGTGGATCGTGGGAGGTTTGGCCTGTCTCGGCCTGACGGGCCTGACCTTCGCACAGGACGACATGAGTCACGAGGCCATCGCCAAGCGTCTGGCCCCGGAGGGCGAGTTGTGCCTGCAGGGTGAGGATTGCGGCACCCAGGCCGCATCGGCCAGCAGCGGCGGGCAGAGCGCTGGCGATAGTGCCATGGGAGGCGAGGCGGTCTACAACAACGCTTGCGTGGCCTGCCATGATGCCGGTGTGGCGGGAGCGCCGAAGATCGGCGACAGCCAGGCCTGGTCGACGCGCCTGGAGAAGGGCTCCGAGACGCTGTACAGCAACGCCATCAATGGCTTCAACGCCATGCCGGCCAGGGGCGGCAACCCCAACCTCTCGGACGCCGAGGTCGAGGCGGCCGTGGATTACCTGCTGGAGAACTCACAGTAGGCCACGCGCAGCGTGACGGGTTGCACCCTGCTCAGTCCAGCAGGGAACGCAGCCCGGCAATGGCACTCTGCCCGCGGGCCTGCTTCTTGTCCGGGTCTTCGCGGTCGGCGCGCCCCTCCCACTCCAGCGCATCCGGCGGCAGTTCGTCGAGGAAGCGGCTCGGCGTGCAGTCCATCATCTCGCCATAGGTCTTGCGTTGACGCGCCAGCGTCAGCGTCAGAGTGCGGCGTGCCCGGGTGATGCCCACATAGGCCAGGCGCCGCTCTTCTTCCACGCTTCCTGTCTCGATGGCGTTGCGGTGGGGCAGCAGTTCTTCCTCGAGCCCCATCAGATAGACATGCGGGAACTCCAGGCCCTTGGAGGCGTGCATGGTCAGTAGCTGAACCCGGTCGGAGTCGTCTTCCTCGGCCTGCTGCTCGAGGATGTCGCGCAGCACCAGCCGCGAAATGGCGGCTTCCACGTCATCGGTTTCGGTCTCGCTGCTGGGACTGTCTTCATCGGGGTCGGCCTGCATGGATTTCTCGAGCTGATCGACCAGCGTCCACACATTGGCCATGCGCCGCTCGGCGATGGTCGGCGCGCTGGCGTTCTGATACAGCCAGGCTTCGTAATCCATCTCGTGGAGCATGCCGCGGATCGCCGCGATGGCATCGCCCTTGTCCATGCGGGTACGCACGCCATCGATGAAGTGCGTGAAGCGTCCCAGGCGCTCCACGGCGCGTGCCGGTAGCTGCTCGGCCAGGCCCATTTCGTGGCAGGCGGCGAACAGCGAGGCGCTGCGCTCGGTGGCATAGTTGGCGAGTTTTTCCAGGGTGCCGGGGCCGATCTCGCGACGCGGCACATTGACGATACGCAGGAAGGCGTTGTCGTCGGCCGGATTGATCAGCAGCCGCAGGTAGGCCATGGCGTCCTTGATCTCGTTGCGCGAGAAGAAGGAGGTGCCACCGGAGAGCTTGTAGGGAATCTGGTAGTGCTGCAGCTTGAGCTCCAGCAAGCGGGCCTGGAAGTTGCCGCGATACAGCACGGCGAAGTCACGCCACTCGGCCCGCTCCTTGATGCGCCGCGTCAGAATCTCGCTGGCCACCCGCTCGGCCTCGGCTTCCTCGTGGCGGTTGACCACCACGCGGATCGACTCACCCTGGCCCATGTCGGACCACAGCGTCTTCTCGTAGACGTGGGGGTTGTTGGCGATCAGGGTATTGGCGGCGCGCAGGATGGTGCCGGTGGAACGGTAATTCTGCTCCAGCTTGATGACCTTAAGCCGCGGAAAGTCCTCACCCAGCGTCACCAGATTCTCGGGGCGTGCCCCGCGCCAGGCGTAGATCGACTGGTCATCATCGCCGACCACCGTGAAGGTCGCCCGCTCGCCCATCAGCATGCGCACCAGCTGATACTGGCTGACATTGGTGTCCTGATACTCGTCCACCAGCATGTAGTGGATCTTGCGCCGCCAGCGCGCCAACGCCTCGGGGTCATCGCGCAGCAGGGTCACCGGCAGCAGGATCAGGTCGTCGAAGTCGACCGCGTTGTAGGCCTTGAGGTGGCGCACATAGGCCTCGTAGACCCGCGCGGCGAACAGCTCGTCTTCATCGGCGGCATGCGACAGCGCCTGCCCCGGCAACACCAGGTCGTTCTTCCAGTTGGAGATCACCGACTGCACCCGGTTGATCTGGTCGGCATCGACCTGGGCGTCCTTGTTCATCAGATCGCGCAGCAGCGCCTTGGCATCCTCGGGATCGAACAGCGAGAAACCCGGCTTGTAGCCCAGCGCCTTGAGCTCGCCGCGGATGATATTCAGCCCCAGGGTGTGGAAGGTCGAAACGCGCAGCCCATGGGACTCCTTGCCCTTGAGCATCTGCCCCACCCGCTCCTTCATCTCGCGGGCCGCCTTGTTGGTGAAGGTCACCGCCGCAATGCGCCGTGCGCTCATGCCGCATTCCTGGACCAGATAGGCGATCTTGGTGGTGATCACGCTGGTCTTGCCGGAGCCGGCCCCGGCGAGCACCAGGCAGGGGCCGTCGATGGCCTTCACGGCCTCGCGCTGGCTGGGGTTGAGCTTGGCGATGCGGCTGGCGATGCTGGTACTCATCAGGGGCCTTCCGGCGGTGCCACGGCACCGGCGAAGTCGAGCTGGCGCCAGGCCTCGTAGACCAGGATGGCGCAAGCATTGGAAAGGTTCAGGCTGCGGCGCTCGGGCAGCATGGGGATGCGCAGTCGCTGCTCGGCGGGCAGGGCATCGAGCATCGCCTGAGGCAGGCCACGCGTCTCGGGACCGAAGACCAGGGCATCGCCCGGCGCATAGCTCGGCTCATGGTAGCCGGTGCGCCCCCGCGTCGAGACGGCGAACACCCGCTGCGGCTCCACCGCCGCCAGAAAGGCGTCCCAGTCAGCGTGCACCTGAACCCGTGCCCACTCGTGATAATCGAGCCCGGCACGCCGCAGGCGCTTGTCATCCAGTTCGAAGCTCAGCGGCTCGATCAGATGCAGCCGAAAGCCGGTGTTGGCGCACAGCCGGATCAGGTTGCCCGTATTGGGCGGAATCTCGGGCTGGAAAAGCACCACATCGAGCATAAAAGGCTACCTGGGGACATGAAAGCGGCGACGCGGACGCTCGCTCAACCGGCGCTCACGCCATAGCGATCGCGGTAATCCCGAATGGCCTCGGCATGGCCCTTGAGCGAGTCTCCGGCATGGACTTCGAGATACTCGAGCACCATGTCCAGATTGACGATACTGACCACCGGCATGCCATAGGTCGCCTCGACCTGCTGGATGGCGCTGCGCGGGTCGCTGTCGTCACCGCCACGCTCCTGGCGATCCAGCGCCACCACGACGCCGGCGGCCTCGGCGCCGGTCTCGGCGAACAGATCCATCACCTCGCGAACCGCGGTACCGGCGGTGATCACGTCATCGATGATCAGCACCCGGCCGGCCAGCTCGGCGCCGACGACATTGCCGCCCTCGCCATGCGCCTTGGCTTCCTTGCGATTGAACGCATAGGGCAGATCACGGTCATGATGGTCGGCCAGCGCCACCGCCGTGGTCGCCGCCAGGGGAATGCCCTTGTAGGCCGGGCCGAAGAGCACATCGATATCGATGTCACTGTCGGCAATGGCCTGGGCGTAGAAGCGACCCAGCTGGGCCAGTGCCGCCCCGGATTTGAACAGGCCAGCATTGAAGAAATACGGACTGACTCGGCCGGACTTCAGGGTGAACTCGCCGAAGCGCAGCACCCCCTGGGCGATGGCGAACTCGATGAACGCCAGCTGGTAGGGTTGCAGGGACGATGTGACTCGCTGATCCGCCACGGGGCCTCCTATCACGCTCATGGACCGATGCCATTTACCCAAACGTCGAAACGTCGGGTATCATACACGCGCGACGCAAAAGGGACCATGTATGAAAATTGCCACCATCAATGTCAACGGCATCCGCGAGGCTGTCGGCCGAGGCTTTCTCGACTGGCTGGCCAACCAGGATGCCGACGTCGTCTGCGTGCAGAACCTCAAGGCCAAGAGTTTCGAGCTAGACGACAGCATCCTCTTTCCCGAGGGTTACGAGGGCTACTTCCTCGATGCCGAAGAAGACGGCTTCTCCGGGGTGGGCCTGTATTGCCGCAAGATTCCCAAGGCCATCATGTACGGCCTGGGCTTTCCCGAGTGCGACCATGAGGCCCGCTTCCTGCAGGCCGACTACGACCGCTTCAGCATCGCCTCCTTCCTGATGCCCGACGGCAGCGACCCGGCCGCCAAGCAGAACTTCATGACCCAGTATCAGGAATACCTGGGCAAGATGGCCCGCAAGCGCCGCGAATACATCATCTGCGGCACCTGGCACATCGCCCACAAGACCATCGACCTGGAGAACTGGGCCGATAACCAGACCACGCCCGGCTTCAAGCCCGAAGAGCGCGCCTGGATGGACCAGGTATTCGGCCCCACCGGCTTCATCGACACCTTCCGCGAGATCAACCGCGATGCCGGCGAGTACACCTGGTGGCCAGCCCTCGATCAGGATCAGCCGCGCGAGCGCCAGGAAGGCTGGCGCATCGACTACCAGATCGTCGGGCCCAACTTCCGTCGCCACGTGGTGGACGCCTGGATCGACTACGACGCCACCTTCTCCGAATACGCCCCGCTGATCGTCGAATACGACCTGACGCTGTAACGGGTCCCCCGTCGCCCTCGCGCCTGGCACGCCGGCCTCAGCGCCGGCGTGTTGCGCAAAGTACGGATACTCCCTCAGCCGCGAATGCCCAGCGCCTCACGCTGATGGCCGAACAGCTCGCCGCCGGCCTTCTCGGCGAGATCGAGCATGGCGTTGAGCTCGGCGCGACTGTAGGTGCCCGATTCTGCCGTGCCCTGCACCTCGATCAGCTCGCCGTTTTCCGCCATCACCACGTTCATGTCGGTACCCGCGCGACTGTCTTCCGGGTAATCCAGGTCGACCACCGGTGTGCCCTGGTAGATGCCGACCGAGATCGAGCTGATCAGCTGATGGAGGGGGTCACCCTTGATCAGCTTCTCGCGCTGCAGGTAACGCACCGCATCCACCAGCGCCACACAGCCACCGGTGATGGCAGCCGTGCGCGTGCCGCCATCGGCCTGGATGACATCGCAGTCCACGGTAATGGTGTACTCGCCCAGCTTCTTGAGATTGATCGAGGCGCGCAGAGAGCGGCCGATCAGACGCTGGATCTCCACCGTGCGGCCACCCTGCTTGCCGCGGCTGGCCTCACGCCCGCCACGAGTGTGGGTAGCCCGTGGCAGCATGCCGTACTCGGCGGTCACCCAGCCCTGCTTCTTGCCGCGCAGCCAGCGCGGCACACCGGCCTCGACACTGGCATTGCACAGCACCCGGGTATCACCGAACTCGACCAGCACCGAGCCCTCGGCATGGCGGGTATAGTCACGGGTCAGGCGAATCTCGCGGGTCTGATCGGTCGCGCGACCACTGGGACGTCGAATATCCGAAGACATGACACCTCTCTTGCTGTTGGCTGATAAAAGTATCGCGCCATTCTACACGCTCCAGGCCCAGCGCGTGGCGCTCACCGACAATACCGGCCGGTGCCGAGGACGAGCAGGCACAGCCGCGAGGGATGATTTACACTCCGGACTTCAGCCAAGTGCTACTTTTGCCAACCGTTTCGTCGACCGGAGCCTGACATGGTCCACAGCATGACGGCCTTTTCCCGGCAGGACCTGGATGCCGACTGGGGCTACCTGCAACTGGAGCTGCGCTCGGTCAATCAGCGCTACCTCGAGCCGCACTTCCGGCTCCCCGAAGCGCTGCGCGACCTCGAGCCCGACTTCCGCGACACCCTGCGGGGCCGCCTGGCCCGCGGCAAGGTGGAATGCCAGCTACGTTTCACGCCCGCCGACGCCAACAGCCCGCTCAGCGTCAATCGCGCGCGGCTCGACGCCCTGGCCGACGCCCTGAACAACGTTCGCGCAAGCGTGCCCCAGGCCGCCATGCCCGACTCCCTGGCGCTACTCGACCACCCCGGCGTGCTGGAAGTCCCCGGCCCCGACCTGGACAACATCAAGGCCGAAGCACGCGCTCTGTTCCGGCGCGCTCTGGACGACCTGGAAGCCGGCCGCGCCCGCGAGGGCGAAAAGCTGGCCGCCCTGATCGAGCAACGCCTGGATGGCATTGGTGAGCAGGTCAGCGAGGTCCGCCGGCTGCTGCCGGAGATCCTCATCCGCCAGCGCGAACAACTGCAGGAGCGCCTGGAAAGCGCCCGCGCGGAGCTCGATCCCCAGCGCCTGGAGGCGGAAATGGTGCTCGTCGCCCAGAAGGCCGACGTCGCCGAAGAGCTCGACCGGCTGGAGACCCATGTCGCCGAAGTCCGCCGCCAGCTCAGGGCCGCAGGCCCCATCGGCCGCCGCCTCGACTTCCTGATGCAGGAACTCAACCGCGAAGCCAACACCCTGTCATCCAAGTCCGTCGTCACCGACACCACCCAATGCGCCGTCGAGCTCAAGGTGCTGATCGAGCAGATGCGAGAGCAGATCCAGAATATCGAGTGAGGGCGATGCCAGGACGTCGGCAGCGCGCTGCGATGCACAGAAGGTCGACTTTCGAGCCTCGGGACATTGCGGCATCATATGCCTGCTCACAATCACTCCTGCAAACGCCTGGAATCCCCATGTCAATCTTCGAACGCATCAACCGCCTGTTTCCCGTCTGGGCCATCCTGCTGGCGGTCATCGCGGCCCTTGTGCCAGAGTTTTTCACCGGACTGGCCGGCTATATCAAGACGCTGCTGGTGATCATCATGTTCGCCATGGGACTGACGCTCACCAAAGACGACTTCGTGCGGGTGGTGAAGTCGCCCAAGCCCATCGCCGTGGGCGTTGTCCTGCAGTTTCTGGTGATGCCGCTGGCGGCGCTGCTGGTTTCAAAACTCCTGGGGCTTTCCACCGAACTGACCATTGGCATGGTGCTGTTGGGTGCCACGGCAGGCGGCACGTCCTCCAACGTGATGACCTGGCTGGCCGGCGGCCATGTGGCACTGTCGGTGTCGATGACCATGGTATCCACCCTGATCTCGGTCATCGCCACGCCGTTGATCACGTTGTTGCTGCTGGGTCAGAGCATCGATGTCCCGGTGCTGGGCATGCTGATGAGCATCACGCAACTGGTGGTCGCCCCCATCGTGCTGGGTGTGGTGATTCATCACCTGCTGGGCTCGCATATCCAGCGTGTGGAACCGGCTCTGGCGACCCTGGCCATGGCCGCCATTGTCCTGATCATCGCCATCGTGGTGGCACTCAATGCCGGACGACTGAGTACGCTGGGGCCGATCGTCGCGCTGGCGGTCATCGCACATAATGCCATCGGTCTCGCGGCGGGGTATGGCATCGCACGTGCACTGCGCTTCGATACGCCCACATCACGCACCATCGCCTTCGAGGTCGGCCTGCAGAACTCCGGGCTGGCGGTCACCCTGGCCAACCAGTTCTTCAGCGCTGGCGCGGCATTGCCCGGGGCACTGTTCTCGGTGTGGCACAACGTGTCCGGCTCCCTGTTGGCCGGTTACTGGAAACGCCAGTCCGCGGCGACCGAAGCGTCTACGACTGCCTCCTCTCGCGGCTGACGCCTGGAGGCCGAACACTGCAATCATTGCCGGCATAGTCGCCTGCGCTCACTAGTCAGCCGAAGACGGTGGGCGCAGGTACGGAGCACCTTGGTGCTAGGCAACGATGGGGCTGGCCAACAAAACCGTCGTTGTCGATACCCTGCAATGCGCCGTCGAACTCTAGGTACTGACCCAACAGATCCAGAATATTGAGTAACTGCCATGCCCCGTGAAGATGCCTGGTCGGCCGAGGAAATCGCAGCCATCGTCGACACCTATCATCAAATGTTGGTCGCCGAGCTGGGGCAGCAACGCTATAACAAGACGGCGCTCAATCGTCAGCTCGCAGAACGTTTGCCCAAACGAAGCCGTAGCTCCATTGAGTTCAAGCACTGCAACATTAGCGCCATACTCCGCGATGCGGACTGCCCCTATGTGGCAGGCTATAAGCCAAGAAGTAACTATCAGGCCAGCTTGGTGGACTGCGTCGAACAGCGTCTTTTACGAAGTGATCAGTTTAATCGCGCGGCTCAGCAAGCGGCAGACCTCCCTGCCATCGAAAGCTCACCAGAAACCTTCAACAACATTATTGTAGAGCCGCCTAACACATCGCCCCAGGTTCAAGAGAGTCCGGGTAGCTACATCGCAAAGCGAGATTACCTGGCGCGCGAGGCACGCAATCGCGATCTAGGGCATGCCGGCGAATGCTTCGTCATGGCCTACGAGCGCCAGCGCCTGATGGCACTGGGTGAGAACAAGCTGGCCGGGGCCGTTGAGCACGTCGCCGCGACCCAGGGCGATGGCGCAGGCTTCGATATTCGCTCCTTCTCCGACGATGGCAGCGAACGCTGGATCGAGGTAAAGACCACGGCCTTCGCCATGGAATCAGCCTTCTTTATCTCGCCCAACGAGCTCAGGTGTTCCCGGGAGCATGCGGCCCAATACCACCTCTATCGGCTCTTCAATTTTCGCAAACAGCCCCACATGTTCTGCCTAACGGGCGATCTGAACAAAAAGCTATGGCTCGAGCCCGATAGCTACCGGGCGGGGGTGAAATACATAGTGTAATGTGAAGGAATACACACCACCTGATCTTAATACTGGACCCAAAAGTCAGATATTTTCTGCTATAAAGTGAGAGTATTATCGCTAATCTCAGGCATGCATTATTTAAAAAATCAAATACATAAATTCCAAAGCATTCGCCAAAAAACTCCACTAGCCTTAACGACCTGCATAACACAAATGCAGCTCTACGGTTATGCGGTTTCCAGAAGGCGGCTACGTAACCGGCTTACGGCCTGGCTATGCAGCTGGCAGACCCTCGACTCGGTGACGCCCAGGACGGCCCCGATTTCCTTGAGGTTGAGCTCTTCCTGATAGTAGAGCGTCATCAGCAGCTTCTCGCGCTCAGGCAAGGCTTCGATGGCTTCTACCAGGCGGCCACGACGGTCCTCATCAACCAGTAGTGAAAATGGTGTATCGCGCGTTTCGTTGTCCCGCAGGCGACTCTCGCCCCCCTCGGCCATTAGTTCCTCGAAAGGCAATAGCTGGCCACTGTTGGTGTCACTTAGCAAGCGTCGGTAAGCAACGAGGTCCATGCCCAGCGACTCGGCGATCTCGGCCTCTTCCGGGGGGCGTCCCAGAAACTGCTCGAGACGCCGCGCTGCCTCGTCGGCGGCGCGCGCACTCCGGCGCACACTTCGCGGCAGCCAATCGCGGCTACGCAGCTCGTCCAGCATCGCACCGCGAATACGCTGGCTGGCAAAGGTCGCGAAGCTGGCTCCCTGAGCGGCATCGAAGCGTCCGAGGGCCTCGAGCAAGCCTTCGGTTCCGGCCTGGATCAGGTCGTCGAGTTCGATGCTTGCCGGCAACCTGACCTGCAATGCCAATGCCTGGCGGCGCACCAGGGGCAAGTACTCTTCCAGCAGGTCGCGTTGTTCGATCTTGCCTTGTGCTGTGTACATCTTCATGCCTCGCGGCTCGTCGACCTTACCGATAGTTCACGATCACCTGCAGCCCCTCCACGGTCAGGGGCGTTTGCCCCGCCTTCGGCGCAAAGCGGAACCGCAATGGGACATCGGCCGCCAATCCTGCCAATGCCCCTGTCATGCCACGCTGACCGGACACGGATACGCACCTCTCGGGATGACAGAGGCGCACCCCTATGGCGCGGCCCGGCGGTAAACGGAACCGCCAGCGCACATCGGCGATGGAGCCTCCGACCACTGCCTGACCGCCGGATGTCAGAGGAGCACTGACAGTTTCCCGATCGGACAGGCTGACATGCAGGCGTGACTCCCGATCCACCCAGCTGCCAGCGGCCAACGTCATGCCGCTCACCAGAAGCAGCAAAGGTGACCATATCAACCATTGGCCCCCCATCACTTACTGCCCGCCCACCAGGGTCGCAACCCTCAAGGTTCGATCGTCCGGAATTTCGGCCTGCGACATCACCACCAGATGTCGCAGACGCCGACGCAGAAAGCGTGCCAGCACGGCACGCAGGCCGTGCTGAACGACCAGGACTGGCGGCTCGCCACTTGCCTCGTGCCGCGCCAGTGCCTGTTCTGCCTGCTCCATGAGTGTTTCGGCCAGGCCCGGCTCCAGAGCGCCACTGCCGTTCATCGCCTGGGTCAGCACCTGTTCGAGCTGGCCGTCCAGACCGATGACGTTGAGAGTTTCGTGCCCGGCGAACCATTGTTGGGTGATGGCTCGCCCCAGAGCCAGCCGCACCGCGGCCGTCAGCTCCCCCGCATCCTGCTGCTGAGGGGCATGCTCCGCCAGGGTGTCGAGGATGGTACGCAGATCGCGAATCGAGACGTCTTCGTCCAGCAGGTTCTGCAGAATGCGCTGCAGAACGGTCAGCGAGATGGCCTTGGGTACCACCTCTTCCACCAGCCCCTTTTGATCCTCACCGAGCTTGTCGAGAAGTTTCTGGACTTCCTGACGACCCAGCATCTCGGCGGCATGGCGATGCAGCAGGTGATTGAGATGCGTCGCCACCACGGTGCTGGCATCGACTACCGTATAGCCGTACACCTGAGCATGCTCACGCTGTTCGGTATCAATCCAGACTGCTGGCAGACCGAAAGCCGGGTCCTTGGTCGAGGTGCCTTCCAGCTCGCCCGACACCTGGCCCGGATCGATGGCCAGCCAGCGCCCGGGATAGGCCTCGGCACGACCGATCTCAGCGTCCTTGAGCGTCAGCCGATAGGCGTTGGGCGACAGCTCCAGGTTGTCACGGATGTGCACCACCGGAGGCAGAAAGCCGACCTCCTGGGCGAACTTCTTGCGCACGCTCTTGATACGTCCGAGCAGCTCGCCCTGCTGCTGTGCGTCCACCAGGGGGATCAGGCGGTGGCCCACTTCCAGCCCCAGGGTGTCGACCAGTTGGACATCGTCCCAGCTGGCCTCGGGGGCCTCCGGCGTCGGCGGCGGCGCCTCCTGGCTCTGCTCCTCGACCAGACGACGCTCCTTCTCGCGCATCATCCACCAAGCGAGCCCGCCTAACAGGGCGGTGAAGATCAAAAACACCAGGTTTGGCATGCCCGGCACCAAACCGAGCAGCCCCAGGACGACGGCGGCCAGGACCATCACCTGGGGATTGACGAACAGCTGACCAATCATCTGCTGGCCGACGTCCTGGTCGGTGGTGACCCGGGACACGGTAACGCCGGCGGCAGTAGAGATCACCAGCGCCGGGATCTGGGCTACCAGACCATCGCCGATGGTCAGCAGTACATAGGTCCGTCCGGCGCTGCCGAAGTCCATGTCATGCTGCAGCATGCCGATCATCAAGCCGCCGATGATATTGACCACCATGATCACCAGGCCGGCCATGGCATCGCCGCGCACGAACTTGCTGGCACCATCCATCGAGCCATAGAAGTCCGCTTCCTGTGAAATCTCGGTGCGGCGTTGGCGTGCGTCGTCCTCACCGATCAGACCAGCATTGAGATCGGCATCGATGGCCATCTGCTTGCCCGGCATGGCATCGAGCATGAAGCGGGCGCCCACCTCGGCGATACGCCCCGCCCCCTTGGTGATGACCATGAAATTGATGATCACCAGGATGGCGAAAACCACCAGACCGACGGCGAAGTTACCACCCACCAGGAACTGGCCGAAGGCTTCGATGACCTTGCCCGCCGCATCGCCACCCTGGTGACCCTCCATCAGCACCACTCGAGTTGATGCCACGTTGAGCGACAGCCGCAACAGGGTGGTGAACAGCAGCACGGCCGGGAAGGCGGCGAAATCCAGCGGTTTCTGAGTGAACATGCTGACCAGCAGAACCATCACGGCCAGGGCAATATTGAAGGTGAACAACAGATCCAGCACGAAGGGCGGCAGCGGCAGAATCATCATCGCCAGGATCATGAGGATCAGCAGCGGGCCGGCCAGAACCTTCATGGGCACATCGGCCATCCAGTTGCGTCGCGGCAGGTATTGGCTCCAGGCCTTCATCCTCGTGCCTCGTTCGTTGTGTCGCGATCCGGCGCTTCCATGGCGGCCGGCACCGACAGATTATCGGGAGTCGGAGGCACATCACCGCCTTGGGCAGCAGCCCGTTTCAGACCAAAGGCCCAGGCCAGCACCTCCGCCACCGCGGTGTAGAGGTCGGCAGGGATTTCCGCCTCGAGATCGACATGATGATAGAGAGATCGAGCCAGAGGAGCCGCCTGCAGCAGTGGCACGCCCGCTTCCTCGCCCACCTCTCGAATACGTGCCGCGATGGCATCGGCTCCCTTGGCCACCACCTTGGGCGCGGTCATACCGGCCTCTTCGTAGGCCAGGGCCACGGCATAGTGCGTGGGATTGGTGACGATCACATCGGCCTCGGGGACCTGACTCATCATCCGACCACGCGCCATGGCCTGTTGCTGCTGTCGTATACGGCCCTTGACCTGAGGATCGCCCTCCGACTCCTTGTGTTCGCGCTTGACCTCGTCTTTGGTCATGCGCAGCTGCTTGGCATGACTCCATAGCTGGTAAGGCACATCGATCAGGATCACCACCAGCAGAGTCAACACCATCAGACCACAAGCTTCAGCCGCCATGCCCATGGCCCGGGACAGTGCCTGCTGGAGCGGTTGGCTCATCAGTGACATGAACTCGCCACGATGTAGATACAGATAGGCTCCACCCACACTGCCAACGAGAACCGACTTGGCAATCGCCTTGACGAGCTCTACAAGCGCCTGAACGCCGAAAATCCGCTTGAGACCCTTGAGCGGATTGAGCTTGGAGGCCTGGGGTTTGAGTGACTTGGCAGAAATCAGCCAACCGCCCAACAAAGCAGGGGCTACCAGGGCCACTACCGTGAGCAGCAGAAAAAGCGGCAACAGGCTGATCAGGGTCCGGCGTCCCAGCATCAAGGCCTCGGCCAGCATTGGCGCGGTTTCCATAGCCTGGCGGCGATCGAACAGAAAGGCCTGTTCCATCACGCCACCCACCTGGCCGTAGAGGGTATTTCCCATGGTAGCCAGCCCGAGGACGCCAGCCAGCAACAACATGAAAGTCGCCAGCTCGCGAGAACGAGCCACCTGGCCTTCCTCGCGTGCCTTCTCCATTCGTCGCGGTGTCGCGTCTTCGGTTTTTTCGTCGTCGCTACTGCTATCGTCAGCCATGGCCAGTTACCGGGCACTCCTGCGCACTCTGGCCATTATCAGGGGATCGGGGAAGCAACGGTCACGCGAAAAGGGCCGATTTTCGTGGGCTTATCCACGCATATCGGCCATGCATATGTCTTGTCGTCCGTTGACAGGCGGTTATAACGGTACTGTCAAGGCATAGCGTCAGAAGCCCAGCTGATCCAGGAGGTCATCCACCTGATCCTGATCGGCCACGATATCCTCGCCCTCAGCCTTGACTTGCGGGCCATTGAGAAGCTCTTCCTGGCGACGTGTATCGCTCCCGCGCCGGTCGTCGGCAAGGCGCTGCATATCGTCTCTGGCTTCCCCCCGGGGCACGCTGTCGATCAGGACCTGAACCAGCTGGTGTTCGATCTCGCGGATCACGTCCATCATCTTCTTGATCACCTGGCCAGTCAGGTCCTGGAAGTCCTGCGCCATCATGATCTCGAGCAGTTCCTTGCCGGTAGCCTGTGTCATGTCAGGCACTTCGCCCAGGTAGGACCGGGTGTCGCGGACCAGCTCGCGCGCCTCATCGAGCTCCTTGGGCTCGGCAAACCACTCGGCCCAGCGCGCATCGAGCTGCCGGGCCTGGTCGCTCAACCGATCCTGCATCGGCTGGGCGCGATCGATGGCATTGAGGGCACGTTCCGCCGCCTGTTCGGTCATGTCCGCCACGTAACTCAGCCGATCGCGGGCATCAGGAATCGCCTCTGCCGCGCGCTCGATCTCCTTGTCCAGCCCCAGTTCCCGCATGCTGTCACGCAACATACGGGTCAAGTGGCCAATCCGCAGCACCAGTTCGTCACCATTGGCCTGAGGGTTTTCGGATTGATTCTCCGTGCTCATCATCGCCTCTCCTGGTAGTCGGGGCCGGAGCCCGACGCGGTGTCACATGCCCAACTTTTCAAAAATCTTGTTGAGCTTTTCTTCCAGGGTCGCCGCGGTGAAGGGTTTGACCACATAGCCGCTGGCACCAGCCTGGGCCGCCGCGATGATGTTCTCCTTCTTTGCTTCAGCCGTGACCATCAGCACCGGAAGCTCCTTGAGCGATTCTTCCTCGCGAATCTGCTTGAGCATCTCCAGACCGTCGAGGTTGGGCATGTTCCAGTCAGAGACCACGAACTCGAAGTTACCCGTTCGAAGCTTGTTCAGGGCATCCTGACCGTCTTCGGCCTCCTCCACGTTGGTGAAGTCGAGTTCCTTGAGCAGGCTGCGCACGATGCGCCGCATGGTCGGAAAATCATCCACCACCAGGATGCTCATGTTCTTGTCCGCCATCGGGGGTCCTCTATCTCAGTAGGTATCATGGCAAGTGGCCGGCCATACCGACCCTTCCAGCATTATCCGAACAGTGACTACACTCTCTGGCTCCGGCCAGAAGCAGCGACCCGCTTGAGCAACCGAGCGGCCATGTCGTCGAGGCCGACCACTTCCTCGGCAGCATCGAGGGCAATGGCCTCGCGCGGCATGCCGAAAACCACGCAGCTGGCTTCGTCCTGGGCCAGAGTGGCGGCTCCCGCCCTGCGCATTTCCAGCAACCCGGCGGCTCCATCCTTCCCCATGCCCGTGAGTAAAACGCCGATGGCGTTGCGTCCCGCCTGGTCCGCCGCCGAGCAAAACAGCACATCCACCGAGGGTCGATGACGATTGACCGGCGGTCCGCCATCCAGGCGCACCACATAGTTGGCGCCATTGCGCACCAGCTTCAGGTGGGCATCGCCGGGCGCGACATAGGCATGTCCCGGCAGGATGCGCTCGCCATCTCGCGCCTCCTTGACCGCGATCCGACAGATGCGGTCCAGCCGCTCGGCAAAGGACCGCGTGAAACCACCTGGCATGTGCTGAGTGATCAAGATCGCCGGCCCATTGGCCGGCATGGGCTCCAGCACACTGCGTATGGCCTCGGTTCCTCCGGTAGAGGCGCCAATGATGACCAGCTTCTCGCTCGACACCATGGGCGCTTCCAGCGCCCGGGGCACCGGGGTATCTCGCTTGCGCGCGCGCTTCGGCCGAGAACGTGCTGCCGCACGCAACTTCTCGGTGATCTCCTCGGCATAGGCCTTCATGCCGCTGCGAATACCGAGCGAAGGCTTGGCCACGAAGTCCAGGGCGCCCAGCTCCAGCGCCCGCAGGGTGACTTCCGAGCCGGCCTGGGTCAGCGAGGAGACCATCAGCACCGGCATGGGGCGCAGACGCATCAACCGCTCGAGGAAGTCCAGGCCGTCCATGCGCGGCATCTCGACGTCCAGGGTCAACACATCGGGGTTGTATTGCTTGATCAAATCCCGTGCCACCAGAGGGTCGGGAGCCGTGGCCACCACCTCCATATCGGGTTGCTCGTTGATGATCTCGCTCAGCAGGTCGCGTATCAGCGCCGAATCATCGACGCACAGCACCTTGATCCGGGGTGCATTCAAGAGTCTCTCCTTCACTGGGTGACCGACGCGTCCCTGTCGACGCCACCAGTCATACCCGAGATATCGGCCAGCATCCGTCTGACTTTAGGACCCATCATGAGCGCGGGCGGCGGACATAGACGGTCTGGCCACGTAGCCGGAAAGTCTCGGTGATATAGGAAAAGTTTTCCGAGTGTCCGGCGAACAGCAGGCCGTCTGGCTTGAGCAGGGGCGCGAAACGCTCGAGGATCCGAGCCTGGGTCGGCTTGTCGAAGTAGATCATCACGTTGCGACAGAAGATCGCATCAAAAGACCCCTCGACGGGCCAGGAAGGCGCCAGCAGATTGAGCGGTAGAAAACGCACCATCGCCCTCAACTCCGGCCGGATCCTCGCCAGTCCCTCATGTTGCCCACGTCCTCGCTGGAAATAACGCTTGACCCGTGCATCATCGAGCTTGCGAACCTGGTCCAGGGCATAGACGCCGGCATCGGCACGCCTTAAGGCTTCGGTGTCGATATCGGAAGCCAGCACCTCGACGTTCCGGGTGCGTCCGTCGAGAGCCTCGTCCAGCGCCATGGCTATCGAGTAGGGTTCTTCGCCGGTGGAGGCTGCTGCGCTCCAGACGCGCAGTGTCCCGCCTTGCTTCTGCGCATGTTGTGCCAACAACGGGAAATGATGGGCTTCGCGAAAGAAAGCGGTGAGGTTGGTGGTCAAGGCATTAGTGAAAGCCTCCCACTCGGAAGAATCCGCCTGCCGCTCGAGGCGTGACAGGTAATCGGCAAATCGTATCAGACCGTGCTGACGCAACCGCTTGGCCAGGCGACTGTAGACCATTTCCCGCTTATGCTCGGCCAGCACGATACCGGCACGCTGATAGATCAGGTGCCGAATCCGTGAGAAATCCGCATCGGTCAGCTCGAGGTCACGCTCGACTCCCGCCCACTCCCCGAAGTCGGGGGTGGACGCTTCACGGGACAGGGTCAAAACGATTCCCACTCCTCGGTCGTCGCGGGTGACGCCTGGCGCTCATGGCGTGGCGTTTCCTTCTGCTCACCCGAGGGTGCCGAGGGGGTCTCGGTGGCGGACGGCGCCTGGGACTGGGTGCGCGACGGAATCGTCTCCATGCCCGCACCGCGCAGCCGAAAAGCCGAAGCGGCATGCGTCAGGCTCTTGGCCTGACGGTCAAGCTCGGCGGATGCCTGGGCCGAGGCCTGCACCCGAGCAGCATTGCGCTGGGTCACCTGGTCCATCTCCACGACGGCCTGATTGATCTGGCCGATACCGTTCTTCTGTTCCTCGGACGCGGCAGTGATTTCCCCCATGATGTCGTTGACCCGGGTCGAGGCTTCCATTACCTCGCCCAGCGAGGCTTCGGCCCGTTTCACCAATTCCGCGCCCCCTTCCACTTGCTGGGCGGAACCATCGATCAGCGCCTTGATCTCCTGAGCCGCCGAGGCAGAGCGGCCAGCCAGGTTCCGCACTTCGCCGGCGACCACCGCAAAACCGCGCCCTTGCTCGCCGGCACGCGCTGCCTCGACGGAGGCATTGAGTGCCAGGATATTGGTCTGGAAGGCAATGCTGTCGATGACATCGATGATCTCGGTCATCTTGCGCGATCCATCGGTGATCTCGCCCATGGTCGTCACCAGCTGTTGCATCAGTTCGCCGGACTCGCGCGTACGCGAGGCATTATCCGCAGCCAGGCCACTGGCCTGGCCAGCATTGTCGGCGTTGTGGCCCACCGTGGTGGTCATCTCTTCCATGCTGGAGGCAGTCTGCTGCAGCGAAGCAGCCTGCTGCTCGGTGCGCGCCGACAGCTCCTCGTTGCCGGTGGCGATGTCGCGAGCGGCGGGGGCGACCCGCTCGATCCCGGCATTTACATCAGCGACGATGCTACCCAAGCTCTTGCGCATCAGGCCCAGCGCGTCCAGCAGGCGACCGAGTTCATCGCGCTGACGCTTCGGTGACTCCGCGGCCAGATTCCCCGAGGCGACCTGCAGGGTGAAAGCTTCGGCATCACGCAACGGCCGCAGCAGGGAACGCAGGATCAATCCACCCAGTACGCAGAGCAGCAACAGGCCGACCGCCAGGGTTCCCGCCAGGACCATCAACATGCGCTGCTGGGCCTGCCGCGCCTGGGCGGCCAGGGTGGCGGCGGCCTCGCGCTTGCCTTCGATCAAGGTGTTGATCTGGCCTGACATCTCTCGTCCCCAGTCGCGCATCTTCTCGGCGTGGGACGGCAGGTCAGCGAAGACCTGGAAATTCTCCTCACTGCCCAGCAGCCCCAGGGCGAAATCCATCCCGTCAGTGATGTAGGCACTCAGGTCTTCACCGAAGGCGTCGGACTGCTCGCCCTGATTGAGGTCGCGATCACGATAGGTCGACCAAAGCGAATTCAGCGAGGATTCAATGTCCTCGAGCCGCTCGATCAGCGAATCACGATTCTCGAGCAGTTCCACCGGGGCTCTGCTGGTCAGCATCTGATGGCTGCGGGTTACCAACTGGTCGATCTGCTGCAGACGTGCCACGTCCTGGAGACCATCTCGATCCAGCGCCTGCAGACGTGTATCGGCACGTTCCAGCCCCAGCATGCCGATCCCGCCGCTGGCCAGCAGCAGCAAACCGGCCACCAGGATCATCGCAATGACCTTGGCGCGCATGCTGCGCACATTGAGACGCCCCAGCCAACCGCTCAGCCCCCTGCGCTTGAGTTGGCCGTGATCGAGCGAATAGCGCGTCGCGCGTCCTTCGTTCATCCGCGCATAGACCGACTCGGCGCGCTCCACCTCGGCTTGGGAGGGTTTGGTACGCATCGACACGAAACCCACGACCTTGCCATCCTCGAGGATCGGCGAGACGCTGGAATTAACCCAATAGTGATCGCCGTCCTTGCGACGGTTCTTGATCACGCCGCGCCAGCGGCGACCGGCCTCCAGGGTGTGCCACAGATCCTCGAAGGCAGCCTGCGGCATGTCGGGATGACGCACCAGGTTGTGCGGCGAGCCGATCAGTTCATCGTGCTCGAAGCCACTCACCTCCACAAAGGCCGGATTGGCATAGGTGATGCGCCCCTTGAGATCGGTGCGGGAGATCAGGAAATGATCGTCCTGCAGGGCATACTCGCGTTGCGTAACGGGTTGGTTGTTGCGCATATGGTCTCCCCACGACGGCTCAAGGCCGCTAGCGATGGTATTGTTATCGATCGACGCCGGCGCGATGGCCGGCGCATCCTGCTATTCAGAAAGATTCCCAATCCTCGTCGCGGCCCGTATCCTGGGCCTGGTTCAAGGCGTCGGGCTTCTTGCCAGCCTGCTTGCGATCCGCTGGCATCAGGGCCGGCATCCATCGCGCCAGGTCGCTGGTATCATCACCGTCGGCCGACTGGGATTCCGTGCGTCCCGGTCCGGCGTCCTCCCTCAGACGAAAACGCTGGGTCGCCTCACGCAGGCGCCCACTCTCGGCCTCCAGTTGGGTCGCCCCGCTGGCTGCCTGCTGGACCAGCTCGGCATTCTGCTGGGTTACCTGATCCATCTGCGTCACAGCCTCGTTGACCTGCGAAATACCGTTGCTCTGCTCGGTGGAGGCAGCGGCGATCTCGTCCATGATGTCGCTGACTCGCTGGACGGACTGGACGACTTCGGCCATCGTCCGGCCGGCCTGGTCAGCATTGCCGGTACCGGCGTCCACCTGCTTGACAGAGGCTTCGATGAGTTCTCGAATCTCGCTGGCGGCGGAGGCCGAACGGCTGGCCAGGTTGCGCACCTCCTGGGCCACCACGGCGAAGCCACGGCCGTGCTCGCCGGCGCGGGCCGCTTCTACCGAGGCATTGAGCGCCAGGATATTGGTCTGGAAGGCGATGGAGTCGATGGTCCCGATGATCTCGGCGACGCGGTGGGAGCCACGACTGATCTCGTGCATGTTCGAGACGACCTCGCCCACCACCTGTCCGCCCTGCTCGGCGGTACGCGATGCCTCGGTGGCCAACTGGCTGGCCTGCTGGGCGTTCTCGGCGTTCTGCCCCACCGTGGAGGACAACTCTTCAATGCTCGAAGCCGTCTCTTCCAGGGAGGCGGCCTGCTGCTCGGTGCGCGACGAGAGGTCGTTGTTACCGCTGGCGATGCTCTGGGTGCCCTGGTGGATCGACTCGCTGCTGGCCCGCACCGTGCCTACCGTCCGAGCCAGGCCGGCCTGCATCTGAGCGAGCGAGCTGTACAGACGACCGATCTCGTTGTTGCCTCGCGTCGGAATGTCCTGGGACAGGTCGCCTTGCTCCATCCGCTCGAAGTAGCCAACCAGTCGGCCGAGCGGACGCACGACATTGGCGGTCACGCCCCACAACACCAGGATGATGGTCAGCACGGCGATCACCAGCACAGCCACCATAGCGACTTCCAGCAGCTGTACCAGGTCAAAGAAGTTGCTGTAGAGGGCGGCGCCCTTCTTCTCGGCAGAGGAGAAGAAAACAACAGCGTCGTCATAGAATTGCCGTGTGAGCTGCTCGACATCAGGCAGCAGGTCCGTGAAGGCCTGGGCGCTACCATCTTCCAGAGCCTGTTGCTGGGGACGCAGCCCCTCACTCATCAGCGCCTCGAAGCTCTCCTTGATCGCCTCGATACGCGGCTGTTGACCCTCCTGGCGAGGCAGCGCCAGAAACTCCTGAAAGCTCGACTCGACCTCATCGAAAGTCTCGGTCAGCGCCGCGGCATCGGCCTGCACGGTTTCACGCTCCTCCGGCCAGACAGCTTGCGCCAGACGCGCCTGGAGGTTGCGCAGTTCCATCTGGGCGAACAACATCTGCGAGTTGGCACGGTTGAGTGTCGACTGTTGATCGACATTGACCTCATTGAGCGTTCGCAGCGAATCCTCGCTGTAACGCACGGTGTAGAGACCAAGCGCGCTCAACACCACCACCAGTGCAGCGAACACCGCCAACACCAGGCTCCAGCTGACCCGAACGCTCATGTTATCGAGAAGTTTCACGACTCTCTCCTGTCATCGGGCGATTCATCGCCGCCCGGTTGTTCCAAGGGCCTTGTGTCACCCGACCCACTCTTCAGCCAATCTCGGCTTTGCTGGTACGATTCGAGGCAATTTCAGCCTTCGCGGCATCGTTTACTTCCCGTTCGGCAGCGATCCGGAAGCGCGCCACTCTTTCGCGCAGGTGCTGGCTGCGCTCCACCAGCCGCCGTGACGCATCGGTATGCCCTTGCACCAGACCGGCGTTCTGCTGCGTCATCTGATCCATCTGAGTAACCGCTTCGCCGACCTGCTCGATGCCCTGACTCTGCTCCTGGGTGGCGGTCGAGATCTCGCCGACCAGGGCAGTGAGCTGCTGGATGTCGGCGGCGATGCCGGCGATGATCTCGTCGGCCTCCTTGACCCGCCGGGTACCCTCGATGACCTTGCCATCGGAGCGCTCGATCAATGTCTTGATCTCGCGGGTTGCCGATGCCGAGCGACTGGCGAGCTGGCGAACCTCCTCGGCCACCACGGCGAAGCCGCGCCCGTGTTCGCCAGCACGGGCCGCCTCCACCGAGGCGTTGAGCGCCAGAATGTTGGTCTGGAAGGCGATGGAATCGATGGTGTCGACAATGCCGTTCATCTGGGTGGCGCTGTCGTTGATCTCGTTGATCGCGGCCACCACCTCTTCCATCGCCGACCGACCATGCGCCGCGTTCGAGGCGGTCTCGCCGGACAACGTGCGGGCCTGCTCGGCATGCTCGGCGTTGTGGCGCACCGTGGTGGTCAGCTCTTCCATGCTCGAGGCCGTCTCGCTCAGCGCCGAGGCCTGCTGCTCGGTGCGGGTGGCAAGCTCGTCGTTGCCGGCATCAAGCTCGTCGACCACGCCACCGACGCCGTCGACATCCCGGCGGATGTCCCCGATGGTGCTGCCCAGGGCACGACGCATGCGCTCGATATCGAATAGCAGGCTGCCCTGATCGCCCTTGCGCAACCGTACCTCTCGGGAGAGGTCGCCATCGGCGATGGAACGAGCCACATCCACGGCGTAACGGGGATCGCCCCCCAATCCTCGCGTGATGCCACGGATCACCAGCACCATCGCCAGGCTGACCGGCACACCGATGACCAGCAACGCCAGTAAACTGCGGCTCAGTGAGGCAATGAAGGCGGCATTGATGTCGTCGATGTAGACCCCAGTGCCGATGGTCCAGCCCCAGTCATCGAAGCGCGCGTGGTAGGAAGATTTCGGCGCCGGCTCGCTGCCCTCCTCATGGACCCAGAGATAGTCGACGAAACCATCGCCCTCGGCGACATCCTCGAGGAACTCCCGGAACAGGTATCGCTCCTCGACGTTCTGGAAGTCGGCGACGGAAGTTCCCTCCGGCAGGCGCGGGTGACTGAGTAGTGCCAGATCATCGTTGAAGACATAGAAATAGCCGCGTCCCTCGTCGTAGCTCATGTCCTTGATGATCTCGGCAGCACGCTGTTTGGCCAGCTCGGTGTTGATATCGCCAGTTTCGGCCCGCGCGGCCTGCTCTTCGACCACCGCCATGGCCAGGTCGATGTAGACCTCCAGACTCGCCCGACGCTCATCGAGCCTGGTCTCTCGGTTCTCCCAGGCACCCCAGCCCACCATCAGCAGCATGGCCAGCCAGATGAGTCCCAGGCAGGCCCACAGTTTTTGTGTCGTTGTCAGTCGGCGCATAGCTCCCCCACGCAAATCTTGTCGTTATCGGCCGGCGATCACTCGCCGACGGAGTCCACCAGTGCCATCTCATCGCTGGTCAGCAACTTGTCGATATCGACCAGCACCAGCATGCGGTCTTCCAGGCTGCCGAGACCGCTCAGGAAATCGGACGAGAGGGTGACGCCGAACTCTGGTGCCGGCTTGATCTGCTCGGGGGAGAGGGTCATGACATCGGAGACACCGTCGACCACGATGCCGACGATCCGGTCACCGACATTGAGCACGATGACCACGGTCTGACCACCGTATTCCACCTTCTCCAGACGAAACTTGATGCGCAGATCGACGATCGGAACGATCACGCCGCGCAGGTTGGTCACGCCCTTGATGAAATCGGGTGCATTGGCGATGCGGGTGACATTCTCGTAGCCACGGATTTCCTGCACCTTGAGGATATCGATGCCGTACTCTTCGTCGCCCAGCGAGAAGACCAGAAACTCTCGGTTCTGCTCCTCGGTGGCGGCCAGGGCAGCATTGGTGTTCGGGGTACTCATGACGGCTCTACCTCCTTGGGATGGGCAGTCGGCACGTCGCCGGGATGCTGGCCGCGACGCGCCTCCTTCTTGGTGCGGTTGAGACGGTGCAGATCGGCGATGTCGAGGATCAGGGCCACACTGCCATCACCGAGGATGGTGGCCGCCGACACGCCTGGCACCTTGCGGTAGTTGGTCTCCAGGTTCTTCACCACCACCTGCTGCTGGCCGATCAGGTCATCGACCAGCAGGGCGTAGCGACGACCCTCGCCCTGGACGATCACGGCGATGGTCTCGTCGAGCTCGGTACGCGCACCGGCCACATCGAAGGCGTCGTGGACAGGCACCACCGGCAGGTATTCGTCGCGCACCTTGAGCACCACGTCGTCGCCGGCCATGGCATAGAGATCGCGCTTATCAGGCTGCAGCGACTCGAGCACCGCCGACAGCGGCAGGATGAAAACCTCGTCACCGACCTTGATCGACATGCCGTCGAGGATGGCCAGGGTCAGTGGCAGCACGATACGGGTGGTAGTACCTTCACCGGTCACCGACGCGATCTCGACGTGGCCGCCCATGTTCTGGATGTTGCGCTTGACCACATCCATGCCGACGCCACGTCCGGATACATCGCTGACTTCCTGGGCTGTGGAAAAGCCGGGGGCGAAGATCAGTTGCCAGACCTCGTCGTCGCTCATGCTGTCGCTGACCGGCAGATCATTGTTGCGTGCCTTGGCCAGGATCCTGTCCCGATCCAGGCCGGCACCGTCGTCGATCACTTCGATCAGGATGTTCCCACCCTGGTGCTGGGCCGACAGGGTCAGTCGACCGGTACGCGACTTGCCGGCTGCCTCGCGTGCTTCCGGTGACTCGAGGCCGTGATCCAGGCTGTTGCGTACCAGGTGGGTAAGCGGGTCGATGATGCGCTCGGTCAGGCTCTTGTCGAGTTCGGTGGACTCACCCTCGGTAACGAGCTCCACGTCCTTGTCCAGCTTGCCGGCCAGATCGCGCACCAGGCGCGGATAGCGACTGAAGACATAGTCCATCGGCACCATGCGCACCGACATCACCGCTTCCTGCAGATCCCGGGCATTGCGCCGCAGCAGGTTGAGGCCATTGTTAAGCCCGGTGTGATTGAGGTCTTCCAGCTCGCTGACGGTCTGGTCGAGCATGGACTGAGTGATGATCAGCTCGCCGACCAGGTTGATGATCTGATCGACCTTGTCCACGGACACGCGTATCGAGGAAGTCTCCCCGCCACTCTTGGCGGTTTTTTTCTGCGGCTTGCTCGATGGTCTGGACGTGCCGGACCCTCCAGGCGCCCCGGAGGCTTCGGACTGGTTGGCGGTGTCGAGCGAAGACGGCGCTGCCTCGTTGGCGTTCGACTCACCGGATGCGGATTCCGGCTTTGCGGCGACCGATCCTTCGGCCACCTTCGCTTCCGTCAACTTCTCATCCGCCGCCTTCTCTTCTGTCGTGGCGGCCTCGTCCGCCGAGGGCGCGGAAGCCGCTTCGACACGAAGCTGTTCGGGTTCGACGATGAAACACATCACCGCCTCGATGTCCTCGCGCCCCACTCCGGTCTCGAGGGTCACCCGGTAGCAGTCCGTATCGCCCTCCCGGGCCTGAATTTCGCCCAGCTGCTCGAGTTCCTCCACCAGCAGATCGCGATCCTTGTCGCCGACCCCGAGCAGGGAGACCACCAGCCAACCATCGTCCGACGCCTGCTCCGGTTCCGCTACAGAGTCAGACGCCGATGATGGTCCATCCGCGGTCGCTGTCTCGGTCTCCGGCACCGGGGGTTCGGGATCGGACGACATGCCGTCGGCATCATCGAGTGCCTGACCGATCTCTTCCATCGCCAGTTGTTGCAGGGTCCGGCAAATGCGCTCGAAAGCGGCTCGGTCGGGCACGTCATCGCCACGGTAGGCGTCCAGCTGGTCGTGGAGCATGTCCTTGGTTTCCAGAAAGGTATCGACGATGTCCCGGCGCAGCATCAGCTCGCCGCGCCGGGCATGATCCAGCAGGTTTTCGAACAGATGCGTGGTCTGTTGCAGCACATCGAAACCGAAGGTACCGGCACCACCCTTGATCGAGTGTGCCGCCCGGAAGATGGCGTCGAGCTGCTCGACATCCGGGTCGTCGACATCGATTGCCAGCAGGTGGCGCTCCATGTCGGCCAGCAGTTCTTCGGCTTCCTCGAAGAAGGTGTCGTAGAAGTCGGTGATATCCATGCGCGTCTCTCCAGCCTGGATGTTGACGGTCCGTCATGATTCGGGCGGTTTGCCGAACGTCTCACGCAGGCTCTCGTTGAGACCCTCCAGCGGTGTCGACGCACCCGAGGAGTCTTTACGGATGGGCGAGGGTACACCCAGGCCATCCAGCTGCCCCGGCGCGCGGATGCGCTCGGCCACCTCCTCGAACAGGATCAGCAGCTCAATGCGTCGGTTGATCGGATCGCTCGGCTCGGTATCCGGCATCACCACCTGATCGGCGAAACCGGCGACCCGCAGTAGCTTGGCCGGATCCAGCCCCCCGGCGACCAGCTCGCGCCGTGACGCATTGGCACGCGCCGAGGAAAGCTCCCAGTTGCCGTAACCCTGATACCCGTTCAGGTAGGCCAGGCTGTCGGTGTGGCCGCTGATGCTGAGGTCGTTGGGCAACTCGTTGAGCATGGGCGCCATCAGGCGCAGCAGGTCGCGCATATAGGTCGCGACCTGATCACTGCCGAGCTCGAACATGGGACGCTGTTCGGAATCCACCAGCTGGATGCGCAGCCCTTCCGGCGTCATGTCGAAACGCAACTGGTCGCGGAGCTGCCTGAGATCCGGGTCGGCCTCGATGGCCCTCTCGATGCGCCGTTGCAGATCGCGGAAGGCCCGACGCTGCTGCTCGCTGGGACGCGAACGCTGGCGCATGTCGATCCGTGCGCGCTCGCCCTCGGTATAGACGGGATCTGGCCCGCCGCCGGGAATGACGTTTTCGCTCATCGAGGCGCTGTCGCCGCCGGCGATGGCGGTGACCAGGGGCGTACTGAAATACTCGGCCACGCCCTCGCGCTCCTGGCGGCTGGCCGTCGACAGGATCCACATGACCAGGAACAGGGCCATCAACGCCGTCATGAAGTCCGCCAGGGCAATCTTCCAACTACCGCCATGATGGCGATGAACGACTCGCTTGCGCCGAATGATGATCGGTCGTCTGTTGTCGCCCTGACTCATGCACTCCCCGCCACCGGCTTGGCTTGTCGCACATACTCTTCCATCTCTGTGAAGCTCGGGCGCTCAGCTGTATGCAGCGCCTTGCGACCGAACTCCACGGCCAACTGCGGGGCATAACCATGCAGGCTCGCCAGCAGGGTGACCCGAATGCACTGCAGCATCTTCTCGGCTTCCTTGGCCTGGCGCTCGATACGACTCGCCAGGGGCATGATGAAGCCGTAGCCGAGGAGTATTCCGAGGAAGGTGCCGACCAGAGCGTGGGCGATCATCTGGCCCATCTGTTCGGGGCCAGCGGCCGCAGTACTGAGAGCCTTCACCACCCCCATCACCGCTGCGACGATGCCGAAAGCCGGCATGGCATCGCCGATGCGTCCGATGGCATCGATCGGGATATGGACTTCCTGCTCGAAGGCCTCGATCTCGTGAAGCATCAGTTCATCGAGCTCCATGGGGTCCATGCTGCCGCTGACCATCAGACGCAGATAGTCGGTCAGAAAGGTCATGATCATGGGGTCGGCCAGGACCTTGGGATGATCGTTGAACAGTGCGCTTTCCTGAGGGTCGTCGATATCACGCTCGATGCCGAGCATGCCGTCGCGGCGTACCTTGGTCAGGATCTTGTACTGCAGCGTCATCAGCTCCAGGTACATCGCCTTGTCGTACTTCTTGGAACGACGCAGCCGGGGAATGATGCGGAACGTGGCCTTGAGAGCCTTGCCGTTGTTGGCAGCCACGAAAGCCCCTACCCCCGCACCGCCGATCATCAGAAGCTCCGTGGGCTGGAACAGTGGCCCGAGACTGCCACCGGCCAGTACAAAGCCGCCGAAAACGGAGAGCAGGACGATCAAATAACCTATGGGGATCAGCACGGCCGACATCCTTAGCAGGAACGTGAATGACGTAACTGTCTTGGTTATCGGCGTCGGCGTGGCAAAACTTGAGGGTGTGGCACAAAAAACTGCGGCGCCCCTCGGCAGGGGCGCCGCCCGGCATTCAAGCCTGGCTCGTGGCGTCCAGGCCTGGCTGCATGCGCCGTTCCGCGTTGGCCTGCTCGCGTCGCTTGCGTGTCTTGCCGGCCCGTGAGGGAGGCTGACAGATACCGCAGAGGTAGTCGTGACTCGGACTGTGGGCATGGGCCACGAAACGTCCATGGCAGCGCGTGCAACCGGAAAGCTGCAATTGCTCGCTTTCGAAGAAGCGCACCAGAGTCCAGGCCCGGGTCAACCCCAGCACGGCATCGGCGTCATCGATCGCCACCTGTTCCAGATAAAGGCGGTAGGCCTTGATGAAGCCCTCCATGCGCGAACAGCCATGATCCTCGCGCAACCGCAGATAGATGTTGTAGAACAATGAAGCGTGGATGTTGGGCATCCAGGTGATGAACCAGTCCGTGGAAAAGGGCAGCATACCCTTGGGAGGGGACATCCCGCGCACTTCCTTGAAAAGCCGAATGAGCCGGGCGCGGCTGAGGTCGGTTTCGGTTTCGAGCACCTGCAATCGGGCCCCCAGTTCGATCAGGTCAATAGCAAGGCGGACCTGTCGCCATTCATCCAGAAGGCTCTTATTCGACACGGCTGTCCCCCTCCTCTGTCGACAGAGGCCGGGACGCCATCAACAATGAAGAATGAAAGTGGGATAACCCCTGCTCTCTGGGGTTATCGACCACCTGACGCAGGGGTTCGACGCCTGCATGACCGAGACAGCACAACAACTGGTTGGTATTCGCCAATTTCGAGAGCTGCTGGGCACCCAATGAGGCAAGAAAGTCTGCCATGACATCATCGACCTTGAGCCGAAACATGGCCTCTTCCCGGTCAGCATTCAGCAGACGCTGCGCCAACAGGAGATAGGCAAGATTCATTTCACGAATCTCATCCAGGTATTCGTTGGATTTCATAATTCCCTGCTTTTAATGCGTTATTTATTCGGGATGGCCGATTCCGCCCTGCGTTCCGAAAGACTTTCATCTCACGCAACGCACAGCATACGGCCATCTTTTTTCATTTGTTCAACATTGTCTATAATTCGCCAGCGGATGCAACATGGCGCCACCAACGGTCACAACCCGGGGCAGTCACGTGTCAACCCTTGCGGTGAAAAATTCCATGAAATCACATGATTAAGACCAAACTATGACAAAGCAGCAGGGACGCAATAAAGGTAATCAAGAACCCCGAACCAACATCATTCAACGCTCATCAGCGGACCTTTCGTGCAGCCAGACCAGCAGTTCGGCGATGACCCGATACAGCCTGGGCGGAATTTCTTCATCCAGGTCGAGCTGCATCAACAGACCCACCAGCGCTGGGGAGTCGTGGACATGGACGCCCTGACGTCGCGCCTCCTCGACGATACGCTCGGCCAGCTCGCCATAACCACGCGCCACGACCCTTGGCGCAGCGTCATCATCGCCATAGGCCAGCGCCACAGCCCGTCGACGTGCGTCCTCGTCGGTCATTCCTCTTCCTCCCCCCAGTTTTCCAGGCGCAACTGCACATGCTCGAAGCCATGGTGCTCCAGCCGCTGGCGCAGCGTCTCAAGCTCCGTCCCCAGGTTCGAGAGGATCGTCGCATCACGCACCTGCAGGGTGACACCCAGTGTCGTCGCCCCCATTCGCAGGGCCACCCGCATGTCTCCCAGACCCTCGATTTTCAGGGTCAGCTCGGAGCGGAAGGACCCTTCTTCATCATCATGATCACTCGAGGCTGACTCGCCGCCCTCGCGTCGATGCTCCCTTCCCTCGGGGGGCAAATGCACCGCCAACGCCATGAACAGCCCACTCCAGACATCGCCTTCCCAACGCAACGTCGGCGATGCAAGCATCTCCAGTTGATGGCGGACCAAACCCTGCAAGTGCTCATGGACCGGTTCGCGCCCGGCCATGGCGTTGACCGCCGACGAACGCGTCACCTCCGTGGCTGAAGATCCAGCTTCTCCGGAGATCGCCGCGGCACCCGCCATGGGCCCAGCGCCAGCTTGTGACGGCGATACCTGCCCAGGAGTAAAGGTCAAGGTTCGCCACATCTGGGGCTCACGCTCGAGTTGCTGACGCGACAGCCCTCCCGCGAACCAGCGAGCCAGGTGTGACTCGTAGAAGAGGCCGCTGTCTCGCACGCTGCCCTCGAGGCGTTGCGCCAGCTGGGAGGGCGAGATCGACTGATCGGCGCTCATCAGGGGGGCGGCAGGAGTCACCACCGAGGTGGGAGCGGGGAAACGCAGCAATAGATCGGCGATGGCCCGTGCCGTGGCACTGAAATGAGTATGGGTCGAGGCGGAGGTCGCGGCATCCGGTCCCGTTATTGGCCCGGAGGTACGTGGTGCCTCCGGCGTGCTGGGCGCTGCACGCTCCGGCGGCGCACGAGCGTCGAGTCGCGAATCGCTGTGCAGGGCGCGTGGCGCATCGCCGGGGGCAACCGGCTTGACCGGTTGATTCAGGTCGCGGGGTGGCGGCACATCGGCGCGCTTGCCCAGCACCTGGTGCAGCAGCGTGTCCAGCAGCGGGGTGATCCCGCTCACGACGAATCCGTCCCGAAGCGCGACCCGGCATCGATGACGCCGGGCCGGGCGCCACCCCCGTAGGTACGCTGCAGGTCGCGCTTGCGCCGGGAGACACCAATCAGCTCACCCAGCTCATCGCGACGCTGGATGAGATGGCGGCGTATTTCCATATCGTTCTCGAGGATGCGTTCCAGCAGCTCCGCCTTGTGCCGCCGGGCCTCTTCATCCAACACGACATTGGCGTCGAGCGTCGGCAACCGCTCCACCTCCTGCACGTATTCGGTTTCCTGAGCGACCAGGTTTTCCCAGTCGGCCGCCAGGGCAGCTTCCAGCATGCTTTCGCTGCGTGTCAGCAGGCTGGTGTAAACATCGAGCACGGCTGCGCTCGAGGCTGGCGCTTCATCGAGAAACTGACTCATGCTCAAGCTCCTGCAGCCTGAGACTCGATGTCCCGCCAGGCCGAGGCGATGTCATCCAGCAGGCGCTCTGCTTCGTCCAGAGCCCCGACGTCATTTTGGGCATTGGCCGCCAACAGGCGACGGGCAATGTACTCGTAGAGCGACGCCAGATTACCCGCCACCTCACCACCACGCTCACCGTCCAGGGCCGCCAGCAAGCCATTGTTGACGATGTCCAGCGCCTTGGAAATCGACTTGCCCTTCTCGGCGATATGGCCAGCTTCCATGTGGATACGCGCCGCCCGAATGGCGGTACACGCACCATCGAACAGCATTACGATCAACTGATGCGGGCTGGCGGACATCACGCCACTCTCCACCCCGACCTTCGCGTAGGCTCCCGCCCCTTGCATAGCTGCCATGGCCATTGACTCCTTCGATCGGTAAAACCGTCCCAAAACCTTACGGTCCTCAAGGCTTGTTCAAACTGCCCGCAGTCTGGCAAACGCCAAGCGTGAAGATATCGCGAGCAGGCCTTGCCGAATGGGCTATTTTCTCGTTTATCGGCCAGGCCCCCCGGAACTTTAGGAATATGCTCAGCCGTTTACCACGACTTCCTCGACCACCTCTCCCAGACGCTGGCTCACATCGCCCTGAATGACCTTGCCCATTTCTTCCGTGGGCGGTCCGGCCGTATCGGTGAGTTGCACCCGAGCAATCGCACCGCTGTCGTCCAGCCCCTGGACCCAACCCAGGGTGTCACTCGAAAAGCGGACCAGCGAGCCGATCGGGTAGCGACCGAAACGCTGAAAATAGCGCCGCACCCAGCGCGCATCGAAGGCGTCGGAATGCGTCAGCAGGTGGCTTATCACCTCCTGAAGACGCCAGGCGGGACGATCAGCCCGATCGCGTCGCATGGCGTCCACGACATCGACCACGGCGGCGGCACGTTCAAGTTCTCCCAGCGTCTCGCCACCCAGGCCCTGTGGGTACCCATTGCCATCCAAGCGCTCATTGATGCGCTGCACCACCGAAGTATGCACCGCGCTGGCCAGCCAATGACAATGACGCATGCGAGGCTGGAGAATATCGACATGCTCGCGCATCCGTTGTTTATCTTCAGTACTCGGCGTGGCCAGCTCCCAGAGGTCGGCCGGCAACAGCGCCTTGCCCAGATCGTGCAGCATGGCTGAAGCCACAACCGCCTTGCATAACTCATGCGGCGGTGAAACCTCCTGCAGCAAATCGAGCAGGTGTACTGCGACGCTCACGCAGTGGCGAACCAGCCGGGCCTCCTCGTGCAGACAGTGCGTAGCGAACAGCAACGCCTCGCGATCCTCTTCATGCAGCAACAGCAGCAGGTCAGCGTGCCGCGATAACTGGACCGAGGAAACCTCGCCGCCTTGATGCAGTTCGAGAATCTGGGCATCCAGGTAGCCGGCGACACGCGACAGCCGCTTTGCCATGGGCGTGGCATAACGGCACATGTTGCGACGCCCTATCGTGGGGGAAGCAGTCACCGAGGCCAGGAACAAGGGTGATGGCTGCCTGGAGGCATCTGCGCCCTCGACATGGCGTGCCGCCTCCTGCTCGATAGCGCGCACGAAATACCACAGCTTGCGCTCCTGCTCAGCACCTTCCTGCTCGAACCTGAAGCCCGCCTGAACTACGCGACGCACCATATCCGCGTTTCGGTGTCGCAACGACGCGCGACTAATGACGTAGCGTGTACCATCAGGAAAGCAGAGCTCGACTTCCAGCGGCACCGCTCCCTCTCCCAGCAAGCCACTGGCTGATAACGGCAACTCCAGCCGGCACCCCTCCAGGGACAGATCCTTGAGATCCCCCTGAATCGAGCGACCGCCAGCTTCGGTATTCCGCAGTATCGCACCAACTTCCATGCCGAGTCGCAACTGGGCACGAAACGTCTCACGACGCTGCAGGACTTCAAGACTGCGCGGATAGTCACTGCGACAGACCAGGCGTCCCTCTTCGTCCTGGCAAGACTGCATGGTCAGTGTCGAGGTCCGCACCATCTTTCCATGACTGCGCCCCAAAAGGCGGAATGGCTGACCGCGCTGCAACGTCCCCGCTATCTCGCGAATGGCGCTGATATCCAGCTGCAACTCCTCGCCGGGCCGATGATCCTCCACCAGTACCGGTAGCGGCTCCCCGCCCGCGTCCTCCACTTGCAGCGAGGCGCCGCCCGGCGCCATCAGCGCCTCGAGCAATGCCTCGACCTCCATGGGACTTTCCACCCGATCATAGCCATCCTCCACCATCCTTGTGCCTCTCATCTTTCGCGATCAATGGACCGATGCTGCAATACATCGGCCGCCACCTGTACAACTTGAGTCCCTGGCTGACTTGTCTTGCACCCGGCCCCCAAGGCTTGCCGTATACCCGCCATAACCCGCACTCTCTCGATATAACGCCGAACACTACGGCACCGGAGTAGCACCAATGACCTGGGAGAGTGTATCCATGCCTGCTCGGATCACTGCCGAGGAGGCCTTCCGGCGACTCGCCGAAGGGCTTGGTCACAGCGGTTCCGACGACTTTTTCGACACACTGGTGGAGCGGCTGGCCCAGCTTCTCTCGGCCGACCATGTCCTGATCGCTCGAGTGCGGGACGAAAAGGCCCAGACCCTGGCCATCTGGTCCCGGGGGCAGCATCTAGCAAACGTGCAATATGCCTTGGCCGGCACGCCTTGCGAGACGGTGGTCAGCCACGAAATGTGCCTGTACCCCGGCAATGTGCAGTCCCGTTTCCCCCATGACAGCATGCTGCGGGAGCTCGGGGTCGAGAGCTATCTGGGACTGCCGTTGTTCACGACAGATGGCGCCCACCTGGGGCTTCTGGCCGTCCTCGCCAACCGCCCCATCGCGCCCAGCGACCAGGAGTACGAGCTGCTGCGCATCGCCGCGACCCAGGCCGGTGCCGAACTGGGCCGACGAGAAGCCGAGTGCGCTCTGCAGGAAAGCGAGCGCCACGCCCGCGAGAGCGAGCGCCGGTTGAACACCCTACTCAATCATCTACCCGGCATGGCCTACCGCTGCCTCAACGACACGGACTGGACCATGCTGCTGGTCAGTCAGGGGGCCACCGATCTGACCGGCTACTCCCCCGATGATCTTGTCCAGAGTCGGCAAGTCAGCTATGCCCGACTCATACACCCTAATGACCGACAGCACGCCGACGATATGGTGCAGCAGGCCATCGCCCGGCGAGAGCCGTTCCAGGTCGTATATCGCCTGCAGACCGCCAACGGCGGTCTTCGCTGGATGTGGGAACAGGGCCAGGCGGTGTTCAACGCCAACGACCAGGTCGACAGCCTGGAAGGTTTCATCACCGACATTACCGAGCAGCACGAAGCCCAGCGCGTGCAGGAGGCGGTGATGCAGATCGCCTCCACCGTCACCAGCCAAACCGGAGACGACTACTTCCATCATCTAGTGGACACGCTCACCCGCACCCTCGAAGCCGATGCCGGTCTCGTCGCCCTGTTGGAACCGCTGCCTCCGACGGAAGCCGTTGCCCCGTCCCCTCCCGAAGAGACCATGATCAGCCTGATCAGCGCCCTCTCCGATGGGCAAAGCCTGGCACCTGGCCGCCTGCCCCTGACCGGCACGCCCTGCGCGACGCTGCTCCACGAGCAGGAGATCATGATCCAGCACGAAGGCCCCTCCGGGCTGCCGGGCTTCCCGGCGGATACCTGTGCCTGGATCGGCCGTCGGCTGGACAATACCCGAGGCGAGCCCATCGGCTTCATCATGGTGCTGTATCGCCAGCCGCTGGAGGCCGACGCCTTCGCCACCTCGGTGCTGCGTATTCTCTCCACTGGCGCCGCCGCCGAGCTGGAACGTCGCAACGACCACCGACGCATGCACCAGCTGGCCTATACCGATGGCACCACCGGCCTCCCCAATCGTATTCACTTCATGGAAGACCTGAGCCATCAACGACAGACCGCCGAGCGCGACCAGTACACACTGGCACTGCTGCTGATCGACATCCGCCGGTTCAAGGAAATCAACGACACCCTGGGCCATCAGGTCGGCGACCGCCTGCTCGCGACCCTCGGCGGGCGGCTGCAGTCCGCCCTGGCGCCACACGAGCGCCTGGCCCGGCTCTCCGGCGACGAGTTCGCCCTGCTGGTCCCCAGGGCCACGGCGACTACAGTGAAGGAATGCCTCGAGCGCATGCGCCAGGCCGTGAGCCGTCCCATCATCCTCGACCACCACCACTTTACGCTCTCGGTCAGCATCGGTAGCGCCCAGTATCCGCGGGATGCCGCCACGCCCGAAGAGCTGTTCAAGTTCGCCAGCATCGCCCTCTACCACGCCAAGCACCAGGCCGACGGCACCTGCCATTTCGCCCCCTCGATGACCCTGGCCCTCCAGCGTCGCCAGCGGATGACCGAACGACTCCACCTCGCCCTCGGTGAGGACAAGCTCGAGCTGTACTATCAGCCGAAGGTCGATCTCGCCAGTGGCGAGCTGGTGGGGGCCGAGGCGCTATGCCGCTGGTACGACGAGGACTGGGGCTGGGTCAGCCCCGGGGAGTTCATCCCGCTGGCCGAGGAGCGCGGGCTGATTCGTCCGCTGGGCGAATGGGTGCTCGAAAGGGCCGCTCGCCAACTGGCTACCTGGCGACACAACGGCCACCCCCTACCGGGCCGGCTGTCGATCAACGTCTCGGCCCAGCAATTCACCGACCCCGACCTGGCCCGACGCATCGCCGAACTGACCCGCCACACACCGACCTCGTCCATCGACCTGGAGCTGACGGAAAGCGACGTCATGCGGGACCCCGAACAGGCCATCGCCATCACCCAGACCCTGCGCAAGGCCGGCTACACCCTCTCGATCGACGACTTCGGCACCGGCTATTCCTCGCTGGCCTACCTGCGCCGCTTCGCGGCCGACACCCTCAAGATCGATCTTTCCTTCGTACGCGAAATGCTCGACGGCCCCCACGACCGCGCCATCGTGGAAACCATCATCGCCATGGCCCGCAGCCTGGGCATGCAGACCATCGCCGAAGGGGTGGAAACGCCGAAACAGGCCCGTGAACTGGCCCGGCTGGGCTGCGACCAGGCCCAGGGCTTTCACTTCGGCCGCCCGCAGCCCCCGGCCGACTTCGTGGCAAGCTGGGGCGACGCCATGACATCCCGATAAGACCGCACCGCAAGCGCCGTATCAGCGACTGTCCTGCGGCACCGAGAGCCGCCGAATCCTCTCGAAGCGACCCTCGGGCGAGACATACAAGCGAAAGACGCCATGCACCCCGTCCCGCGTCACAACCCGGCGCAGCGCCTCGGCCGGAAACTGTACGCTGCGCCCGTCAAGGCTGCGGGTATGCACCATGCCCACCCGGCCCTCGTAATGGGCCAGGCAAGCTGCAGGGGAAAGGTCGAGGATGACGTCGATGGTGGGCATGCCGGCTTTTGTTGGTCCGCTCCCGATAGCACTAATCCGCTGACATCATACGCAACAGCCCTTTCATGAATAATCAACCTGCAGTCAAGGAATCATGCCGGTTGGCAGGCATACTGCTTCCAAGTTTCTCTGACAGCATTCAGATCAACGTCTTTCTGGACCTGGAACACACCTGCCGACTCTACCGACTCCACGACGTCGAGAAACTGGAGCACCACATGATAGTGCGGCCGATTCCAGAAGTCATGAATAAATATGTAAGCATCACGCCCATTACAGGGATTTCTAGCAATATGCTCGATAGCCGTCATGGTACAAGCTACACGAAAACGCCCATCTACCAAAACAAGGTCAAAAGGCTGACTGTGCTGAAATATTGCTCGACTGTATTCAGGGAAAGTGTGGCTCTCTTTCGCGTCAGCCGGGAACCCCCACTCCGTGGTCGGACCGATACCCACCGCTTTGACTCGGCAAGGAGGACCAAGCTCCTTTTTAAGTGCATTCACCCAGTTGATGTCACTCTCGACCCCTTTAACATCAAGCCCTTCCTTGACAGCCCATACTGTCGAGCCGCCAGCCCCAAACTCAAAGTAATTCTCTGCCTGGCTGAGACAACCACTAAATAACTGGCGCTCCGAATCAGACATATGAGGTTGGTCAGGAAGCGCATTTTTTTTGTTAGATGCATTATTATTGACCACTCCCCACCATGCCAGCTCAAGACCTAGCGCCTCCCCAATCAACTGAGGTGCGGACTCATCAGCTATATCAACTTCCAGAAAGTTATCATCGCCCTCAAAAAAATCTCGAACCTTGTCATGGTGACGCGCGACCCATGCCTCTAGATCAGAAACATCATCCACCCCCTGAAATCTCAAACCAGGTACACTAGAGGATTTAAGCCTATCTAAAAAATCACCCCATCTCGCTATACTATAAGCAGTTTCTTTCGGATTCCGATAATTGAGAACAAACAAACAACCAGGGTGCTTATCACGAAGCCTTCCAATCACATCGAGATCAAGATTTGGCCAGTAACTATACCCCTTTATTGGCATGCACACATCTGACTGAGCAATTGCATCATAATCACTCAAAAAATACCAGGGATCATTTTTTTCACTTAACCCCTTGTACATCAACTCACCGACAAACCCCTCTCTTACTCTCCAGTGAGCAGATGAATAGCCTGTTTCTTCCAGTGCTTTCTGAATGGTCGAAGTTCCAGACTTTGGGAAACCAACGACAAAAACCTTTCTTCTTTTTAGGTCAGCTTCAGCCGATGACTGGTTTCTGAGGGAACGTCCACAACCGGAAAACTCTAACAACCCTTCTCTAGCTAAAAATGTCTCAGACTTTTTCTGACTAACTTCGCACAACAATGCATATGCCATATCCTGAATTCCATAAATCGTATGCAATAGAAAGGCGAGCTTGGTGCGCTGAGAGTCATCTAGCATTTTTATGCGTTCATGGCTGGGCATAAAGAGTACATCAGCGGTCAATAGCTCGGTCGCCTGGCGCTGTGTCTCCGGCACGACCTCAGGAAGGTGGCTGCAATGCCTCATGCTCTCAAAACGATAGAAGCGGAAGCCGTGCCGACTTGCCCAGTGCTGCAATTCGGCGAAATTCGGCTGGCGCTCATGCGTCGGCTGGAAGGCGACTTTCACCTGGATCAGCAGCGTGTCTTTTAGCGTCCGCTCGCCGTTCTCGAGGATCTGCATCGCTTCGTGCAGGTCGTCCAGCACCAGCATGTCGACGCTGGGAAGACCCTCGACCTGATCGAGCGCAACCGTATTGATGGATAACTCGGTGAGTACCTTGAGCTTGTCATGCTGATCTTCCGGCAGCTGTTCTGCGGGAAGGGGCTTCAGGGTACTGCCTTTCTCGGCATCCAGGGTGGCGTAGAGCGTGGCGGGCTGGCCGTCGCCGAGCAGGGCGTGAGGGTAGTGATGCAGTTCGCCGTACTCCTGCAACGCTTCAATCTTGTTGTTGAGCAGGCTGGCGGGGTCGAAGCTGATCACCGCGAGGTGGCCGCTGGCCATCCACTTGGCGTAATCCGGGTGGCGGGGCAGCACGGCGGCATTATCGATCACGGTAACGGGCTCATCGAGCTGCCATTCGAAGCCAGTGGGTTCCGGTTCTTCCTCTTCACGCGCCTCCACCAGGTCGACTCGCTCACCCTCATCGGCAAACCAGGCGTCGCCTTCCTTGTTGAAGGTCAGGGCCTCGGGGGCCTTGTCGTCACAGTGGCGCTGCCAGATGGCCCTCAGGGCATTGTTGAAGTGATGGGCGAAGCGTGGCGCGTCGCAGACCGGCGAGTAATGCAGCACGGTGCGCAGGCCGGCGCGGATCACCGCCAGGTTGGGCAGGTCGTTGGCCAGTTCCAGCACCCGCTGGCGGTACTCGTCCCAACTGCTAGTCACCAGCTCCTGCAAGCCGGCGTTGATCAGGTGGGTGGCACTGTGACGGCCCGCGAAGGTCGGCCCCGGCAGGGTCACGACCGGCACGCCCATCAACATGGCCTCGCAGGTGGTCAGGCCGCCAGAGTAGGGCCAGCTGTCCAGGGCGATATCGATGCGCTGATAGGTCTCGAGGAACTCCGCATGTTTGGTAGGCCCTTCGAGCAGGACGCGATACTCCGCGATGCCATGCTCGGCGAGGGTCTGGCGGATCCACCCGCAGAAGTCCTCGCTCTCGTACTGAGCACCACGCAGCAACAGCCGGCTGTCGGGCAGCTCGTACATCAGCCTGGCCCACTCGCCCAGCAACGTCTCGCCGATCTTGGCCGGGTTGTTCAGACAACCCAGGGTCACATAGCCGTTCTTGATGGCCGGCAGGGACGCGGTGGCCGGCGCATAGGGGCACGGCATATAGCAGATGTAATCATCCGGCAGGCGAATCAGCTTCTCGGTGTACTGATCGTCCACGCCTTCGGGCGTCTCGATGGCATCCGACAGCAGATAGTCGATGGACGACAGCCCCATGGTATTGACCAGGCCACCAACCCACTTGATGCATAGCGGCGCCGGCCGCATGGAGATCGCCTGCAGGCAGCTACCATCACCGTGGCCCGAAAGATCGATCAAGATATCGATGGCATCGTCGCGGATCTGCCGGGCCAGCGCTTCCTGCCCCAGATGGCGCACCGGCCGCCAGACGCGTGTGGCCTCGCGAATCTTGCGGGTCACATAGTCGTCGTGGTCATTGGTGGTATAGGCATAAAAATGAATGTCCGGCCGGCTATGCTCCATGGCCGTGGCGATCATCTGCCCCACCGGATGAATGCGAAACCCGGAAGAAATCAGGCCGACGCGCAGCGGCTTCGCTGGATCCTTCGGGTTGGCCGGCGCGGGCAGCGGCGGTAGCGCGAAGCGTGAGTCCCAACCCTTGGCGAAGTCGACGATCGCCTGCTGGCTGACATCGGGGTTGTAGTGCTTGGCGAAGAAGATGTTGGAGTAGGCCATGACATAGTCAGGCTGCGCCTCCAGGGCTCGCTGGTAGTAAGTCTCGGACAGTTTGTATTGCCCAATATCCTTGTAGAGATTGCCCAGGTTGTTATAGACGGGCGCCTGGCCGGGATAATCACGCTCGAGCTGCTGATAGATATCGAGCGCCTGACTGAAATACTTGGTCTGGTACAGCAGGGAACCGACCAGGATGCCGCTACGGAAAGCGTCATGCCCCAGTTCTCGGGCCTTGCTGGCATGCTCCAGCGCCTTGGTGTGCTTGCCCGCCGATTGCAGCATCTCGGCCAGGCGATATTGGGCCGGGGCATAATCGGGCTGGAGCTCCACGGCGCGCGTCTGGTAGCGAACGGCCTGGTCGTTCTCGCCCTGACGGTAATAGACCGCCGCCAGGCTGGTCAGCGACAGGGGGTCCGAATCCTTGATATCGACCGAGCGGTGCAGATGCTCGAGGGCCTCGTCCACTCGCCCATCCTCGAGCAGGGTGGTGCCCAACGCCTTCCAGGCGAAGGCACTCTCCGGGTAGCGCTCGGTCATCGACTGGGCCGCCTGCTCCGCGTCGACCAGGCGCTTGGCCTTGTAGAGCCCCATGAAACGATCGACCTCCGGCTTGGGCACGCCCAGGTCCGCATGCTCGGGCACGCGTTTCCAATGCCGACCGGTACGCTTTCCGGATGACTTGTGGACCGATGTCTTCTGGCGGGACTTCTTCCTGGCCATGGAACCCTCGATGAACTGGAGTGGCACGGATTGGCGATTGCCGCCAATCTAGCAAGGTGTGGCTGCTGCCAAGGCAAGAAAAACCCGGGCTAGAGCCCGGGTTATCTGCTGTTTGAAACGGGCAGGACCGCTTAGCCCAGCAGCGAGAGCACACTCTGAGGCGTCTGATTGGCTTGGGCCAGCATGGAGGTCCCGGCCTGCTGAAGAATATTGGCCCGTGTCATGTTCGACACTTCCTCCGCATAGTCGGCATCCTCAATGCGCGAGCGCGCCTCGGTCAGATTGGTCGAGGTGGTCTCGATATTATCCAGTGCCGTCTCGAAACGGTTCTGCATGGCACCCAGGTTGCTGCGTGATTCATCAACAGCGGAAATACGGTCGTCTAGTGTGGCAAGAGCATCGCCTTGCAGTACATCGAAACCAAGAGCGTCCTGTTCTCGAGCAACACCAGCCACTGTGCCTAGTTCACCAGCTCCAGTGCCTGCGGCGACATACCCATTAGTCCCGGCAGCGGTTGCATACATATTCCAGCCACCACCAGTCGAGGCGCTGCCATCTGCCTCTGCTGCTGCGATGCTGATATCAATCGTTTGATTGTCTTTAGAACCAACCTGGATACTGAAATCCTGATCGGTGCCTCCAGCAAACAGGTCGCGGCCGTTGAACTGCGTCTGGCTAGTGACGCGATCGATTTCCGCCAGGCGCTGATTCACCTCTTCCTGGATGGAATCGATATCCTGGGCGGTATTGGTATCGTTCTGCGCCTGGACGGTCAGCTCGCGGACACGCTGCAGATTGTCGTTGACCTGGTTCAGGGAACCTTCGGCAGTCTGGGCCAGGGAGATACCGTCGTTGGCGTTCCGCGAGGCCTGATCCAGGCCGGTCACGGTGCTGGTCATGCGGTTGGCGATGGCCTGGCCGGCGGCATCGTCGGCGGCGCTGTTGATACGCAGGCCGGAGGACAGGCGTTCCTGGGCCTGCTGCAGGGAGTTCTGGGAACTGCTCAGGTTGTTCTGCCCGATCAGGGCCGTGATATTGGTATTGATGACGGACATGTCAAATCTCCAGGATGAACTTCACGATGCCTTGTCACGGTTATCGGCCGCTCAAGGCAGAGCTTGAGGCCGATGACAAGGCATTCAGCGATTCAAGGGGAACGGCTTAGCCCAGCAGGGAGAGCACGCTCTGCGGCGTCTGGTTGGCCTGGGCCAGCATGGAGGTACCCGCCTGCTGGAGGATATTGGCCCGCGTCATGTTCGACACCTCTTCCGCGTAGTCGGCGTCCTCGATACGCGAGCGCGCCTCGGTCAGATTGGTCGAGGTGGTCTCGATATTATCCAGTGCCGTCTCGAAGCGGTTTTGCATGGCACCCAAGTTACTGCGTGTTTCGTCTACAGCACTTATCTTGTCGTCGAGGACTGATAGGGCATCAGTCTCAAGAACATCAAACCCATTCGCGACTCCGCTACGACTCTCATCACCAACAGTCTGAGTACTTACATCTGTCCCAGTATTTGAGTACATATTCCAACCACCGGAAGTAGTGGAAGTTCCACTTCCACTTGCACCTGCAATATCGATGCTAATGGTTTCGCCGTCTTTAGCCCCCACTTGGATCGAAAACGAGGTTCCAGCCGTACCATTCGCATCAAAAACTGAACGACCGTTAAACTCAGTCTGACTGGTCACACGATCGATTTCCGCCAGGCGCTCATTCACTTCTTCCTGGATGGAGTCGATATCCTGGGCGGTATTGGTATCGTTCTGCGCCTGGACGGTCAGCTCGCGGACACGCTGCAGGTTGTCGTTGACCTGGTTCAGGGAACCCTCGGCAGTCTGGGCCAGGGAGATGCCGTCGTTGGCGTTGCGCGAGGCCTGATCCAGGCCGGTCACGGTGCTGGTCATGCGGTTGGCGATGGCCTGGCCGGCGGCATCGTCGGCAGCGCTGTTGATGCGCAGGCCGGAAGACAGGCGCTCCTGGGCCTGCTGCAGGGAGTTCTGGGAACTGCTCAGGTTGTTCTGCCCGATCAGGGCCGTGATGTTGGTATTGATCACAGACATGGGATCGTTCCTTCTGGGTTGAGGGCTCCATCGGCCACCCCGTCCGTTCGGCGGGGCCTGCCACCACGGCGCCATAGGCCGTTATATGGTTTAACGGCCGATAGGGCGCTTGACTTTAGGGTCGAGAGATAATTTCTCTGGCGACGTTCCATGTGGATGGCGGGCAACATCGGGGAAAACGAACGGGATCAACCCTGATTTGACTGGCCGGCGAGGGTCGACAACTGCTGGGTCAGGTAGGCGCTGGTGGCATTCATCTGCGCGATCATGCCATCCAGTTGACTGAACTGCTTGCGATAGCGCTCGACGGTGCGCTCGACGCTTTCTTCCGTGCGAATATAACGATCCTCGAGGCGGCTGACCTGTGCCTCGGAGCTGCTGATGGCGCTCTCGATGCTGCCCTCATCACCGAGCATCTGGCCGAGTGTCTCGTCCAGCCGGCCCGCCATGCCACCTTCCTCGCTGGTACCGGCGAAGAACTCGCTCACCGCCTCCGGGGTCTCGGTCAGTGCCTCGTCCAGCTTGCTGTCATCCAGCTCCAGGCGCCCATTGGCCTGCAGGGAAATACCCAACTGCGACAGCATGCTGAGCTCGCCATCGCTCACGGGGTCGACCAGGGCACGGCTCATGTCAGACGCGATATTGCGCAACGTGCGGTCACCGACCAGCTCGCCGGCGGTCGAGGCATCCCCGGTAGCCTCGGTCATGCGTCCCATGGTGGACTTCAGCTTATTGTAGGTATCGACGAAGGCGGTGATCGCCTCCTTGACCGATTCCTCGTCCTGCTCCACCACCAGGCTCAGGGTCTCGCCGGAGGCGGCGGGGTCGAGCGCCAGCGTCACGCCTTGAATGGCACCCTCGACGGTATTGGACGCACTGGTGATGGCGATGCCATTGATATCGAGCTCGGCATCGAGGCCCTGCTGATGGGTATCGGCATCTTGGCCCAGGGTCACCCCGCCCGCCAGATCGGTGAAGGCCATGCTGGCAAGCCCGGCATCGGCCCCGCTCTCGCGGGAGCTGAGCACCAGACGGTAACCGGTGCCATCGTTGATGATGGAGGCGTCCACCCCGGCATCGGGGTCGTCGTTGATGGTGTCGCGGATCCCCTCTAGGCTGGCATTTTCCGCCAACTCGATGCTGGCACTGGTACTGCCATTGCCGAAGGTCAGGTCCAGGGTGGCACTCGCACCGGTCAGGGGCTTTTCCAGGTCGCTCACCCGAGTGCTCGCCAGGCTGCCGGCGCGGGCGGTCTGGTCCACGGTGATTTCGTAGCGCCCGGGGCTGGCCTCCTCGCCGGTGGTAGCCGTCATGCCCTCGCCCAGCACGCTGGCCGAAAGACTCTGATAGAGCGCGCCGTCATTGAGCTCGGCAACGGTATCGCGAAACTCGCTCAATCCGGACTGCAGGCGACCATAGGCAGAGATTTTCGCCTGTTCCTGGGTCTTCCGCTCGGTGATGGGATTGAGCTTCTGCCGTTCGGCAGATTCCAGCTGGTCGAGTAGACCGCTGAGATCGAGGCCGGAACCGACGCCCAGTGATGAAATGCTAGCCATGGAGGTTGCCTCTACATGATCGCCTGTTACGGCCCTGCCAAGGCTTATCGGCCACGAACGCAAAAACTTTACACAAAAAACCCGGCTATCGGGCCGGGTCTCGCGAGGAGGAGAAGAGGTGAGGAGCCAGAAGATTACAATAGCCCGCCGCCGCCACCAGAGTTCATGCCGCTCAACTGCTGTGTGAGGTAGCTACTGGTCTGATTCATCTGGGCTACCATGCTGTCGAGCTGATTGAACTGGGTGCGGTAACGCTCCACGGTCTGCTCGATGCTGTCTTCCGTACGGGTATAGCGTTCACCAAGCCGATCGATCTGGTTCTCGGCACCCTGAATGGCATTGCCCAGAGCGCCGGTGTCGCTGGTCAGCTGTTCGGTGGTCTCGGTGAGACGCTCCGCGAGGCCGGGGGTAGTGTCATCACCGGCGAAAAAGGTCTCGACGGCGGCGGGGTCCTCGACCAGGGCACTATCCAGCTCATCCTGATCGAGCTCCAGGGTGCCATCCACGTTCATCGAGAGCCCCACATCGCTGAGCATCGAGAGCTCGCCCCCCGCCTGACCACCGCTGGACAGATCGCCACGCAGGCGGGACTCGATGGTGCGCACGGCACTGTCACCATTGAGGGCACCAGCCTGGCTACCCTCGCCGTTGAAGGCCGTCAGGTTATCGGTAGCTTCTTTCAAAGCGTTGTAGTTCTCCACGAAGCCGGTGACCGCCTCGCGAATCGATTCGTCGTCACGCGCCACGCTCAAAGTGCTCGACCCCTCCTGCTGCAGATCCAGGTCCACGCCCTGGATGGCCCCCTCCACCCGGTTGGTGGTGCTGGTGATGGCGATGCCATTGACCTCCAGACTGGCATCCTGCCCTCCCTGGGTTTCGGTGGTAGCACTCAGCGTGACCTGGTCGGCCATGGTCGCGAAGTTGGTGCCGGTGATACTGGCCTGCTCGCCGGTATCCTCGGACATCAGTGCCAACCGATGCCCAGTGCCATCGTCGATGATCGAGGCATTCACCGCGGCGTCCGGATCGGCGTTCACTGCATCGCGTACGTCTGCCAGGGTGCTGCCGGCGGCGATGTTCACGCTGTGATCCAACCCGGCATCCTGAAAGCTGAGGTCCAGCGTGGTGTCGGCACTGTTGAGCTCGGCTTCAGGATCGGCCACGCGCTGGGTCGCCCGGCTGCCGGATGTCGCCAGATCGTTGACGGTGACGTTGTATTCGCCGCTGGCGGCATCGCTGTCGGCCGAGGCCTTGAAGGCATCGCCGCTGATACTGGCCTCATGGCCCTGAAAGAGCTCGGGGTCACTGAGCTTGTCGGCCGCGTCGCCGAAGGACGAAAGCGCGCTCTCCAGCTCGCCGTAGGCGGAGATCTTGACCTCCTGCTCCTGCACCTGCTGCTGAATCGGTTCGAGCTTGGCCCGTTCGGCCTCCTGCAACTGGTTGAGCAGGCTATTGAGTTCAAGCCCCGACCCCACGCCGAGTGAAGAAATGCTCGCCATACCGTGCCGCCTCTGGCTGGTGAATAAAAGTCTCTGAGAGGGGTATCGACCGCACTTTCGGGAACTTTAGCCAGGCACCGAAGATACCTGAAGCTACTAGACGCGCTTGGGCAAGCTCCCTGGCAATGACCTCGCTCATATCGCCTGCCAATTCGCGAGACCGTAAACGCCGGAGCGATACTCACGACCGGTGGCCTGCCCGGTTGCTTCAGGCAACCGGTCGGGTAGTGCTTGCAGCCGATCCAGCGGCATTGGCTTCGCGAACAGAAATCCCTGCAGTAGATCACACTGGCGACGGCCAAGATCCCGCTGCTGATCAAAGGTTTCGATGCCTTCCGCGACGACCTGCAGATTCATGTGATGGGCCATGGTGATAATGCCCTGTACGATGGCCGCATTGCCCGAACAGGTCAGAATATCCTGGATGAAGGCACGATCCAGCTTGACCCTGTGAATGGGTAGATCGCGGAGGTAACTGAGGCTGGAGAAGCCCGTACCGAAATCGTCGATGGCAATCGTGATGCCCCGCTCGCGCAATTTCCCGATCAGCGCAATGGCCTGTTCGGCGCCCCGCATCAGGATGCTTTCGGTCACCTCCAGTTCGAGGAGTTCAGGCGGAAGTTGTGTCTCGTCCAGAATGCGCGTGACTTCATCCAGGAAACCATCGCGCCGAAACTGCAGGGGCGAGATGTTGACCGAGACCGGGAAGACTCGCTCACCCTGCGCCAGACGATCCGCCATGCTCTGACACGCATGCCTCAGCACCCAGCGTCCCAGTGTGATGATTTGCCCGGTTTGTTCAGCCAGGGGAATGAACTCCGCTGGAGAGATCAGCCCGTGCTCGGGATGCTGCCACCGGACCAGGGCCTCGACACTGCGAATTCGCCCGCTGAACGCCTCCACGATCGGCTGATAATAGAGCTCGAACTGCTGCTCACGCAGCGCCACCTGCATATCATGTCGTAACAGGCATCTGGCATTGATGCGCTGTCTGACACCTTCCTTGTACCACTGCCAGGTGTTGCGCCCTTGACGCTTCGCCTCTTCCAGTGCCAATCCCGCATTTTGCAGCAACTCCTGGGAACATACGGTGCCGGCATCAGTGTAGGCCACTCCAATACTGGTACTGATGTACAACTCACGTCCCGCGATCTCGATGGGCATATCAAATGCATCGAGAATTGACTGTGCCTTATCCGTCACTTCGTTCCGGTTCTCGAACCCCGGAAACAGCATGACGAACTCATCGCTGGCGATACGGGCCAATGTATCGCTGGCTCCGAGCAACAGACGCAGTCGGTCGGCGACAGCGGCCAGTAGCAGGTTGCCCACATGGTGGCCCAGGCCATCATTGATAACCCTGAAACCATCAAGGTCGAGGTACATCACGACCAGCGTATGGCGCTGCTCACGGCTTGAGCGAAACTCACTTTCGAGACGACCATCCAGGGCGGAACGGTTGGCTAACCCCGTCAGCACATCATGCGACGCCTGATAGGCAAGCTGCGCTTCCTGTTCCAACTGTTGGGTAATATCTTCCAGCGTCCCGATGAAGTGGGTGCACTTACCCGTCTCGTCGACCACAGGGCTGATCGACAGATTATTCCAGAATGTCGAGCCATCCTGACGATAATTGAGCAGTGTGACCTCCACGGCGGAGCACCTTCGCAAGGCATCACGGATGGTGTCTATGCTCGCCGGGGCGGTCTCACTGCCCTGAAGGAAACGACAGTTCCTGCCGATGACCTGGCTGAATTCATGGCCCGTTATCCGGCAGAAGGCATCGTTGGCATAGACCAGCGGCATGTCTTCCTGTGTGGCATCGGCCATGATCACCCCGACCGGGCTCGCCTCGATTCCTCGCTGCAATAATCGAAGGTCGGATTCCTGGTGCTTGCGCTGAGTGATATCGCGACAAATACCATAGACACCGACAACGTCTTCATCGATGGTCACCGGAAAATTGGTGATTTCCAGATGATAGACGTGGCCATTGGCATGGATGCCGGCCGTTTCGTAATGGCGAGTCTCTCCTGACCTTGCTGCATCGAAGGCATCCTGAGTGAGCTCCCGATATTCAGGGTCGATGAAATCATTGAAATGCCGTCCCACAAGCGCTTCTTCTGCATAGCCGGATATCCGTTCAAGGGCCGTATTACCACGCTGGAAACGCCCTTCCAGGTCGAACTCATAGACCCCTTCCGGATGGTTATCAAACAGGGAGCGGTACCACTCGGCCAATGCCCGGTGAGAACGGCTTTCCTGGTCACGCATGATGGCAAGCGCCACCAGCGCAGCGCCCTGCCGCAACCACTGAAGGCTGCTCTCGGCAGGGGCCGCGGACTCTCGAAAATAGGCATCGAAGGTGCCCAGCAACTCCCCGGACGCGTTCAGTACCGGGCAGGACCAGCAAGCCTGCAACCCTTCGTCCAGCGCATCACGCCGCAGGTCATGCCAACGTGCATCGCTTACGATGTTGACCGTGACCATTGGCCGACGCCAGTAGCCAGCTGCACCAAAGGAGGGCGCATTCGGCCCGATCCCGACCTGCTGAAGGCGTTCGCAGTAACGCTTGGAAAAACGCTGGCTGGGCAACAAGCTGAGCGTGCACCGGGCTTGATCGAAACGCATGAAGGCGGCGCTGGCGCCGGGCAGCAGGATACCTGCCCAGCCGGCGATAGCGTCCAGCGTGTTGTCCAGCGGCGCCTGACGGGCAATCAGCTCATGGACATCCTGCTGCGCTTCCAGCAGGGCAAGATCATCTGTCATCGACTGACTCCATACCGCACAGAAAGAAGAGCCATGGAGCTTGTTTCTTCTGCCAAAAGGCTCGCAATACGCCAAAGCTTCCTTACACCAACTCGGTGCCTGACTCGACCTGCCGAGGTGCCGGCTCGGTGCGAGCCGAAGTCGTGTCGGCACGACGCTGGCTCAGGGTGAAGCCGCCCACGGCAGCGGACAGGCGGTCGGCCTGATCCTTGAGCTGTTCGGCGGCGGTGGTCGACTCTTCCACCAGGGCGGCGTTTTGCTGGGTCATGCGGTCAAGCTCGGAGACCGCCACATTGACCTGACTGATGCCCTCACTTTGCTCACCGGTAGCGGCGGTGATCTCGCCCAGCACATCGGTCACCCGGGTGACACTCTCGACGATCTCGGCCATGGTCTCACCCGCCTGGCGCACCTGGCTGGCGCCTTCCTCGGTGCGTTCCACGGAGGTATCGATCAGGCCCTTGATCTGCTTGGCCGCCTCGGCACTGCGGCTTGCCAGCTGACGGACCTCGTCGGCTACCACCGCGAAGCCGCGTCCTTGCTCACCAGCGCGGGCCGCCTCCACCGAAGCGTTGAGCGCCAGCAGGTTGGTCTGGAAGGCAATGCTGTCCATCACGCTGACGATCTCGCTGATCTGCCGCGAAGAGTCGCTGATGCCTTGCATGGTCTCGACTACCTGGTCGACCGCCTCGCCGCCGCGCCGGGCGACATCGGAGGAGGATTCGGCCAGGCCGTTGGCCTGACGCGAGGACTCGGCGGTGTGCTCCACGGTGCTGGTGATTTCCTCCATGGAGGCCGAGGTCTGCTGCAGGCTGGAGGCGGCGTTCTCGGTGCGGCGCGAAAGGTCCTGCCCGCCGGTGGCGATCTCGGTGGCGGCGACCCGCACCGATTCGCTGCTGTCGCGGATGGTGGTCATCACCTCTTCCATGCGCGACACGAACTGGTTGAAGGCTGTCGCGATCTGCGCCACTTCGTCCTTGCCGTCCGCCGGCAGCCTTCGGGTCAAGTCGCCGCTGCCGCTGGCCACGTTGTCCATGGCATCGCGCACCGCCAGCAGGCGACGGAAGACGACACGCAGCAAGGCACCCAGCAGGATGGCCGCACCCAGGGCGACCAGCACCAGGGTGATCGCGGAAGCGCTCATCACGCCTCGCAGGCCGGCAGTGGCCTCGAATTCGTCCAGCGCCACCACCAGTTGCCAGTCGGTACCGTCGATGGGCTGGCCACGCAGCAGCTTGTCCGACTCGCCCAGCATGACATGCCTGGGGGCCTCGACTTCGGGCAGCTCACTCAATGACGCAGGCGTCAGGGCCGGGGAGAGCTCGCCGACCGGCTCGAGGCTCATCTCGGGATCGGGATGGGCCACCAGGGTGCCGTCGGCGGACGCCAGGAACGCCAGGCTCGAGGGAGTGGGGGCGATCTGGTCGACGATATCGACGATGGCGTCGATGGCCACGTCGCCGCCGGCCACGGCGATCAACTGGCCGTCGCGGTAGAAGGGGGTGGCGAAGGTCACCACCAGCTTGTCTGAGGTGGCGTCCTCGTAGGGCGCGGTGACCACGGTGGACTCGGCCTCCACGGCCTGGCGGTACCAGGGACGCTCGCGCGGGTCGTAGCCATCCGGGGTCTCGCTGGCCGAGAAGACGACGTCACCATTCGCCGGATCGGCGATATAGGTATTCATGAAGTCGCCGGACACCAGCAACTGCTCGAGAGCGGGCATGGGGCTTTCGCTGGTCGCCACGGCATCCAGGGCCTCGAGCATGCCGATGCGGGCGTCGACCCATTCCTCGATGGCCTGACCGTTGCCGTGCGCCACGGCCCGGAGGTTCTGGTCGATCTGGCGTTCGTTGTGGGATTCGACGGTGAAGTAACTGGCCGCGCCGTTGATGATCAACGCCACGGCAATCACCGTCAGGGTGGCGATGAGAATACGCAGTCGCAATGAGGTCAGCATGAACACTCTCGTGGATGGGGAGGTTGGGATGAATAAAGGGTATCGGCGAGAACCGCGCCGACTTGAGCCCCTCCCGCGAACCACGGTGCCCATCATGCTGACGGGTCACTGGCGACGGTCGATGAACAGGCTGTTGCCCGACTGATGCTTGGCCTGCGTGCTGACATCGGCCCTGGGTGACCCGATGCCCGGGTACTCCGATAGCATCATCCCGTCCCCTGCCTATGCGGGCTGCAGCGCCGCGTCTTCCGATTCTTCCTCTCGGGCCACGTCCGATGATGTCTCGGCGGCCGGCGTCACGCTGTCTTCCTCCAGCGCTCTCGGGGCAATGTCGGCCGCCGCCAGCATGAAGCGCCCGGTGAAGTCGCGCATGTGGCCGGCCTGGACTTCCAGCGCCTCGGCGGTCTCGTTGGCACGTTCCACCAGTCCATGGTTGCGCTGGGTCACGGTTTCCATCTGGTTCATGTCCCGATTGAGCGCCACCAGGCCTCGATGCTGTTCCTCCGAGGCCTGGGCGACCTGCTCGATGCGCTCGTCGACTCCCTGAATGGCGGCGACGATGTCGCGCATGTCGTCGCCGGCCTGACGGGACAGCGACTTGCCCTGCTCTACGCTGGCCGCGGAGGCTGCGATCAGCTCGCGAATGTCACGGGCCGCGCGGCCGCTGCGCGACGCCAGATTGCGCACCTCGCCGGCCACCACCGCAAACCCGCGACCGTGCTCGCCGGCCCGCGCCGCTTCCACTGAAGCGTTGAGCGCCAGCAGATTGGTCTGGAAGGCGATGTCGTCGATCAGCCCGACGATCTCGCCGATACGCCCCGAGCGTTCGTGCACCTCGCCCATGGTATCGACGAAGGCCTTCACCACTTCACCGCCACGGCTGGCCTTGTCGCTCGCCCGCTCTGCCAGTTGGCTCGCTTCGCGCACATGCTCGGTATTGTCGGCCACCGAGACGGTCATCTCATCGAGGTTCGCGGCGGTCCGTTCCAGGGAACCGCCCTGCTGCCGGGTGCGCGCCGCGAGTTCCTGATTGCTCTCGCTCAGGTGCGAGGCGCCATCGAACACCCGGTCGGCGCTTTCCCGCACCTGCCGCACCGTGCCGGCCAGCGCGCGCCGCATGCCGTCGAGCTCGCGGAAGAGTCGGTCGATCTCGTTGTCGCCGCGCGCCGCCACCTCTCCGGTCAGGTCGCCCTCGGCGATACGCCGGAAATGGGCGATGACGTCGCCCAACGGGCGCAGCACATTGCGCCGCACGCCCCAGACCACCACCGCGACGATGAGCAGCGCCGCGACCAGGGCGCCCCCCAGGGCCAGATTGAGCCAGCCCGAGAGCTCGACGAATCGCGCTGCCTGAGCATCGCCCTGCGTCTCGGCGTTGGCGAAGAAGCCATCCGCCTCCTGCATGAAGGCCTGGCTCATGTCACTGACCCGCGACTGGCCCGAGTCATAGGCGCCGACATCGCCTTCCTGCAACAGCATCAACTGCAACGACAGGCCGGTCCCCAGCAGCGACTGGAAGCGTGACGCCAGGGTGTCCACGATCGCCTGGTCGGCGGCCGGCACGGCCAGGAAGCGCTCGAAGGCCGCCTCGGCCTCTTGCATGCGCTGCTCGGCACGCTCGAGCACCGGCCCGGGGCGATCGAAGGACGGCGTGCGCAGCAGATGAGCGGCTCGGTCCATGGCCACCTGGGTCCGCAAGGTAGCGATATAGGCCTGATGGAGGGCCCGGGATTGCTCGACATTCTGCTCGCGCAGCGTATCGAAGGCCGTGCGGCCGTGCTGGTTGGCGTAGAGGCCGAGGGCGCCGAGGGTCACCAGGATCACCGTGAAGGCGATCAGCACCAGGAGACCGCTGAGGCGGATGGACATTTGCTCGATGAAGCGCATCGGAAGATTCCATGACTGACGGTTGGCGATGACGGGCCACGCAGCGCGGCCTCGATGACGCTTCTATCAGCGTTTCATGACATTCCGATGGCACGACCGACTCAAGCTACTGAATTTCCTGTTTTAACGCTAGATCGCCCCATGACTCTAAAGGATCGAAGCTCCTGGCCGATAACGTTAAGAATCGCTATCTCCAAGCGGCAAGCGACAAGCCAAGGAATGACCCACAAGATTAAGAGGGAGGCTGACGATGACATCGCCACTGACCGATGCGACCTCGACGCAGGGACGGGCCGGCGTCGACACGAGCTCGACACGACGACAGGTCGAAACGGCTCTGGATGTCCTCCCCCCGACGGGCAGCGTGCTCGGCGAGGGCGAAGGCCGCGAGACCGTCAAACGCGGCGAGCTGGTGGCGCCGTTGCAGCGCGTCAATGAGGTGCTTCGCCCCTATGGCGTGGAGTTCGAGCTCGACGAGGGCACCTCCCGCGTGGTGACACGGCTGGTCGACCGGGAGAGCGGCGAGGTGATCCGCCAGATTCCCGCCGAGGAGGTGCTGCGCGTCGCCGAGCGCATCGAGGAATTGCGAAGAGGCTTGATCCGACAGCAAGCCTAGACCCGCATGTTCATGACGTCCTTGTAGGCCGTGATCAGTCGGCTGCGCACCTGCTTGCCCATCTCGAAGGCCACGCTGGCCTTCTGCACATCGACCATGACGTCATCGAGTTCCACTCCCGGTTTACCAGCCTGGAAGTCACGCGTCTTTTCCGCGGCTTCCTGCTTGAGCGTGTTGATGCGCTCGATGGAGGTCTGCAGCTCGTCGACGAAACCACCCTCTCCGACTGTCGTGGAGAGCTGCTGCCCCTTGGGCGACTGGCCAGCAGCCTGACTGGTGAGACTTTGCATCTGGGTCAGGGCCGACTCGAGAGCGGGTGAACTCATTGCGACTCCAGGAAAGGTCAGGGTTTCAAGGCATCGGCACCGAAAATCCACAGGCTCGCCGACGGTTCGGGCAAAGCCTAACAGGGTGCGGCAGCGCGTCATGCCACCAAATAACGCGCAAAAATCGGGCTTTTCACACCTTTGGGTCGACGCACGCCACGGATAATAGCCCCATCCAAGCTCCGCCCCGACCCCGGGCGGCGAACCGTGATGGACGGAACGCAGTCGATGCCTTCTTCTTTTGACACCCTGGACGCTGGCGCCGAACGAGCGAGGAGGCCCACATGAGTAGTGGCGCCTCCGCCGGCGGCCGTCAGGATAACCAGTCCGCTTCCAGCTTCGCGCGCTTAAAGCGTCAGTTGCGCGGCAGCCCACTCTTGATCCTGCTGATCGCCGGCGCCGCCTCGATCGCCGTGATCGCCGCTCTGCTTTTGTGGGCCAGCGCTCCGCAGTACCGCGTGCTGTACAGCAACCTCAGCGAGGCCGATGGCGGCAGCATCATCGCCGAACTGGACAGCCGCAGCATCCCCTACCGTTTCAGCCAGGGCGGACAGGCCTTGATGGTCCCCGGCAACCAGGTTCATAAGCTGCGCCTGCAACTGGCCGAGCAGGGGCTGCCGAAAGGCGGCAACGTGGGCCTGGAGCTGATGGAGAACCAAGCCTTCGGCATCAGCCAGTTCGCCGAGCAGATCAACTACCAACGCGGCCTGGAGGGCGAGCTGGCACGTTCCATGGAGTCACTGGGGCCGGTTGCCGGCGCCAGGATACACCTGGCGTTGGCCAAGGATTCGGTATTCGTGCGCCGCCGCGAGCCAGCCAAGGCTTCCGTGGTGCTGACCCTGGAGCCCGGCCGTGCCCTCGGCGAAGGACAGGTCAACGCCATCGCCCATATGGTCTCGAGCAGCGTGCCCGACCTGCCCACCGAGGCGGTAACGGTGGTCGATCAGGACGGACACCTGCTGTCGAGTCCAGACGGCGGCTCCACGGGGCTCGACGGTACCCAGCTGGATTACGTCGCCGAGGTGGAGCGCACCTATCGTCAACGCATCGAGGCAATCCTCACGCCGATCCTTGGCCGCGACAATGTGCGCGCTCAAGTCACCGCGCAGCTCGATTTCTCCCGGCGCGAGGAAACCGCCGAACGCTATACCCCCAACCAGTCATCCAACGAAGCTGCGGTGCGCAGCCGGCAGACAAGCCTCAACCTCGACGGTGATGACCTGGCCAGTGGCGTGCCGGGGGCGCTGAGCAACTCCCCTCCCGGTTACGCTGAATCGCCCATCGCGACGCCGTCGGAAGACGACGAAGGTGCGACGACCGACGAGGCACAGGGCGACGAAGAAGAGGCGGGCGAACCGGCCCCCCAGTCCCGGGGACACCTCAACCGTGATGACGTGATCAACTATGAAGTCGACCGCCAGGTCTCGCATGTGGAGCACCAACGTGGCCAGGTCGAGCGCTTGTCCGCCGCGGTAGTGGTCGACTACCAGCAGACGCCCGCCGACGAACCCGACGCCGAACCGACAGCCACGCCCCTTGGCGACGAAGAACTGGCCCAGGTGGAGCGACTGGTGCGGCAAGCCCTGGGGTTCTCGGAAACGCGCGGCGACCAGGTGACGGTGGTCAACCGACCCTTCGCCGACCAAGCCTCTCAGGAGGCGGAACAGCTGGCCTGGTGGCAAGACCCCGCGCTTCAGCGCCTGGCCTTCGGACTGGGCCGCTATCTGCTGGTGGGGATCGCTCTACTGCTGCTTTACCTGCTGATCCTGCGCCCGCTGATCCGGCGCTACACGGCACAGCCTCTACCCGCCGCGACTCCATCGGCACCCAGCGTCGACGCCCGGGCCGGCGACGAACCCGCGGAAGAGAATACAACGGACGGCGAGGATGCAGCGGCGAGCTACGAGCAGCCCCGACGCCGGCGCAAGACCTCGGCTTATGAGCAGAACCTGAAAGACCTGCGGGAGATGGCCCAGGAAGATCCCCGCATGGTGGCCATGATCGCTCGCGGCTGGATGAACAAGCATGAGCAATAAAATGAGCGGCACACGCCGCAGCGCCATCCTCCTGCTGGCCCTGGACGAAGACAGCGCAGCCGAAGTGTTCAAGCACATGACGGCCAAGGAGGTTCAACAGATCAGCCTGGAAATGGCGACCCTGGATCAGATCTCTCACGATGAGATGCGCCAGGTGCTGCAGTACTTCCACGATGAGACAGAGGAGTTCATTGCCCTGAACCTCAGCTCCAGCGATCACATTCGCTCGGTATTGACCAAGGCGTTGGGCAGCGAACGCGCCTCGAGCCTCATCGAGGACGTCATGGAAACCTCCAGCACCAGCACCGGCATCGATGCCCTCAACCTGATGGAAGCCTCCATGGTGGCCGAGCTGATCCGCGACGAGCACCCGCAGATCATTGCCACCATCCTGATTCATCTCGATCGCCATCAGGCCTCCGATGTGCTCGAGATGTTCGATGACAAGCTGCGTAACGATGTGGTGTTGCGCATCGCCACCTTCAGCGGCGTCCAGCCGGCCGCACTGCAGGAACTCACCGAGGTCCTGACCAACATGCTCGACGGCCAGAACCTGAAACGCAGCAAGATGGGCGGCGCCCGCACCGCGGCGGAGATCCTCAACCTGATGAATACCCATCAGGAAGAGGCCGCCATCGATACCGTACGTTCTCACAGCGAAGAGCTCGCGCAGAAGATCATCGACGAGATGTTCCTGTTCGAGAACATGCTCGACCTGGATGACCGAAGCATCCAGCTGGTGCTCAAGGAGATCGACTCCAACTCCCTGGTAGTCGCACTCAAGGGGGCGCCGGAGGCACTCACGGAGAAGTTCATGCGCAACATGTCGCAACGTGCTGCCGACCTCCTGCGCGAAGACATGGAAGCCCGTGGACCAATCCGGGTCTCCCAGGTGGAAGCCGAGCAGAAGACCATCCTGCAGGTGGTGCGCCGCCTGGCCGACGCTGGCGAAGTGGTGCTGAGTGGAGGAGACGAGGCCTATGTCTGACGATGCGCGAAACACGCGGGATACCGCCGCAACCTCGAGCTGGCGACGCTGGCGCATGGGTGAATTGCGCGCCGAGCAGGAGGAGGTCGCCACCGAGGCCGAGGCCCAAGCCGTGCATACCCGGCGCCAGGAGGCTCGTCGCCAACAGGAAGCCCTTGATGCACTGCGCGAGCAGGTCCGACGCGACGCCTACGAAGAAGGGCTGCGCCAGGGACGGGAGGCAGGACATGCCGAGGGCCTCGCCCAGGGGCGCGAGGACGCTCAGCAAGCAGCCGATGCGGCCTTTGAACGCCGCCTGGAGGAAGAAATCGCTCCCCTGCGGACACTCACGGGCCAGTTCAAAGAGGCTCTGGCTGTGCTGGATGACGCCATCGCCGATGATCTCGTCGATCTCGCTCTGGCCACGGGGCACCAGCTGGCCGGTGAAGCGCTCAAGGCGCGACCACGGCAGGTTCTCGAACTGGTACGAGCTCTGCTGCACACCGAGCCGCCCCTGGTCGGGCAGCAACGGCTCTGGCTGCACCCTCTAGATCTGCGACTGGTGGAGAAGACTCTGGGCGATGAGCTCGTGGCCGCCGGCTGGCGACTGCAGCCGGATGATCAGCTCAGTCGAGGGGGTTGCCGTGTGACCAGCGAGAGCGGAGAACTGGACGCCACCTGGGAATCTCGCTGGCAGGCAGTACGTGATCAGCAGCGCACCCGCCGGCCCCGCACGGGAACCGCCAGCGCCACCTCGGAGTGAATGATGGGCACGACAGGCCACCCCGCACATCATCATGAACACTGGCAACGCGCCCTACGCAGCATGCGTGGCCGCGTCGACTCCCTGCCGACCAGCCGGGCCAGTGGCCGTGTGGTCCGCGCCACCGGCATGGTGATCGAGGTCGTCGGCCTGCGGGTCGCCCTTGGAAACGCCTGTCGCATCGAACTGCCCGACGTGCCGGGACAACCAGCGACCCGCTATGCCGAAGCCGAGGTGGTCGGCTTCTCCGGTGACCGACTTTTCCTGATGCCTCTGGCCGGACTTTCCGGTCTGATGCCCGGCGCCCGGGTTCACCCCCTGAGCGAAAACACCGGCGATGCCGCGCGACGCTTCCCGATCGGCGAGGATCTGCTTGGCCGAGTGGTGGATGGCAACGGCGAACCACTGGACGACCTGGGGCCGCTTGATGAGTCACCCCGCGCGCCACTGGCTCAGCCTCCCTTCAACCCTCTGGCGCGGGCCCCGATCGATACCCAGATCGACGTCGGCATCCGTGCCATCAACGCTCTGCTCAGCGTCGGACGTGGCCAGCGTATGGGGCTGTTCGCCGGATCCGGCGTCGGCAAGTCAGTATTGCTGGGCATGATGGCCCGTTATACGCGCGCCGATGTCATCGTGGTCGGCCTGATCGGTGAGCGCGGCCGCGAAGTCCAGGACTTCATCGACAACATACTCGGCGCCCATGGCCGAGAGCGTGCCGTCGTGGTCGCGGCCCCCGCCGACACCTCGCCGCTGCAACGCCTCCAGGGTGCCTCCTACGCTACCCGGCTCGCCGAAGGCTTTCGCGATCAGGGGAATGACGTCCTGCTGATCATGGACTCGCTGACACGCTACGCCATGGCGCAGCGCGAAATTGCTCTGGCCATCGGCGAACCACCGGCCACCAAGGGCTATCCGCCCTCGGTCTTCGCCAAGCTGCCGAGCCTGGTGGAACGCGCCGGCAATGCCGAGCGCGGTAGTGGCTCGATCACTGCTTTCTACACCGTGCTGACCGAGGGCGACGACCAGCAGGATCCCATCGCCGACTCGGCACGCGCAATCCTCGACGGCCATGTAGTGCTGTCCCGTGTGCTGGCCGAGGCCGGCCATTATCCGGCCATCGATATCGAGGCCTCCATCAGCCGGGCGATGAACGCCGTCATCGACGACAACCAGAGACGCCAGGCCCAGCGTTTCAAGGGCCTCTTCTCACGCTATCAGCGCAACCGCGACTTGATCAGCGTCGGTGCCTACCATCCGGGCAACGACGACCGGCTCGACGACGCCGTGCGCCGCTACCCGGACCTGGAGGCCTTCCTGCAGCAGGACATCGATGAATGCGCCGACCTCGAGGCCTCACGCCTCGCACTGGCTGGCGTATCGGGAGGCACGACATGAACCGCACGCCACTTGACACATTGAGCGAAATGGCCCGCCAGGCTCGCGACCAGGCGGGACAACGACTGGCCGGAGATCGCCACGACGCCCGCAAGGTCGCCGAGCAACTGGAGGCCCTGCAACGCTACCGAGCCGAGTACGCCGCACGACTTCAGACAGCCCTGCGCGATGGTATCGACCCGGCCTCCATGCACAACTACCAACGCTTCCTGGCCTCGCTCGACGACGCCCTGGAGCGTGCCCAACAGGCACTGGACGAACAGCAACGCCGCGTCGACCAGAGCCAGCAGCACTGGCAGAACGAGCAACGTCGACTGCGCTCCTACGACACTCTGGCCGAACGCCGTGAGGCCTCGCGCCGGCGCAGCGAGCAGCAACGCGAACAGCACGCCAGCGACGACCTGGTGAACAGCACACGGCAACGAGCGCCTCTGTTCGGAGGCTGAGACGAACATCAAGGAGACATTGATGGATACCCTACCGCGACTCATGGGCGCGCTCGGCAAGAATGCCTCGACCGACACCACCGGCGCCGGCACCAAGGCCGCCGCCTCCGAACGAGACGCCTTCGCCGAGGCCATGGCGTCGCTCTCGCCCTCGGGCGGCGGGCTCGAGGCGTCGTCACGGCGGCTGGGCAACGGGCGTGACGGTGCTTCCGATATCGCGGCAACCGGTGCCGCCACGGCCGAGACCGCGACGCTGGTGCAGCACGCGAATGACTGGACGCAACGGATCGACACGGCCACCCCGGAGCCGGGCACCTCCGGGGACTCCGCGCCCTCGCCCGAGCTGGCGGTCGCCATGGAGCGCCTGCAGTTGATCGAACAGGCCGGCACCCAGGCCACGGCACAGGGCTCTCAAGCAGTCGCACAAGGCACCGAGCAAGTGGCCCGGGACACCCAGGCAGTAGTGGCCTCGGGTCAACTGGAGGCGCAGGTACGGCTCCAAGGAAATACCGCCATGCCTCGGGGAGGGCTCGCGCACGACGGCATGTCACGGGTAAATATGCCGCAGCAGGCCATATCGCGGGATGTCATCCAGCAAGCCACCGTTTCCCGCCAGGCCGGAATCCCGCTCGATGCGACCATGACGCGCGAGGCACACCCCGGTGCCGAAGCGCACCGTCCATCCACGGCTTTCAGTGAACTGCCCTCGGCCCGGATGCAGATTCAGGCCCAGGAACTACGGCCGAGCCCGACCGCTCAGGCGGTATCCGCTGCCCTCTCGGTGGCACAACGCGACCCGACGGACACCACAGACTTCGTGCCGACGCGCGGCGATGCTGGCGCGGCTTCGTCGTTGCTCGACATGACCACCTCAGCCTCCATGCCGGCTCAGCATGTCGGTACCGGCGCTCCCGGCCAGGCAACGACCACCCTGGCCACAACTGCCACGCCACCCGCCCAGGCCAGCCTGACCGCCCCAGTAGGCAGTCAGGACTGGACCCGGCAACTGGGGCAACAGCTGCTGCGCTTCAGCCAGGGAAGTGGCGAGCAGCGTATAGAGATGCGCCTGCACCCTGCCGAACTGGGCCCACTCTCGGTCTCCCTGAAGGTGGGCGACCAGGGGGCCCAGGCCCAGTTCCTCTCTACTCACGCGCCGGTTCGCCAAGCTCTGGAGCAGGCCATACCGCAACTGCGCGAGGCCCTTGCGGAGCAGGGCATCACCCTCGGCGAGACCTCGGTGGGCGAGCACCAGCAGAGTAGCGCCGACGACACGGACAGCGGCTTGTCCGGCAGCAGCCCGGGCCTGTCCGGAACCGATGACGAACCGGCCGGCGGCGAACTCGTCACCGACCGGCAAGGGTCCCTGGAGATGTCCCTGGATGGGCGAGTCGACCTCTACGCCTGAGTGTTGGCCAATGACTACGCTCGGGCTGGAGCCCGGGTAAAAACCCAAGATAGGCCCATTCACTAGGCCTGTTCATTTCATCATGGCCGGCCCCGAATCGGCATAATCTCCCCCGAATCGGCGTAAATGTTCATATAGGAGCGGTAATGGCGACATCCGGAGGCGGCTCACGAAAGCTGCTGTGGTTACTGGTGGTCTTGGTCGTCCTGAGCCTGTCGGCCGCCGCCATCGCGTTTTTCATGCTGTTTACCCAGCAGGGCGGCATGGAACAGGCCCGAGCGGAAGAGCCCGCGACCATCGAGCAGCAGGCCCCGATCTTCGTCGAGATCGACCCCTTCACGGTCAACCTCGCAGAGGATGACTATGGGACTCGACTACTCTATGCCGGGATCTCACTCAAGGTGAGCGACACCCGGTCTCGAGAACTACTCGAAACTCATATGCCGCAGGTACGCAGCCGGCTGCTGACCCTGCTCTCGGGCAAGCAGGCACAGGATCTGACATCGGCCAGCGGCAAGAAGCGCCTGACCGACCAGATCATCGCCGCACTCGAGACCCCGATGGCGGAGACACAGCCCGACCTCGCCATCGAGGATGTGCTCTTTACCGAATTCATCGTGCAATAGCGGCAAGGTCGCGGAGTCACCCCATGTCTCAGGACGATCTGCTGTCCCAGGATGAAATCGATGCCCTGCTCAAGGGCGTCAGCGGAGATGATGAACCCCATGGCGATGGCAGCAACACGCCCAAGGTGCGCCCCTTCGATCCCGCCTCGCAGCACCGCATCATCCGTGAACGCCTTCATACACTGGATATCATCAATGAGCGCTTTGCCCGCCATTTCCGCGTGGGCCTGTTCAATCTGATACGGCGCAGCGCCGATATCACCGTGGATTCGGTGCGCTACCAAAGCTACAGCGAGTTTTCACGCAACGTTCCGGTTCCGACCAACATCAACATGATCGCCATGAAGCCGCTTAAGGGCTCGGCGCTCATTGTCTTTCCGCCCAACCTGGTATTCATGGTGGTGGACAACCTGTTCGGTGGCGACGGCCGCTTCCTGACCAAATCGGAGGGACGGGAGTTCACCAACACCGAACAGCGCATCATCCAGCGCATGCTGCGCCTGGCCATCGAGGCGTACAGCGAATCCTGGCGGTCGGTCTATCCGCTCGAAATCAGCTTTCTGCGTTCCGAGATGCAGGCCAAGTTTGCCAACATCACCAACTCGCCCAACGAGATCGTGGTCAATACCAGTTTCAATCTCGAGGTGGGTAACCTGGCCAGCAGCTTCCAGGTGTGCATGCCGTATTCGATGATCGAGCCCTTGCGCGACCTGCTCACCAATCCCTTGAGCGATGGCCACCAGGACCAGGACGGCACCTGGAAACGGCGCATGGCCGGCGAGATTCGTCATTCGGCGGTCGAACTGGTCGCCGACTTCGCCGACCTGCCCTCACGCATCTCCGAGGTCACGAAGCTCGAGGTGGGCGATATTCTGCCCCTGGAACTTCCCGAAACGGTGACCGGCAAGGTGGACGGCGTGCCGGTCATGGAGTGCGAGTACGGCAGCCAGCACGGCCAGCGGGCATTGCGTGTCTTGCGACTGTTCGACCACGCCGCCGATCACGCCCCGTCCGATGCCTTCGTCAAAGCGCCCGAGCCGAAACCCGAGGACCCCCATCATGACTGACCCCAACCAGCCCGATCAGAACGTCGGCGATAAGGACTGGGCCGACGCCATGTCGGAACAGGAAGGCAACAGCACGTCCGAAGATAGCGCGGAGCAGGCGGATCCATGGGCCGAGGCCCTGGCCGAGCAGGAAGCTGCCGAGGGTACCAATGCCACGTCCTCGGACACCTCGCCGGAAACCGCGCGAGCCGCCGGCGACAGCGTTTTTCAGCCGCTGGAGCAGGGCGACAACGCGCCTCTGCCTCGTGATCTCGAAATGATCATGGACATCCCGGTCAAGTTGACCGTGGAGCTCGGCCGTACTCGTCTGACCATCAAGCAGCTGCTCGAGCTGGCCCAGGGTTCAGTGATCGAGCTCGAAGGCCTGGCCGGTGAGCCCATGGACATCCTGATCAATGGCTATCTGATTGCCCAAGGCGAAGTGGTGGTCATCGAGGACAAGTACGGCATCCGCATCACCGAAATCATCACACCATCAGAACGCGTCCAGAAGCTTAACCGATGAGCCAGAACGCCGAAGTCGACGGCACCGTCGCCGATGGCATCGCTCAGGGAAGCGACACCCTTATCGGCATGGCTACCCTGGGCAAGACAGCTGCCGCCCTGGCACTCGTCATCGTCATTATCCTGATCTGCAACCTGTTGCTGCGTCGTCTAGGGGGCAGCGGCAAGGGCCGGGGTCCCCGCCCGACACTCATCGGCGGCATCAATGTGGGCAACCGCGAGCGGGTGGTGATCGTCGAGGTCGATTCCACCTGGCTAGTGCTGGGTGTCGGCGGCGGTCAGGTCAACAAGCTGCATGAGATGCCGACGCCGCCGGACGAGGCCACCTCGACCGCCACAGGCACTGGCAACAGCGGCTTTGCCATGCGCTTTGCACGAGCGCTCCGCCAGCAAACCACGGGACACGATGACGGACCACGGGGGACGTCATGAGTGGCACTCCTTATCGCCCCTGGCGCTTCTCTCTGCTGTTCCTGTTGACACTGTCCCTGCTGACGTTGTGCCTGCTGGCCCTGCCCTCCCCGGCACTGGCTCAGCAGATTCCCGGCATCATCAGCGAGCCCATGGAAGACGGTGGCCAGCAATGGTCGCTGTCGCTGCAGACGCTGTTGCTGCTCAGCTCCATGGCCTTCCTGCCGGCGGCCTTGCTGATGATGACCAGCTTCACTCGCATCATCATCGTACTGAGCCTGCTGCGTACTGCCATGGGTACCCAGGCGACACCGCCCAATCAAATTTTGCTGGGACTGGCTCTGTTCCTGACGTTCTTCATCATGGCGCCGGTCTTCGGCGAGGTGCATGCCCAGGCCTGGGTGCCACTGTCCAACGGCGACATCAACCTGCCCGAATTCCTCAACCAGGCCCAGGGTCCACTGCGGGAGTTCATGATGGCCCAGACCCGGGAGCCAGATCTGGCGTTGTTCGCTCGTCTGGCCGATATCGGCGAACTGCAGGGCCCTGCAGACGTGCCTTTGCGTGTCCTGGTGCCTTCGTTCGTGACCAGCGAGCTGAAGACGGCTTTCCAGATCGGTTTTACCATCTTCATTCCCTTCCTGATCATCGACCTGGTAGTGGCCAGCACACTGATGTCGCTGGGCATGATGATGGTGCCGCCGATCACCATCTCGTTGCCGTTCAAGCTGATGCTGTTCGTGCTGGTCGATGGCTGGCAGCTGTTGATCGGCTCGCTGGCGGAAAGCTTCTATATCTAATGCCCGACCCGAGGAGACACGCATGACGCCCGAGACGGTTATGACCATTGCCTACCAGGGCATGCGCGTCACCTTACTGCTGGCCGGTCCCTTGCTGCTGACGGCACTGCTTACCGGCCTGCTGGTGAGCCTGTTCCAGGCAGCCACCCAGATCAACGAAATGACGCTGTCGTTCATCCCCAAGATCCTGGCGGTCTTCGGCGTGCTGGTGCTGGCCGGTCCTTGGTTACTCAAGCTGATCACCAACTTTACCCGGGAGCTATTCAGCAACATCCCGACGCTCATTTCCTGACAGCGGACGCCCGACATGGTCGAGGTTACCTTCGCCCAACTCCATGGCTGGCTGGTCGCCTTTCTGTGGCCATTCGCCAGGATCACTGGGTTGATGCTCAGCTCGCCCTTGTGGGGGCACTCCGGTGCGCCGCGCCAGGTAAAGATCGCCGCGGCTGGAGCGCTGACGGTAGTGATCGCCCCCATATTGCCACCGATGCCGGACGTGGCGATCGTCTCCTGGGAGGGACTCGGCATCCTGGCGGAGCAACTGCTCATCGGCGCAGCCATGGGCCTGGTCATGCGCGTGACCCTGGCGGTGGTGCAGGCCACCGGCGAGTTCATCGGCCTGCAGATGGGGCTGGCCTTCGCCACCTTCTTCGACCCTTCCAGCGGCACCAACATGATGGTGCTCTCGCGGCTGCTCTACATGATCACGTTGCTGATGTTCCTGGCCTTCGACGTGCATCTGGTGGTGCTCGAGGTCCTTGCCGACAGCTTTCGCACCCTGCCCATCGGCATGGGGCGCTTCGATCCCGCAGCCTTCATGATGCTGGCTCGTTACGGCGGCACCATCTTCTCTTCTGGCATGCTGCTGGCCCTGCCACTGGTGGCTTCGCTGCTCATCATCAACCTTTCGCTTGGCATCCTCAATCGCGCAGCACCGCAGCTCACGGTATTCAATATCGGCTTTCCCGCCTCTCTGACGGTGGGCATTATCCTGTTGATGGTACTGATGACCGACCTCGACCGTTTCCTCGAGCGACTCTTCGATCAGGGAATCGGCGCCCTGCGGGGGCTGCTCGAGATGCTGGCATCCCTACCCCCAGGTGGCTGACTGCATACCGAATGACCTTCAGATGCTCGGCGCCAAGAGCCTGAGCCGGACCAGGGCGACCAAGAACAACCGTGTCACCATGGCTGCGAGAGAACCATTCCCCTAGAGGTACTGGAACAGCGACATCCCCTTCAAGTCCGCAAACGTCTTTTGAGACGCCTGCATGCCGACCTGACGCATGCTGTACTCGGAAATCGCCTCGGCGTAGTCCAGGTCGACAAGATCCGAGAGGGCTTGCTCATGGTTGAGCATGCGGTTGTCGCTCACCGAGTCGACCACGTCGAGCTCGTTGAGTCGCGCACCCATGGAGGCGCGCACGGTCAGGACATTGTCGAGACTGTTGTCGAGCTCGCGCATCGCGGTGTTCAGGGTATTGCGGCGCGCTGACTGTTCCTGAGATGTCTCGGCGGGATTCTCCAGTACGCCGATGGCTTTCTCGAGGGTCTTGAAGAGGTCGGTGTTCATGGTGTCAGCAGGGCCGACCGACAGGCCATCGCCATCCTCGGGGCTGCCCTGCAGCTCCATGCTTAGCCCGCCGAACTGCAGGGGCTCGCCTGACTGATAGGTGACCCCCTGCATGCCCGCCACGGGATCACCGTCAGCACTCACCGAATAGGTCATGGTGCCGCCGTCCTCGGCAAAGCTTATCTCGAAGCGCTTGCCGTAATTATCGGCATCGGCATCGAGGGTTTCCGGTCCCTTGAAGGTAAGGTCGCCGTTATTGCCGGTGCGGGCCTCGGCTACGTAACCGGCGCCGCTCGGCACACTCTGAAAGATTTCCTGGCCGCTGTCGCTGACCTCCATCAAGCGTGAGGCGTCGATGCGCTGTTGCCGAACCTCGGTACTGCCGACGTATTCAATATTGCCGTTGCCGTTATCGACGAAGGGCTTGCTGCCGTCTTCATAGCCACCGAACAGGTAGCGACCATTGCCGTCGGTGGCATTGGCCTGCCCGGCCAGGGTTTCGTAGACTCCACGCAGCTCACTAGCCACGGATTCGCGGTCGGCGTCACTCAGGGTGTCGCTGGAGGCCTGGACCAGCAGTGTCTTGGCGCTGGTCACGGCATCACTGACGCTATTGAGCACACTCTCGCTCTGGGAGAGCGTGTTGCGCGCACTGACTCGCGAGTCGGTGTACTGTTCGGTGACGGCCATGGACTGGTCGACTCCGACCGCCCGCGAGGCAGCCTGGGGGTCATCGGAAGGATTGACCACCCGACGTCCACTGGCGATCTGCTGACTGACATCGAGAAAACCACTCTGCTGCTGATTCAGGGAGGTGACGCTCTGCTCGAACATGGTGACGGTGCTGATACGCATATGAGATGACTCCCGTAATCAGGCGCGCAGGCCGAGAATGGTATCGATCATCGTCTTTCCGGCTTCGATGACCTTGGCATTGGCCTGATAATACTGCTGGTAGCGGATCAGGTTGGCGGCCTCCTCGTCCAGGTTGACGCCGGACTCGGATTGCTGGGTGGCTTCCAGCTGTTCGGTGAGCCCCTGGCGGGCCTCCAGGTTGACCTGGACGACATTGGTCCGATTGCCGACATCACTGACCATGGCGCCATAGGCCCCACTGAGCGAGGCCGAACCGCCAACCACGCTGGCGTCCTGCAGGTCCTGCATGGCCAGGGCATTCTCGTTGTTGCCGGTGCCTCCCGAGGCACTCGCCGCAGCGATCCGGTCCAGATCACCGATCGCCGTCTCGAGGCTACCTGCCGCGTTGCGCACCGGCTGGACCTCGAAGCTATCATTCTCGGCCAGCTTGCCGGCATCATCGAAGGTCAGCGTCACCCCGCCGAAGCTCAGAGTGGCATCGCTGCCGTCATTATTGGGGTCGTTGAAGGTCAGCTCATCGGCGCCCAGTACCTCGCCGGTGTCACGCTGCCTGACTTCGAAGCCGGGCGGGTCACTCTCGCTGTCGGTGACCTTGACGGTGTAATCGCTGGCACGCAGGCGGTCGATGTTCTCAGTGTCGAAGCTGGCATCGGTGATTTCGGCCCCGCCCGGGTTATCGACGGCCGCATAGGTGCGCGGCTGCCCGATCTCGAAGAAGTCACCGCCGGCTTCGCCATCCAGGTCGACACCTTCGGCATGCTGCTCGTTGAATGCCGTCGCCAGCGAAACGGCCATCTGGCCAATCTGATTCTGGGTCTTGTCGAGAGTCTCGGAGCGGAAGCTCATCAGCCCCCCCAGGTTACCACCGGTCACGGCGTCCTCTTCCATGGGCACGACATCACCGCCCGAATTGCGATAGCCCAGCACGGTGCGCTGCGGGTCATCGGGTGAGTCGATGGCCTGCAGCTCGAATGACTGGCTCCCGGCCACCAGAGGCTGGCCATTGGGCAGACTGACGTTATAGGCCTTGCCGTCCTGGACATCGAGTCGCACGCCCAGCCGCTCGTTGAGCTCATGAACCAGCTGGTCACGCTGGTTGAGCAGGCCATTGGCGGCCTCGCCATCGCGTGCTCTGGCCAGGGAAATGTCGCGATTGACCCCAGCCAGTTGCTCGGTGGTGTTGTTGATCTGGGTGACCTCGTCACGGATCTGCCCGTTGACGCCCTCCTGCATGTCGCGCAGGTAACCGTCGAAGGATCGGAACTGGGCGCTCAGAGTATCCGCGCTGCCCAGCACACCCTGACGGGCGGCAGGATCGGCGGGGGAACTGGCCAGATCTTCCATCGAGGAGAAAAACCCCTGCATCAGAGGCGCCAGCCCCACCTCACGATCGGCCAGCAGGCTGTCGATCTGCTCCACCTGGTTGCGATAGGTGTCCAGCGCACTGGACTCGCTGGTCGCCCCATTGAGCTGGTCGGCGACAAAACGGTCGAACTGGCGCTGAATGTCGTTGACCTGTACCCCGCCCCCGGTGGATCTCTCGCCAAGGATCGCCTCTTCACGGTTGTAGCCCGGCGTGAAGACGTTGCTGATGTTGTTGCTGGTGGTGCTCAGGGCATTCTGCGCGGCGTTGAGCCCACTGAGTCCGGTGGAAAAGATGCTCATGTCGGAGATTCCTTGTGCCGATGATCTTCTTATCGGCCGATGGACGTCCGGCTTGAGGCCTGTCTCAGCAAAAACGCCGGCTCGTCGTGGAAGTCAGGCTCGGTTTGAACGTTGGACGATCAGCGTTGTGCCAGACGCGAGCCCCCCACGGGGCCCAGCGTATCCATCACCGCGACCAGCTTGTCAGCATAGGCCGGGTCGGTGGCGTAGCCGCCGCGCTGCAGGGCGTGGGCTGCCTGGTCGGCCGTGGCCGCCTTGGTAACCCCGGCATAGCGCGGGTTGTCGCCGATCAATCGGGCATAGTCAGTGAACGCCGCCTCGAAGGAATCGTAGACACGGAAGCGGTCACGCACCGCCTGGCGTTCGCCGTTGATAACTTCATGGGTCGCGACCTCGGAGGTCTCACCCTCCCAGCTCTCCCCGGCCTTGATGCCGAAGAGGTTATGACTGTTGCCGCCGTCATGCGTGGCGATCTCATGCCGACCCCAGCCGGTTTCTAGGGCGGCCTGGGCGAGAATGAGTTCGGCCGGCACCCCGGAGGCCTCACTGGCCGCCTGTGCCGGTGCCGCCAGTCGACCGACGAAATCACGCACATGGGCGGGGCGATCATCGGCGACGTCAGGTGTACTGTCATCGGCGGAGACGGCCTTGACTTCATCGAGGAAGTTCTCAGGCATGCTGGCCTCAGGTTCGTCTTTCGGCACCAGCGCATCTTCCAGAGGTCGCGGCGTGCCGCGTGGAATACCGGCAATCAGTGCTTCGATGTCCTCGTCCTTGCGCGAACGAGCGTTGTCGAGCCGGTCTCCTAACTGGGCAAATAGCTGCTCGGCCAGCCCGGTGCCGCGTTCGGCGATATGCTGGGACAGCTGCTTGTCCAGCATGGAGGTATAGAAGTCGGTGTTCCGGTCATCGAGCAACCCCGAGCTCGGCACGGTATCGCGCATGCTCTTCATCATCATCTGCACGAACATCGCCTCGAACTTCCTGGCCGCACTTTCCAGGCCTTCTTCCGGGGCACGACGGGCAGTATGCTTGAGTCGCTCCAGCCCCTGCACATCCATGGCGAGATGTTCGCCGACGCCTTTTCCGCCACCCAAGCTCATCAGATGATCTCCAGTTCAGCGCGCAACGACCCCGACGCTTTCAAGGCCTCGAGGATCGACATCAAGTCATTGGGCGTGGCACCCAGGGAATTGAGGGCATCCACCACATCGAGCAGATTGGCACCTTCCACGACCTTGAGGGTGCCAGGCTGCTGCTCGATGCTCACCTCGCTATCCTGCACCACCACAGTATCGCCCTCGGTGAAGGGATTCGGCTGACTTACTCCCACCTCACTGTCGATAACGATCGACAGATTGCCATGAGCCACCGCAGCCTGATGCAGGGTAACGGCACCATTGAGCACGATGGCGCCGGTACGCGAGTTGAGTACCACCTTGGCCGGCGCTTGGGTAGGAGTAACCTCGAGATTCTCGACTCGAGCCATGAAGTTGACTCGCGCATTGGCGTCACCAGGCCCGTCCAGGGAAATGACCCGGCCATTCTGCGCCGACGCCACAGAGTAGCCGAACGATCGGTTGATGGCCTCGACCACTCTCTGGGCCGTACCGAAATCGCTCTGGTCAAGCTGAAGCTCCAGACGGCCACCGTTGCTGCCCAATGCCAGCGGCACTTCCTTCTCCACCGTGGCGCCATTAGCAATGCGCCCGCCGGCCTGCTGGTTGATCTGCACGCTCGAACCACCAGCGGAGGCGCTGGCACCGCCGACCAGGAGGTTGCCCTGGGCGATGGCATAGGTATCGCCATCAGCCCCCTTGAGTGGCGTCATCAACAAGGTGCCGCCACGCAGGCTGTCGGCGTTGCCCACCGAGGAAACCACCACGTCGAGCCGCTGCCCCTGCCGCGCGAAGGCTGGCAGGTCGGCAGTTACCATCACAGCGGCCACATTACGTAACTGCATATTGGTTCCGGCCGGCACAGTGATGCCCAGTTGCGAGAGCATGTTGGTCAGGCTCTGTCCGGTAAACGGGGCCTGCATGGTCCGGTCGCCGCTGCCATCCAAACCGACTACCAGCCCATAGCCCACCAGGGCGTTGTCGCGTACGCCAGCGAAACTGGCGATCTCGCGAATGCGCTCCGCCTGGGCCGGTAGAGCGATCAGGCAGGCGAGCACCAGAACCACCAGCCGGCGCCAGCCTAAGTACGTCTTGTGCATGCTACCGAAGCTCATCCTGCCACCACTAGAAAGGCGAAATATTGAGAAAGAAGCGCTGCAACCAGCCCATGTGCTGCGCCTCGTTGATGTAGCCATCGCCGACATACTCGATACGGGCATCGGCCACTGAAGTGGACGGCACGGTATTTTTACCGGTGATCGAGCGCGGATTGACCACACCGCCGAAGCGAATGAACTCGGTGCCCTGGTTGATCGCTATCTGCTTTTCGCCTCGGACCCGCAGGTTACCGTTGGCCATCACCTCGATGACCGTCACCGTGATGGTTCCGGTGAAGGAATTGGTCGCCTCGGCACCACCGCCACCCTCGAAGTCACTCTGGCCCTCGATGTCGAAGCCATACTCGGCCAGGGTCTCGAGTGCATCCGGCACCTGGTCGAGGGTCAGGCTGGAGGAGCCGTTGCGGTCGGCGTTGGAACGGGCGTTCTTGCTGGCACTGACTTCTTCGTCCAGGACAATGGTCAGGACATCACCGACCTGGCGTGGGCGACGGTCCTCGAATAGCGGTTGATGTCCTTGGTGGGCCTGGTAGATGGAGCCATTGGGTACCGGCTGCTGGCGATCGGGAATATCGACTTTTTCCTGCTCACCGACCACCGAAGCCCTCGGAATCTGGGCACAGCCGCCCAGCAGCAACGCCACCAACAGCGCCGCGCCCAGGAGCCGACATCCGGAACCCGCCTTCGTCCCCTTCATGTTCGCGCCTCCCTGCCATCGTGCCGCCTGGTCATGGTGTCGTTCTCCATCACAGCTGGGTGAGACGCGCCAGCATTTCGTCGCTGGTCTGCACTGCCTTGCTGTTGATCTCGTAGGCTCGCTGGGTCTGGATCATGCCGACCATTTCCTCGACCACGTTGACATTGGAGGTTTCGACATAGCCCTGGGAGAGGCGGCCCGCGCCATTCATGCCAGGGATGCCTTCATTGCGCGGACCCGAAGCGGTGGTCTCACGGTATAGGTTGCCGCCGATGCTCTCGAGACCAGTGGGATTGACGAAGCTGGACACAGTGATCTGGCCGACCTCATTGGATTCGCTGCTCCCCGGCTCGGTAACGGAGACGATGCCATCCTCGCCGATGCTGACCGACAGGGCGTTCGGGGGAATCATGATGGCTGGCTCCAGCGGATAGCCATTGGCGGTGACCATCTGGCCATTCTCATCCAGTTGAAAACTGCCGTCGCGGGTATAGGCTGTGGTGCCATCCGGCATGCGGACCTGAAAGAAGCCCTTGCCGTTGATGGCCAAATCACGGGAGTTCTCGGTGTTCTCGAGCCCGCCCTGGGTATGCAGCCGTTCGGTGGCCACCGGGCGCACCCCGGTGCCGACCTGCATGCCGGAAGGCAGTCGGTTCTGCACATCGTTCTGGGCCCCCGGCTGGCGCAGGTTCTGGTAGAGCAGGTCTTCGAATACCGCTCTCGAGCGCTTGAAGCCATTGGTATTGACGTTGGCCAGGTTGTTGGAAATGACGTCCAGCTTGACCTGCTGGGATTCCAGACCGGTCTTGGCTGTCCACAATGAGTTGATCATCTCGGGTCCTCGTGATCCTGTCGCGTCAGCCCTGCAGGGCGAGCAGACTATTGGCGCGTTGGGCGTTCTCGTCGGCGGTTTCGATGGCCTTGGTCTGCAGCTCATAGCGGCGAGCCACGTCGATCATCGACACCATGGCGTCCACGGCACTGACATTGCTGCCCTCAAGGGAGCCGCTCACCAGGCGGGCGTCCTCGTCGGCGGGCAGCGCCGCGACTGCCCCGCCCTCTCCGGGCGGCGCCCGGAAGAGGCCATCGACGCCCCGCGTCAGCCCATCATCACCGGGCGTGACCAGTTTGAGGCGTCCCACCGCCGTCAGAGCATCCGACTCCTGCCCCGGGGCGATGGCACTGATCGTGCCGTCACTGCCCATGGAGAGCTCCGAGCCGAGAGGCACCTGGATCGGGCCGTCGTTCTCGCCAATCACAGGGCGACCGGCACTACGCAGCAAGCCGTCGCCATCCACCTGTAGATCGCCGCGCCGCGTGTATGCCTCGCTGCCGTCTGATGCCTGGACGGCCAGCCAGGCATCCTCTTGCATGGCAACATCCAGGGAACGTCCGGTACGGTTCAATGGTCCCGGTGAAAAATCCGAACCCGGCGTGGAAGCCGCCACCGAGACACGGGTGTCCAGTTCGCCATCACCCTGGACCGGTACCGCACGCATGGCGTGCAGCTGGGCGCGAAAGCCGGTGGTGGAGACATTCGACAGGTTGTGGCTGACCACGCCCTGCTGCTCCATGCTTTGCCGGGCCCCGCTCATGGCGGTGTAGAGCATGCGATCCATGTGTCACTCCGGCGCGATCAGCGCAGGTTGATGGCAGTCTGCAGGACTTCATCCTGGGTCTTGATGGTCTGGGAGTTAGCCTGATAAGAGCGCTGGGTGACGATCATGTCCACCAGCTCCTGGGCCATGTCCACGTTGGAGCTTTCCACAGCACCGGACTGGATACCCCCCAACTGACCGGTGCCTGGCGCGCCGACCAGTTCCTGGCCGGAAGCCGCGGTGGCTGTCCAGGCGTTGTCGCCCGCCGGATCAAGGCCTTCGGGATTACGGAAGCTGGCCATCGCGATCTGACCGGCCGGACGCGACTGCTCGTTGGAGTAGTTGCGCATGATAGTGCCGTCGTCTTCGATACTGGTACCCACAAGGGAACCGGAGGTATAGCCGTTCTGGGTCAGATCACTGGAACGGGAGGTGTTGCCGAACTGGGTGGAGCCGGTGATATTGAGGCTGAAGGCCAGATCGGCAGGCTCATCACCCAGCGGGGTTGTAGTGTCGCTTGCCACGCTGATGGCCGGCATATTGGCCGGGTCATTGGCATCGTTACCATTGATGGTGTCTAGTTGCCCGCTATTGTCGAAATTGAGGGTGAAGTCGTTGTCCGCGCTGTAATGGCCGTCCATCGTCACCCGTCCGGTCCAGCTGTTGGCCCCGGACTTCTCGTAGTAGACGGTGGCGTTGCGCGGATTACCCAGAGAGTCGTAGGAAGTGAAGTTGTTGGCGTAGTGGTAGTTCAGGGTCTGCTGGTTATTGGCCGGGTCCGACACGTCAGTCGTCACGTCGACCTGGTCGAGCTCCTCGTCGGGCACTTCACGGGAATCCAGGTTGAGCGTGGTGGAAACATCCGTGGTGGCACTGGCCGCCATTTCCTCGGCCGAGACCTGCAGCACCTCGGGCTGGCCACCGGTCTGCACCTGGCCGTCGGCATTGACGCCGAAGCCCATCAAGCGCGCACCCTGGGCATTCTGCAGGTATCCATCGGCGGTCATGGAGAGCTGGCCGTTGCGCGAGTAGACGACCTCGCCGTTCTGCTGCATGCGCAGAAAGCCTTCGCCGCTAATACCCAGATCCAGATCACGGCCGGTGGATTCCAGGTTACCTTCGCCGAAGTCCTGCAGCACTCGGGAAACCTTGGTACCCAGCCCGACCTTGGAGTTGGCATAGACATCCGAGAACAGGGTATCGCTGCCCTTGAAGCCCACAGTCTGGGAATTGGCGATGTTGTTGCCCAGCACGTCCAGGCTGGATGAGGCCGCGTTGAGGCCGCTGAGTGCTTGTGAAAAGCCCATGTGTCGTTCCCCTTGTCGCTCGGTTGTCGTTACAGGATCTGCTTGATATCGGACAGGCCGACCCGGCCGTAGACGGCCCCCAGGTCGAGTTGGATGTCACCGCTTTCGCCGGCCGGCGTGACGCTGTTGACCTGGGCGTAATTAAGGGTCTCGACCGGGACCGACTCCCCTTCCTGGGTGGCCTCGACCGCGACCTTGTAAGCCCCATCGACTGCGGCTTCGCCATCGCTGGTCTTGCCGTTCCAGCTGAAGGAATCAATGCCACTATCCACTGCGCCCACGTCATAGCGATTGATGACCTGGCCATCTCCATTGGTAATGGTAACGGTGACGTTGTCGGCGGGGCTCTGCAGCTCGACACCGAAGGGCGTGGTGTTCACCTCGCCTTCTTCGCCCTGGCTCAGCAGGACGCGGTCACCCGGCACCAGTACGCCCTTGCCGATAAGACCTGACGCCTGCAGAGACTGACCGGCATCGATTTGCCCATTGATCTCGGAAAGAGAGTCATTGAGTTTCTCGATCCCGCTCACAGTATTGACCTGGGCCAATTGAGAGGTGGTCTGGTGATTGTCCATCGGGTTGAGCGGGTCCTGGTTCTGCAACTGCGTCACCAGCAGGGTCATGAAGTTTTCGCGCAGAGCACCGGACTGGCTGGCGTTCAAACCCGCCGAACCGCCGCTGTTCAGGGTGTTCATCACGCCAGAATCAATCGTATTGGCCATGCCGTCAGCCCTCGCCCATGGTCAGTGTCTTGAGCAGCAGTTGCTTGTTGGTGTCCATGACCTCGACGTTGGCCTGGTAGGAACGCGATGCCGAGATCATGTTGACCATCTCCGCCGCCGGGTCGACGTTGGGCATATCCACATAGCCCTGATCATCGGCCAGGGGATGCTCGGGGCGATATTCGCTGCGCATCGGGGAAGAGTCCTCGACCACTTCCCTGACACTGACGCCACCGAGCCCTGCGTTCGACCGGGCACGTGTCTCGAACAGCACTTGCTTGGCGCGGTACGCCTCACCGTCAGGTCCTGCCACGCTATCGGCATTGGCCAGGTTGCTGGCAGTCACGTTCATGCGTTGCGACTGGGCGCTCATGGCCGAGCCGGAAATATCAAATACGGAAAACATCGACATGATGGCTGCTCCTAGTCATTCGGGCTGCATGGCCGATTTCAGGCCCTGGATCCGGCGTCCGATAAAGGTCAGCGCTGCCTGATAGCGCACGGAGTTATCGGCAAACTGAGCACGCTCGCGATCCATATCCACGGTATTGCCATCCAGGCTTGGTTGGTCGGGCACGCGATAGAGCAGATCCCCGCGGGGCAGAGCGGGTGCCTGCCCGGCCAGGTGCCGTGACGCTGTCTGCTCCAGAGCAAGTCCCTCGCCACCTCCCCCAGCCTTTTGCACGGCACGCTCCAGTGCACTGGTAAAGTCCATGTCGCGGGCCTTGTAGCCCGGTGTGTCGGCGTTGGCGATATTGCTTGCCAGGACCTGCTGGCGCTCATGACGGAGCGACAAGGCCTGTTGATGGAAGTTGAAGGCGGCATCGAGCTGATCGATCATCCGGCACCCTCCGGCAAAAAGGATTCGTCGACGTTGGAGGATAGCGACTCCCTTGTCCTTCCAAAGGCGTGAACAACCGACATTACCTAGGCCATTTCCACGATTCCCTCGGCGCGACGGGCGCTAGACTCGACGACCAGGCTCACCAATCCCGATAACAAGATGACTCGAACAACGCTGGCGACAACGCACCTGATCTTCGTCCTGGTGGTAGCAAGCCTCGCCACTCTCCAGGCCCAAGCCGCCGATGAGGCGATGCTGGACAATGTGCGACAGTTCCTCGAGGTCCAGGCCAACTCCTTGGGGGATGACACCGAAGTGACGCTATATCCTCCTGCGGCAAAATTTCCGGCCTGTCCCTCGCCGAAACCATTCTTGCCCAATGCTTCCCGGCCGCCGCTCGGCCGCATCTCGGTGGGCGTCAAGTGCGGCGAGCAGGGAAGACGCACCCGCTTCCTGCAAGCCGAGGTTTCGGTGATCGGCACGCACCTCGAGACCGCCCGGGACATTGCCGCCGGCGAAACAATCACCCATGACAATGTGGTATTTCGTCATGGCGACCTGGCTCGCCTGCCGCGCCAAGCCCTGCGAGAGTCCGAACAGGCCATCGGGCGCGTCACCATGCGGCCTCTTTCAGAAGGGCAGGTACTGCAGGACTATCAACTTCGCACGCCACGACTGGTCAACCGTGGCGAGAAAGTCACTCTCGAAGCCCGCGGCGACGGTTTTCGCATCACCCGGTCCGCCGAAGCACTGGCACCAGGCGGACGTGGCGACAAGATTCGCGTGCGTCTCGGCAACCGCGAGGTCATTGATGCCCAGGTGATCGGCAAGCGCCACCTGATCGTGGACAACTGATGCCGTCGTGCCCACACTGTGACCCATATTGGAAGGTTTTTTCTGAGGCCTGATAGGTAATAATCAACGAATGCAGGCATTTTTCGCACTAGATCCTAAAGTGCAAGGCGCACGCGCCGATAGCCTCCCTATCAGTACCGGTCACGAGGCAACCAGAGTGAAAGTCGACAACCACCAGCCAATGCGCCCCGACCAGACAACGCAGGGGGAGCCGGCTCGCAAGACACAGGAGACGCCGTCTCCTCAACGCGCCAGTGACGACCCGGCAAGCATGACGCACCTGCGCCATGCCGGCACCGATACAAGTCAGGATATCGATGCCGCCCGCGTGGACGAGTTGCGCGATGCCATCCGCGAGGGCCGCCTCGAAATACATCCCGAGCGCATTGCCGACGGCCTGATCGCCAGTGTACAAGACCTGCTGGTGGACGGAGACTCTGAGACATGAGTCTGACGCAACTGCTCGACGACCAGCGAGCTCGCCTCGATAAGCTCGGCACCCTGCTGGAAGAAGAGCGCGCCCTGCTGCTGGATGGTCAACCCGATGGCAAAGCCCTGCAGCGTCTGGCCAGGGACAAGGCGCACTTGCATGAAACGTTAGAAGCGACGGAAGCCAAACGCGCCAGGGTACAGCGACGGCTGGGCTATGCGTCGGGTCCAGCAGGAGCTCGGCAAGCTGCTAAAGATGCTGACTGCCTGCCGCAGTGGCAAGCGACGCTCGACGCTGCAAGGCGCATATCGCGCCTCAACACAGGTAATGGCAACCTGTTGTCAGTGCGCATGGCACATAATCAGCGTACGTTGGATTACATCCACCGCATCGCCGAACCTGACGTCTATGCAGCCAATGGACGCGCAGGATTGCAGGCACGACGCTTGAACGCACGAGCATGATGATCAATTTCCTGCATCCAACCAGGCTGTCAATGCCTCGGCCTCCAGCGCCTCACACACACCATCGCCCTGAATGAAACCCGCCACCAGGCACCCGGCAACTTCCCGTTGAGTCTCGGTAGAAACGCCGGTCACCACACCCTCGAGTTGCAAGGCCTCCAGGCAGCGCGCCAAGGCTTCGAGGCCACGAGCGGGCGGCGTATCCGGCTGACGGATTGCATCAGCAACGCCCCGACCAAGCGTCACCCGGGATACCGGCAGACTGGCGAGCCTCATGATATCCACAGGCCCATGGCCGGAATGACTCACTGCCAGTCGCACACCGAGGGCAACCAGTCGCCGCAGGAGATGCATCTGATCGGCAGCCTGGTCAATAAAAGCCCGCTCATCCAGCTCGACGCATAGCCAACTCAGGTCCAGATTCAAACCGCGCAGGAAGACATCCAACGGGCGGCGGTCTGCTACGGACTGGTCCAGTGTCGCCATACTGACATCGAGAGAAAGACCAAGTTTTGCCAGCTTGCCCCCCGCCTCTTGCCAATGCACACGTTGAGCCGCCATACGCTCAATACCCCAGCGATCCAGGCGAACAGCCTGCCCCAATTCGGCCACCAGTGGCAGGAAATCTTTCGGTAGCAACTCTCCCAGCTCCGGATGCATGAGACGCAATTGAGCCTCTACATCTCGGCACCTGCCGTCATGAGGGGACACACGCGGCTGATAAACAACTCGAAAGTTTTTTTCCGGATAGTGTAAGGCGTCCTGTACAAATCTCTTCAATGCCAAACGACTCCCCAGAACCGACCTGAGAGAAGAGTCATAAAAACTATAGTTTGCTGGTTCCGAACGAGAAATTGCCGATTCCGCGCTCCCCACCAAGCACTCGAGCATGTCACCATCCTGAGGATAGATCGCAATGCCCATGGAAAGCGATAATAGCGGTGCCTCATGTCCTACTCGAAATGGAGCCTCCATCGCTTCCTGACAACGCAAGGCTACAGTCTGCAAACTACCCGGGGTTACCGCTTGTTCGATCAAGATCCCCCAGCGCCCTTGCCCCAAGCGACTCAGGCTATCTTCGTTCCGCAAGGTTTGAATCAGGCGCCGTCCGACCTGTTGCTGAAGCATGTCAAGGCTTTCATCACCGAGGCGCTCTCGCAATACCTCGCAGCCATCCAGGCTGACCAGCAATAAGCCAATCTGACCATCATGACGCTCAGCACGCTCCAGGGCATGACTGACACGATCTTCGAACAGCCAGACAGGAGTCATTCCGGCCAGGGACCCAGGGTAGGCATGAGCTTTCCCTGAAGATACAGGCGGTGCATCATTGCATGGATCGATGAACGTCCACATGATTGACGCCCCGTTCTGGTGAGAGGGAAGCCTGTTTTCAAACATGAAAGCATCGTGAGAACTGCCCTCTTCACCCGAACGATTGACCTGAACTCGCTGCCAATTACCAGCGACCGGCTCGTTGGAAAACCATGATGACTGTAGCGACGGTCGACGAACCAGGCCGTGACCCGCCTGCCCTACAAGATCGGATGGCTCAAAGCCCAACAATGCATAAAATGCGTCATTGGCCCACAGTACTCGATAGTGCTTGTCCAGCAGGACAATACCCGCGGCCGTGCGAGAGGCGGCCAGCATCGGCCACTGAAGCACAGGGTGCTTAACCACTTCGGCGCCGTCAGAACGCTCCCCGGCGCCAGGCCCTTCAGGTTTGCCCTTTTCATCCGACATGACGTTTCCTACCAGAAATATTACGATCTATTATAGATTTTTCGGCTTATATGATTCGAACTTTAGCCCAAAACAGTCATGTGGCTCGTTTTATCAAAGCCCAAGCGTCTAAAAAGCCATTTTCGTCTTCAAAACCGGAACCCGCCACTCACCTTCGCGAATTTCTGCATGAGCCCACCGCTGTGATGAATATCATCAGAAAACACCGAGCTTTGGCTGGTACCTCTCCTCTCATGATAATTAAGAACAAGGCATGAGTACTCGAAGGGTCACGCAACTCTGTTAAGTCACATGGCTGCTCTTGCATGCGCTGCCTAAGTATGCATCCACCTTTTTTTTCCAGGTTATACCAGTCACTGTGCATCAGGATCTGCCGAATTTTCATCGCGCCTCTTTACTGCCCTCATCCACGACAGAAGGGCCACACCTGGTAGAAGGCGTCGCATTGGAACTCGGCTTCGCAGGAAGGCAGTTGCGAGCGGTAGCGCGAGGCATTGGTGGCCACCTCACGGGAGGCGCGTAGCACGGCCGGCTTACCGCGATAGCTGCCACGGTTATAGCCGCCCTGGCCCTGATGGTAGGCCAGGTAGAGGTGCCGTGGATTGTTCAGCGATACTCCGGTCATGCGTTGAGTGCGCGCGTTATACCAACCGATGAAGTCCGTGGCGTCTTCCATGTCCGAGCGGCTGGCGAAGATACCGCCAACATCGTCCTGATACTCGTCCCACACCGGATCCAGCGCCTGGGCATAGCCAAAGGCCGAAGACGGCCGCTTCCAGGGGATGAAGCCCAGCAGATAGGTGCGCGGCGGCCGCACATGGCTGCGGAAGGACGACTCCCGCTCGATAAAGGCCATCTGCGTCGAGATGGGCGTACCCCAGCGCTTTTCCGAGGCCTTGGCGGCGTCATACCAGTCCGGCTGTTCGCGGAAGATCTCGCAGATGTTGGACTGCCGTTCCGGCGGCGACGGAGCGAAGATCGCACAACCGGATAACATCCCCAGGAGCGGCACCAGGAGCGCCAGCCGGAAAATGGTCCCATCAAAGGACGTGAAGGGCATCATAGTGGTCTCGCTCTTGAGAATAGGCCGCCAGGGTAACGTCATGGTACTTCAGTTAGCTTCGTACGGAATACACAGACGCCGGATAGGCTGACTCGCAATCAGCAAGCTGCCTCCTAAAGGCTGCCTCGACAGAGCAATAACAAGGCAAAGTGTAAGGTGTAAGAGCGGCCAACGGCTCAACCAGTGAGCGAGACGAGGAGGACACGTAGATGACTCACCTGCTGCTGATTGGCGGCGGCCATGCCCATGCCTTCGTGCTGGAAGCCTTTGCGCGCCATCCGGAGCCCGAGGTATCGATCACCCTGGTCATGCCGGGAGACAGGGCGCCCTACTCCGGCATGGTGCCGGCCTGGCTGGCGGGGGAGTACACCACCGACGACATGACCCTCGACATAGCCTGGCTGGCGAAGCGCGCCGGAGCGAGGCTGGTCCAGGATTCGGTGGTCGCGATTCGTGCCGCCGAGCAGTGGGTGCAACTGGCCAGCGGCGACTGGCTGGAATACGACCAGGCCTCGCTCAATGTCGGGGCGACGCTGGCGCCCCCCGCGCGCCGGCCCGCTGCCCAGGCGCCGGAGGTGCTGCCCATGCGTCCGCTGGATGCCCTGCAGGAGCGCTGGCCGGCTTTGCTGGCCGAGGTCGCCGCATGGCCCACCACGCCACCGCGCCGGGTGCTGGCGGTGGGCGCCGGTGCGGCGGGTTGCGAGACCCTGCTGGCGGTGCTGGCGCGCTTGCGTGCCGAGCGCCCGGATATCGACTGGCAGGGCACCCTGCTCGGCCAGTCGGCACAACCGCTGCCAGGCGCCGGGTACCTGCCCGCCTGGCTGATGCGCCGTCAGCTAACCAGGGCCGGTATCACCTGGAACGGCGAGCGTCGCGCGCAACGGATCGTCGATCAGGGCGTCGAGGATGAGCGCGGCCAGGTTCACCCGGCGGATCTGGTGCTCTGGGCCACCGGCGCCCGGGGCCATGCCTGGCTGACCAATGGCGATCTGCCCCTGGATGATCGCGGCTTCATCCCGGTGACCGACACTCTGGCGGTGGCGGTTGCCGGCAGCGACACTGCGCCCAGCCTGTGGGCGGCCGGTGACTGCGCGGCCTTTGCCCCACCCTTGCCCAAGGCCGGCGTGCACGCCGTGCGCATGGGCCCGGTGCTGGCGGAGAACCTGCGGCGCGCCTGCCGCGGCGAGCCAGCCCGGCCTTATCAGCCGCAGCACCAGGTCCTAGCGCTGGTCGGCACCGGCAATGGCCGGGCCATCGCCAGTCGCGGCGCCCTGGGCATCGCCGGCCGCTGGGTGTGGCGCTGGAAGCAAAGCATCGACCGGCGTTTCATCGCCCGTTTCACGCCACCGCCAGAGGCTTGAAGGCCGCTCAGCGAGACGACGCGGTGGCCTGTTCGGCGATCTCGGCGAGGCGTTCCTCCAACTGGTCGGCCAGCTCGTTCAGGGCATCGGCCTGGCTGGAATCGTCCAGGTCAGCGGCGTAGGGGGCAAACACCTCGCTGGGAAGCTGCCAGGCCAGGGTCGCGGTGCCATCCTCATTTTCCGTGACATAGAAGCGCAGCGGTGCCTCGATCATCGCCGGCACGCTGAGGCGCAGCATTTCGACGGCAATATCGTTGCGAAACACGCCCACCACCCGGTTGCCGGGTATTTCCACGCCGCGCTCGGCCGCCACCTCGGTGGGCCCCACATCGAACACCACCCCCATGCCGTTATCCTTGACGGCCTGTTTCAGTTGATCCAACAGATCCGAGTAGCTGTGTTGTGTCGGCATGACCCGCCAGCCCTCTTCCGGCCAGGGCGTCTCGGCCGAAGCCGGCAGTGCCATGAACGACAACATCAGAATCAGCAGTGAATGACGCACAAAGCCCTGAATTTTCGGCATGATGACACCTCATGATGGTTCGGGAAGCGATACGCTGGCGTTGCTCGCGCTAGGATTGTGGTCCATGGACGCCCAGGATGCCATGCCCCGCTGCTATCAGCGACTGACCTCATAACGGGGTGTAAGGAATCGCCCGCTCGGACGACATAACCGGGGTAAACCAGAGGAGCACTACATGAGACATAAACGGGGCCTGCTACTGGCCGCCATGCTGGCCGTACCCGGCATCGGTCAGGCCTTTGAGCTGTCCGAATGGTCGACGGTGACCGAGGCCGCCAGCGGCCAGACCGTCTACTGGAGTGCCTGGGGCGGGGATTCCCGCGTCAATGGCTATATCGACTGGGTGGCCGAGCAGGTCGAAGCGCGCCATGACATCGAGCTGGTCCACGTCAAGGTCGGCGATATCGCCGAGACGGTCAGCCGTATCCTGGCCGAAAAGTCGACCGGCAATGCCCGGGAAGGCGCCACCGACCTGCTGTGGATCAACGGCGAGAACTTCGCCGCCATGAAGGAACGCGATCTGCTCTACGGGCCCTGGGCCGAGCAGCTGCCGAATTTCTCGCTGACCGCGCCCGAGCAGAATCCCGAGGTGCGCGAGGACTTCACACTGCCCGTAGAGGGCTACGAGGCGCCCTGGGGCCGGGCGCAGCTCACCTTCTACCACGACAGTTCCCGGGTCGCAGAGCCGCCGCGCAGCATGTCGGCCCTGCTGGACTGGGCCCGGGAGAACCCCGGTCGCTTCACCTACCCCAAGCCACCCTCGTTTTTCGGCACCAGCTTTCTCAAGCAGGCCCTGCTGGGGCTGGCCGAGACACCCGAGGTGCTTTACGAGCCCGTCGGTAACGCCGATTTCGAGGCCGTCACGGCGCCTTTGTGGCGTTATCTCGACCAGCTCCACCCGCACCTGTGGCGGGAGGGCGAGGATTTTCCCGCCGGTGGACCGAAGTTGCGCCAGCTGATGGGCGACGGCGAGCTCAGCCTGGCCTTCACCTTCACACCCTCGGCCCCGGCGGCGAGCGTGCTCGACCATCAGTTACCGCCCAGCACGCGCAGTTACTATCTCGACGAGGGCACCCTGGGCAATGTGCACTTCGTGGCGGTCCCCTTCAACGCCCAGCACAAGGCCGGTGCCCTGGTGGTCGCCAACTTTCTGATGTCGCCCGAGGCCCAGGCCCACAAGCAGGACCTGAGTGTCTGGGGCGATGCCTCGGTACTCGAGATGTCGCGGCTGTCCGCCGCGCAGCAACAACGCTTCGAGCCAGAAAGTCGCGCAGCCGAGAGTCTGCCGCCGCAGAGCGCCGGCACACTATTGCGTGAGCCGCATCCCTCCTGGGTCGAGTCGCTCGAAGCGGCCTGGCGGCAGCGCTACGCCAACCCATGAAGGCGGCGCTGTCCTATCGGCTGGTCATCAGGGCCCTGCCCTGGCTGACCATCGGCTTGCTCAGCCTGCCGGTGCTCAGCGGCCTGGCCGGGGCACTGGCCCCGGCCTTCGGCTGGCTGCCGGCCCTGGGTGGCGAACAGCTGAGCCTGGCCCCCTGGCGCGAGCTGGCCCGGGCGCCGGGTCTCAGCGAGATGCTGCGCCTCAGTCTCGTCTCGGGGCTAGGCAGTGCGGCCATCTCGCTGGCGGTGGTGGTGCTGTTTCTGGGCAGCTTCCTGCAGTCCCCGGTGTACCGTCGCCTGCAGGGCTGGCTGGCGCCACTGCTGGCCGTGCCGCATGCCGCCGCGGCGATCGGGCTGGCCTTCCTGCTGGCCCCTTCCGGCTGGGTGATGCGGATTCTCTCACCCTGGCTGACCGGCCTCGACTACCCGCCCGATTTCGCCTTTCCCGGCGACAGCCTGGGGCTGGCGCTGATCCTTGGCCTGGTCATCAAGGAGGTTCCCTTCCTGCTGTTGATGAGCCTGGCGGCGCTGGTGCAGTGCCGGGCCGATGAACGCATGACGGTGGCCCGCAGCCTGGGCTATCCACCGCTTACGGCCTTTCTCAAGACGGTGATGCCCGGGCTCTACCCGCTGCTGCGGCTGCCGGTCTATGCGGTGATCGCCTTCGCCACCTCCAACGTGGAGGTGGCCATGATTCTCGGGCCGACGACCCCCTCGACGCTGGCGGTGGCCGTGGTCGGCTGGCTGCATGACCCCGAGCTGACGACGCGCTTCATGGCCTCCGCCGGGGCTCTGCTGCAGCTGATGGTGACTCTGGCGGCACTGCTCGGCTGGTGGTTGATGGAGCGCCTGGTGGTGCGTCTCAGCCGTGGCTGGTGGCAGGATGGTCGCCGCCACTGCGGGGAACGCGGCTGGGCCCTGGTCGCCCGCTGGGCCATGCGCCTGGTGCTGGGCCTGATGTTGCTCGCGCTGGCCGGGCTGGCACTGTGGTCGGTGGCCGGTTACTGGCCCTTCCCGCAGTCGCTGCCCTGGCCGCCCACCCTCGCCAACTGGCAGGACGCCGCCGACGGCCTGCTGAGCCCGGTGGCCCAATCGCTGGCGGTGGCGCTGGGTGCCACCCTGCTGTCGCTGGTGCTGGTGCTGGGTTCGCTGGAAGCCGAGACACTGCGCCGCCGCCCCCTGCGCCCGGGCGCTCAGCTGATCCTGTATCTGCCGTTGCTGGTGCCCTCGGTGGCCTTCCTGTTCGGCCTGGTGATGCTGCAGGCACAGCTGGGCCAGCAGCCGGGCCTGCTGGCGGTCATCCTCGGCCACGCGGTCTTCGTGCTGCCCTACCTGTTTCTGTCACTGGCCGAAAGCTACCGGCGCCTGGACCCGCGCTGGGCCCAGCAGGCGCGCAGCCTGGGCGCCGGCCCCTGGCGGGTCTTTGTGGGTGTACGCCTGCCCATGCTGCTGGCGCCCATCCTGACCGCCGCGGCGGTCGGCTTTGCCGTGAGCATCGGCCAGTACCTGCCGACCCTGCTGCTCGGGGCCGGCCGAGTAGAGACCGTGACCACCGAGGCCGTCAGCCTGGCCAGCGGCGGCGACCGTCGACTGACGGCCATCCATGCCCTGCTGCAACTGGCACTGCCGGCACTGGGCTTTGTAGTGGCGCTGTTGCTGCCACGCCTGCTGTTTCGGCGGCGGCGTGGCCTGTTGTTGTCACACTGACCGGAAGACAAGCATTCATGGCGACCCTGCACCTCGACAATGTTCAGATTTACCAGGGCCAGCAGTCACTGCTGAGCCTCGACACCACCATCGCGCCCGGCGAGATCGTGACCGTGATGGGCCCCTCCGGCGTGGGCAAGTCGACCCTGCTGGCGTATATCGCCGGCTTTCTGAGCCCGGCCTTCCAGGCCAGCGGACAGGTGCGGCTGGATGACACCCGCCTCGACACCCTGCCCGCCGAGCAGCGCCATCTCGGCCTGTTATTCCAGGATCCGCTGCTCTTCCCTCATCTCGATGTCGAGGGCAACCTGGCCTTCGGCATGCGGCGGGATGGCAGCCGCGCCGAACGCCGCGAGCGTATCCGGACAGCACTGGCCTCGGTGGGGCTGGAGGCCTTCGCGCGACGCGACCCGGATACGCTGTCCGGCGGCCAGAAGGCACGCGTCGCGCTGTTGCGGGTGCTGCTCTCGGCGCCACAGGCCATACTGCTCGATGAGCCCTTCTCCAGGCTGGACGCCACTCTGCGCGACGAGATCCGTCAATGGGTCTTCGAGCGGGTTCGCGACCATCACCTGCCGACCCTGATGGTGACCCATGATGAAGCCGATGCCCGCGCCGCGGGCGGACGCATCCTGACTCTGTCAGCAGCGTGACCAAACTGCCATGATGCTCATGCCAGAGGAGACCCACATGTCCCACTACCCCTTGTACCGCCCCCTGCTGCTGGCGCTGCTGAGCCTTGCCACCACCAGCGCCGCCAGCGCGGCCGGCATCGAGTTCAGCGCCAGCGATATAGCCGGCTGGCCGACGCGCTCCTTCGAGGGCGAGAGCCAGTATCGGGTGACCCGGGAGGATGGCCGGCAGGTACTGCAGGCACGCAGTCAGGGCCAGGCCTCGGCCAAGTACCTGGAGCGCGATATCGACCTCAACGAAACGCCCTACCTGCACTGGTGCTGGAAGATCGACTCCCGCTATGCCGGGCTCGATGAGCGGAGCAAGAGCGGCGACGACTATCCCGCCCGCCTCTATGTGGCGCGCAAGACCGGGCTGCTGCCCTGGCAGCTGCAGTCCGTGAATTATGTCTGGTCCTCGACGCAGCCCCCGGGCAGCCGCTGGCCCAATGCCTTCACCGAGCGTGCCATGCTGCTGGCGTTGCAGGGCGAATCCTCGCCGCTGAATGAATGGCGTGGCGAGGTCCGCGATATCCGCGCCGACTTCGAGGCGCTGTTCGGCGAGGACATCGACGAAATCAATGGCCTGGCCTTGATGAGCGACGGCGACAACGCCGGCGGCGATGCCATGGCACACTTCGCCGCTGTCGGCCTGGCCACCACCCCGGCACCCCCGAAGTGTCCGTCATGATACCGCCGGAAAGCTCGACCACCATGGCGATGCACCGGCCAGAGGCTTCATCTGGCTCGATCATCGTTGTATTGCCACACTTCATCTAAGTACCAGCCAGGAGCCCCGTCATGGCGCCATCCGAAGTGGAGTGGCCTGACTCATCCGGCGATCATTTGGCCAAGCCGTCGGCGTCTCAGCGGCAACAGCGGCTCGAGGCCCTGAGACCTCGCTTGATCGGCTTTGCCCGCCTGCAATTGCGTGATGCCCACGAAGCCGAGGACATCGTGCAGGACACCATGATCGCGGCCATCGAGAAGAGTGATCAGTTCGATGGTCAATCGCGCTACGAGACCTGGGTGTTCGGCATTCTCAAGCACAAGATCCTGGATGCCTTTCGCACCCGCAAGCGCCAGCAGCAATGGCAGGACTGGGAGGATCCCGGCATCGAGGCCGAAGTCGACCAGCAGTTTCAGGACTCGGGGCGCTGGGCCGTGGCGGCGCGTCCACGGCATTGGGGAGACCCGGCCCAGACCCTGGCCAGCGAGCGATTCTGGCAGGTCTTCGATGTCTGCATGACCGCGCTGCCCGAAAAAACCGCTCGCATCTTCACCATGCGCGAGTTTCTGGGACTTTCGACCAGTGAGGTCTGCGAGGAGGCCGGTATCAAGGAAAACAACTGCTGGATCATCCTGCATCGCGCGCGCTTGAAACTCAGGGCCTGCCTGGAAAAGGGCTGGCTGACGGAGGAATGACCATGAAAATGTTGATGTGTCACAAGGCCACTCGCCTGATGTCGAAACGTCTGGATGTGCCGCTGACACGCAAGGAAAGACTGGCGCTGACGTTGCATCTGGCCATGTGCGGCGCCTGCAAGAACTGCAACCGGCAACTGACGCTGATCCATACGGCAGGCCATGAGTACGAAGAGCAGGCTTGGCCCACCGACCCGCAGACGCCGGCCCGGTGAGTGTGCCCGAGACCGCAGCGCCGGGCGGTCAGGATACCCTGACACGCCTGCTGCAACCCATCTTCCTGGGCAGCCATTTCTACCATGCCGCCAAACACTGTGGTGAGTGGCTGCTGAACCACCAGCATGCGGTAGCGCCGAGTTTTCATCTGGTCACCGAGGGCCAGTGCCGGCTCACCTGGCAGGACGGCCAGGAGGAAATGCTGGCGGAGCGCGAGCTGGTCTTTTTCCCCGGGGACACCCCCCACCAGTTGATGCCGGGCCCTCGGGAGGCCGTCTGCCACCCGAACATGGTCTCGCTACACAGTCCGCAGCCAGGTACCGGGCTGGTGTGCGGGCAGTTCCGCTTTCTCCACAATGTTCCCCCAACCTGGTTTCATCAGCTGCCGCGCATCGTGCGTCTTCCCGTGGCGATCCGGCACACCGCGCTGGACCAGGTGGTTAACGCGATCATCGACGAGATGATCAGCCACGACAGCCCGGGCCATGAGCTCACCGTCAACGCCCTGGCCAATGCCCTGCTGACCATGGTGCTGCGACACTGCCTGCAGCACTCACTACTGGATCCGCGTAGCCTCGGTGCCTTTCTCGACCCTCCCATCAGCCGGGCCATCAACCTGTTGCACGAGGACCCGACACGCCACTGGACAGTGGCACAACTGGCGACACAGGCCGGGCTTTCAAGATCCAGCCTGAGCGAGCGCTTCCCGCGCGTTGTCGGCACCACGGTGGCCAATTATCGGGCCAGGCTGCGCATGATACTGGCCGATCAGGCGCTCGCCAGAGGAGAGAGTGTTATGGGCGCCATGCTGGCCAGCGGCTACCGCTCGGAATCCACCTTCCGCAAGGCCTATCAGCGCATCCGTGGCATGCCGCCCAGGCGACTTCATCACCCGCCGGCCTGACATCCGGGAAGGCCCAAGCGATGCGGCACACATCCAATGCCTGGACGCTGCGACATGAACGCCGGACGTAGCAACGCGCAGCCCCTTGCCCCATCGGGCTAGCATCGAAATGCTGTATTCACACCTTTCAGGAGGACAGCATGACCGATTTCACCCTGCACACGCCCGAGAGTGCCCCCGCCGAGTCTCGCGAGCGGCTGGCCGCAGCGCAGCAACAGATGGGCTTTGTGCCCAATCTCTTCGCCATGATGGCCGAAGCGCCCGCCTTGCTCGAGGCCTACCAGACACTCGATGAGATTTTCTCGCGCACCAGCCTGAGCGCGGCGCAACAGCAGGTCGCACTGCTGGCCATCAGCTCGGTCAATGGATGCAGCTTCTGCGTAGCTGCGCACACGGGTGGCGCACAGGCGGCACAGGTCGCTCCCGGCGAGATCGACAAGCTGCGCGAGCTGAGCAATCCTGACGATCCCAAACTGGCGGCAGTGGCGCGCTTCGCCAAACACCTGGTCGAGATGCGCGGCTGGGCCAGCGACGAGGAAATCCAGGCCTTCCTGACCGCCGGCTTCGAGAAGCAACAACTGCTGGAACTGGTCATTGCGGTCAGCCTCAAGACATTGTCCAATTTCACCAATCACATCGTCGAGACACCGCTCAATGAAGAGCTGCAGTCACTCGCCTGGCAGGACCCGCGGAACTGACCGGCCGGCACGACCTTGACCAGGGCGGCATACCCGACCGGGATGCCGCCCTTTTGTGTGACATCAAGCATCGCCTGTAAGGATGCGGGCCATCTCGCGACCAAACCCACATGAACGGCGTCCGAGCCGTTACCCTGAGCACCAGGCCAACTGCATACCCCAGGATTCAAGGAGAACCGGTGAAACCTTACCGCTTAGTGATCATCGCCGTGATTGTCGCCCTGGTGGCCGTCTTTTTCGGCGCCGGACTCGATGACTACCTGACCCTGGAGTCCATCAAGTCGCTGCAATCGCGTTTCGATCAATGGTTCGCCGCCTCGCCGTGGCTGGTGGCCGGCGGCTTCTTCGTCATCTATGTGCTGATGGCCGCCCTGTCGCTGCCCGGTGCCGCCCTGCTGACCCTCTTGGGTGGCGCCCTGTTCGGCCTCGGTTGGGGCCTGGTGCTGATCTCCTTCGCCAGCAGCCTCGGCGCCACCCTGGCGTTCCTGCTGTCGCGCACCCTCTTCCGCGAGACCGTGGAGCGACGCTTCGCACGCCAGATCGAGACCATCAACCGTGGCGTCGAGCGCGACGGTGCGCTCTACCTGTTCAGCCTGCGCCTGGTCCCGCTCTTTCCGTTCTTCGTCATCAACCTGGTGATGGGCCTGACCCGGCTGCGCACCCCGGTGTTCTACCTGGCCAGCCAGATCGGCATGATTCCCGGCACCTTCGTCTACGTGAACGCCGGCCAGCAGCTCGGCCAGCTGGAGTCGGTCGGCGGCATCGTCTCGCCCTCGCTGCTGCTGTCCTTCGCCCTGCTGGGCATCTTCCCGCTGGTGGCACGCTGGGGCGTCGACTGGCTGCAGCGCCGCCGGCGCTATCAGGGCCATCAGCGGCCGGCAAGCTTCGACTACGATGTGCTGGTGATCGGCGGCGGCTCGGCAGGGCTGGTCACCAGCTACATCGCCAGCGCCGTGAAGTCCCGTGTGGCGCTGGTCGAACGCGAGGCCATGGGCGGCGACTGCCTGAACACCGGCTGTGTGCCCTCCAAGGCACTGATCCGCGCCGCCCGTGCCGCTCAGCAGGTCCGCGAGGCGCCGCGCATGGGCGTGCACGCCGGCGAGCCACGCATCGATTTCGGCGAGGTCATGGATCACGTCCGCCAGGTGATTCGCGAGGTGGAACCCCATGACAGCGAGGAGCGCTATACCGGCCTGGGCGTCGAAGTCCAGCGCGGTTCGGCACACCTGACGTCGCCCTGGACGGTGGACGTCGATGGTCGCCGCCTGAGCGCCCGGCATATCGTCATCGCCACGGGAGCCACGCCCTTTGTGCCGAATATCCCCGGCATCGAGCAGGTCGAGGTGCTGACCTCCGACAACCTCTGGTCGCTCACCGAGCTGCCCGAACGCCTGGTGGTCATGGGTGGCGGGGCCATCGGCTGCGAGCTGGGCCAGAGCTTCGCCCGCCTGGGCAGCCGGGTCACGCTGGTCGAGGGCACGCCCCAGTTGCTGGGCCGCGAGGACGCGGAGGTCGGCGAGCTGGTCGAGCGCACCCTGAGCGACGAGGGCGTCACGGTGCATACCGGCACCCAGGCGGTGGAGGTCTGTGTCGAGGCAGGCGAGAACTGGCTGGTGGTCGAGAGCGCCGCCGGCGAGCGCTCGCATCTCGCCTTCGACCGGCTGCTGGTCAGTGTCGGCCGCCGGGCCAATGTCGAGGGGCTGGGGCTCGAGGAACTGGGCATCACCACCCGCGACAACGGCACCCTGGAAGTCAACGAACAGTTGCAGACCCACCTGCCCAACATCTGGGCCTGCGGCGACGTGGCCGGCCCCTACCAGCTGACCCATGCCGCGGCCCACCAGGCCTGGCACGTGGCCGTCAACGCCCTGTTCGGCGAGTTCAAGCGCTTCCGGGTCGACTACCGCATCATGCCCGCCGTGACCTATCTGCAGCCCGAGGTGGCGCGGGTCGGCCTCAACGAACGCGAGGCACAGGCTCAGGGCATCGCCTACGAGGTCACCCGCTATGAGATGGCCGAGAGCGACCGCGCCATCGCCGAGCGTGCCAAGAGCGGCTTCATCAAGATCCTCACGCCCCCCGGCAAGGATCGTATCCTGGGCGCCACCCTGGTCGGCGAGCATGCCGGCGAATGGCTGGCCGAGGTCACCCTGGCCATGAAGCAGGGCATCGGCCTCAACAAGCTGCTGGGCACCATTCATCCCTACCCGACCCTGTCGGAGGCCGTGAAAGGCTCCGCCGGCCTGTGGAAGAACGCCCACAAGCCGGAACGCCTGCTGGGCTGGCTGGCCCGCTATTTCGCCTGGCGACGCGGTGAAACAGCGGCGTCCCGGAAAGTGCCCGGCAAGGGCGGAGGCACCGAGTAACAGAGGGGAAATGGCACCGCTCGCATATTTAGGCGGCTACATTTATACTTTCGTCGTAATTTTTCGCGATCCTGGCGCTTAGGAAACGCTGAATAAATCGACGAGCATAGTGAAGCGCAAGGCGCACGGAGCATAGAAAGCGAGACATAACATATAGTTAGGCGAGCTTTCGAGCACCGCGCAACGTAGCGATTTGCATGCGCAGGCATTTAAGCAGTGTTTCCTTTTGCCGGGATCGTGTTCGTTTGAGGAGCTCACCCATGTCCACCGCCCCCAAGGCACATAACCCCCGACTGGCCGAGGTGGCCCTTGCCCTGGGCGGCTTCGGCATCGGGACCAGTGAGTTCGTGATCATGGGCCTGCTGGAGCGTGTCGCCGCTGACCTGCAGGTCGCCACCGCCGAGGTGGGCTATGCCATCTCGAGTTATGCTCTGGGGGTCGTCGTCGGCGCGCCGCTGATCTCCGCGCTGGCCGCCCGCCTGCCGCGCCGCATGCTGTTGATCGCCCTGATGCTGGTCTTCGCCGTGGGCAATATCGCCAGTGCCATGGCCACTTCCCTGTGGCCCTTCGTCGGCCTGCGCTTTCTGGCCGGTCTGCCCCACGGCGCCTATTTCGGTATCGCCGCCCTGGTGGCCGCTGCCGCCGTGCCGGTGGAAGAGCGGGCCAGGGCGGTGAGCCGAGTGATGCTGGGCCTGACCTCGGCCATCGTGGTGGGCGCGCCGCTGGCGACCAGGACCGGCCAGTGGCTGGGCTGGCACAGCGCTTTCCTCGGGGTCGGCCTCATCGCGCTGGTGACGGCGCTCATGATCCGTCTCTGGGTACCCAGCCAGCCCCGCGATCCCCATGCCAGCCCCAAACGCGAGATGTCAGCGCTGGTCAAGCCGCGCGTGCTCTTCACCCTGGGCGTCGGCAGCATCGGCTTCGGCGGCATGTTCGCGGTCTTCAGTTATGTGGTGCCCACCCTCTCCAGCCAGGCCGGCATGGCCGAGACCCTGGGTCCCTGGGTGCTGGCGATCTTCGGCGTGGGGACCATCATCGGCAACCTGGCCGGCGCCCGCGCGGCGGACAAGAACCTGACCCGGGCCATTCCCTGCATCCTGGTGTGGTGCCTGCTGGTTCAGGGCGGCTTCTACTTCGCCGCCAACCATCTGATCACCGGCCTGCTCTTCGTCGGCCTGGTGGGCACCAGCATGGCCCTGGGCCCGGCCCTGCAGACTCGTCTGATGGATGTCGCCGGCGATGCCCAGACCATGGCGGCCTCGATGAACCATGCCGCTTTCAACGGCGCCAATGCGCTGGGTGCCTGGCTGGCGGCGGTGGTCATCAAGGCCGGGGCCGACTGGTCGTCTTCCGGCCTGGTCGGCGCCGGACTGGCCTCGTGCGGCCTGGTGGTCTTTGCCATCGGCCTATGGCAGGAGCGGCGACAGCCGAGCGCGACCCGGACAGCGTAACCCCGGCCAGACAGGCACGGCTCGGGGCTGGGGCTGGGGCTGGGGCTGGGGCTGGGGCTGGGGGAGGAGATATGCGATACTTTCCCGTCCCATGAGCCATGAGCCGCCCACTGCTTAGGACCCCTGCCCATGCCACAAGGTACGCTGTTCATCGTTTCCGCTCCGTCCGGCGCCGGCAAGACCAGCCTGGTGCGCGAGCTGATCGAGAGCCTCGACGGCCTCAAGGTATCGGTCTCGCATACCACCCGCCCGCGTCGGGAAGGCGAGGTCGACGGCGTGAACTACCATTTCGTCGATCATGCCGAGTTCGAGTCGTTGATCGAGCAGGGCGAGTTCTTCGAATACGCGCAGGTTTTCGACAACCTGTACGGCACCTCGCGCGGGGCCGTCGAAGCCCTGCTCAAGGCCGGCCAGGACGTGATTCTGGAGATCGACTGGCAGGGCGCGCGTCAGGTCCGCGAGCGTTTCCCGGATGCCGTCTCGGTCTTCATCCTGCCGCCATCCCGCGAAGAGCTGGAACATCGCCTGGCCGGTCGCGGTACCGACCAGCACGCCGTGATTGCCTCACGCATGCGCGAGGCAATCAACGAGATGTCGCATCATCACGAATATGATTACCTGGTGATCAACGATGACTTCACCACGGCACTGCGCGAGCTGCAGTCGCTGATCATCGCCCAACGCCTGAGCCAGGCGCGCGCCGGCCAGCGCCTGGCCCCCCTGCTGGGGGCGCTCTTGTCAGAGGCACCGGGCGTCGAGTAATCTATCCCGTCTATTCACTGGAATCCCTGGGGCGCCATGACGCCGGCCGGGGTTTTTCCCGTCAGCATTCAGGAAGGCACCCATGGCCCGAGTCACCGTCGAAGATTGTCTGGAAAACGTCGAAAACCGCTTCAAGCTGGTGATGATTTCCACCCACCGTGCCCGCCAGCTGTCCCGCGGCTCGCGTGATGCCCTGCTGCCCTGGGAAAACGACAAGCCCACGGTCATGGCGCTGCGCGAGATCGCCGAAGGCCTGATCGACGCCAGCGTGCTCGATGAGCCGATCGAGGCGTCCCAGCCGCCGGTTCGTCGCGAGTACAATGCGCCGGATGCTGAACAGGAAGCCCCCCTCGACGAATGAGGCCTTCATGGGCCCGGCCACGGGCCTGTCGACCTTGCTCGGGGCTGACACGACGTTCGGGGCTCTCACGACGTACTCAAGGCGCGCTGCATGTTCACCATTGATGACCTGGCCGACCGACTCGGCGGCTATCTACCCCAGGATGAGATCCAGCAGGTCAAGCGTGCCTTCTATTACGCCGAGCAGGCACACGACGGTCAGCGTCGTCGCTCCGGCGAACCCTATGTGACGCACCCGCTGGCGGTCGCCAACATCCTGGCCAACATGCACATGGACCATCAGAGCCTGATGGCTGCCATGCTGCACGATGTCATCGAGGATACCGGCATCGACAAGCAGGCCCTCGGCAAGCAGTTCGGCAAGCCGGTGGCCGAGCTGGTGGACGGCGTCTCCAAGCTGACCCAGATCACCTTCGAGGACAAGGCGGTCGCCCAGGCCGAGAACTTCCAGAAGATGGTGCTGGCGATGTCCCGCGACATGCGGGTGATCATCGTCAAGCTGGCCGACCGACTGCACAACATGCGCACGCTCGGCGCCCTGCGCCCGGAGAAGAAACGGCGCATCGCCCGCGAGACGCTGGAAATCTATGCGCGCATCGCCAGCCGCCTGGGTATCAACACCATCCGCGTCGAGCTCGAGGACCTCTCCTTCCAGGCCCTGCACCCGATGCGCTCGGAACGCATCAAGCGCGCCGTGGCCAGTGCCCGCGGCCATCGCCGGGCGTCGATCCGCCAGATCCAGAACAGCCTGCAGCAGAGCCTCGACGACGAAGGGCTGAAGGGCTCGGTGGTCGGCCGGCAGAAGCACCTGCTGTCGATCTATCGCAAGATGCGCGATCAGCGCAAACCCTTCGCCGAGATCATGGATGTGTTCGGGTTCCGCATCATCACCCAGGATGTGGATACCTGCTATCGCATCCTCGGCGTGGTGCACAACCTCTACAAGCCGGTGCCCGGGCGCTTCAAGGACTACATCGCGATTCCCAAGGCCAACGGCTACCAGAGCCTGCACACCACCCTGTTCGGCGCCGGGGGCATGCCCATCGAGGTGCAGATACGCACCCGCGAGATGGAAGCCATGGCCAACAACGGCATTGCCGCCCACTGGTTGTACAAGGCCGGCCAGACCGAGCATCCGATTGCCGAGGGCAGCCATGCCCGGGCACGCGCCTGGGTCAAGGGCCTGCTCGAGATGCAGCGCCATGCCGGTGACTCGCTGGAGTTCATCGAACACGTCAAGAACGACCTTTTCCCGGACGATATCTACGTGTTCACGCCCAAGGGCGACATTCGCGAGCTGCCCCAGGGCGCCACGGTGATCGACTTTGCCTACAATGTGCATACCGATATCGGCAACCGCTGCATCGCCTGCCGCATCGATCGCCATCTGGCGCCGCTGTCGACCCGGCTGGAAAGCGGCCAGACCCTGGAGATCATCACCGCGCCCGGCGCCAAGCCGAATCCGGCCTGGCTCAACAGTGTGGTGACCGCCAAGGCGCGCTCAGCGATTCGGCATGCCCTCAAGCACCAGCAGCAGACGGAGGCCGCACAGCTGGGTCGCCGGCTGCTCAACAAGTCGCTGGCCGCCTACGAGACCAGCCTCGAGGAGCTGCCCGAGGGCGCCATGGCGGCCGTGTTGAAAGAACTCGAGCTGGACGATGCCGACGCCTTGCTGACGGCTATCGGGCTCGGCACCCGGGTGGCGCATGTGGTGGCACGGCGCCTGGTGGCTCTGCCGCATGACGATCAGGTACCGGTGGCCAGCGAGCAGGTCCAGGGGCCGATCATGATCAGTGGCGCCGAAGGCATGGTGATCAAGTATGCTCGCTGCTGCCATCCCTTGCCGGGCGACGAGGTGATCGGCCACCTGTCGGCCGGCAAGGGCATCGTCGTGCACCGTTCACGGTGCCGTAATCTGGCCGAGATTCGTCGCGACGACCCGGAAAAGCTGTTTCCGCTCAGCTGGGCCGACCAGGGCGACGAAGACTTCCCGGTGCCACTGCGCCTCGAGGTCGAGAGCCGACGCGGGCTGATCGCCGAACTGGCCAGCGTGGTCACCGATGCCGATGCCAACATCGAACGCGTGGATATCGAGGAACGCGACGCTCGGCTGGCGATCGTCAGCCTGACCCTGGCGGTACATAGCCGCGGCCACCTGGCGCGCATCATCAAGCGACTGCGCAATCTGTCACACGTCAGCAAGATCAACCGCCTGAGCAATTGATTCAACCTGCCCTCGGCCTGTCGTCATCGTCGGCAGGCCAGGTTAGCTATTTCATCAACATCACAACACCATCACGGGAGCGCACCATGAGCAACAAGGCCGTCATCAATACTCAACAAGCGCCTGCCGCCATCGGGCCCTACTCTCAGGCCATCAAGGCGGGCAACACGGTTTATATCTCCGGCCAGATTCCGCTGGACCCGGCGACCATGGAGATCGTGTCCGACGATTTCGAAACCCAGGCCCGTCAGGTCTTCGCCAACCTCAAGGCGGTCTGCGAAGAGGCCGCCGGTGGCCTGAAGGATGTGGTCAAGCTCAACCTCTACCTGGTGGATCTGGACAACTTCGCCATCGTCAATCAGATCATGGAAGAGGTGTTCGACTCTCCCTATCCAGCGCGTGCTGCGGTGGGCGTCAAGGCGCTGCCGAAGGGCAGTCAGGTCGAGGCGGAGGCGGTGTTGGTCATCGGCGACTGAGGAAAGGATGATTCATTGCTGCGCTCGATATCCTGGCCGCCGGCGGTGCTCGCTATCCTCATGTAGCAGGCTACACTCCGGTAGCTGCGCTCCGGCAGCGACCAGCCTATCTTCGCTCACAACATGAATCTTCTCTTTCCTTTTACTGCTAAATGAGACTTTTCCTCGCGCTGATTCCCCCGCCCGGGCTGCGCCGGCAGCTCGGGCAGCTGGCCGATGCGGCTCACGCCCAGTGCGGTGGCCGGCGCATCGTCGATGACAACCTGCACCTGACCCTGGCGTTTCTGGGCGAGCAGTCCGAGGCGGGGGCCGAGTCGCTGAGCCGCTGGCTGGAGAGCCAGGTGTTCGGCGCAGGGCAGTGGCGGCTGGATCGCTGGGGCCATTTCGCCGGGCCGCGCATTGTCTGGGTGGGTGGCCCGGCGTCGCAGGAACTGTGTCGGCGCCGAGAGTCGCTTGTCGCGTCGCTGGAAAGCTTCGGCATCGAGGTACAGCCCCGGCAGTTCAGGCCGCACATCTCGCTGTTGCGAGACGCCCGGCCCCCGCCCGCCACAGGCTTGCCCACGGTCGCGCTGGAGTGGTCCTATGCGCGTGTATCACTGGTCAGTTCGGTGCCCACGCCACACGGCAGTCGCTATACGACCCTCGCCAGCTCACGCCCTTGAGCAGCTCACGCGCTCACTTTTCCGGCAGGTGTCCGCCGGCCCGCAGGACGTCGGTATAGCCCTCGCGGAAGGTCGGGTAACGGAATCGATAACCGCTATCCAGCAGCCGGGTATTGTCACAGCGCTTGCTGGCCCGGCGGCGCAGCGGCGACTGGATGGTCTCGCTGGACTCGACCTTGAGCTGCTTCGCCATCCAGGTCATGACGTCATGAATGGGCGCGGGTTCGCAGTCACTGGCCAGATACAGCTCGTGCAGGGACTCACCGTCCAGCGCCTTGCCGATCAGGTGAGCGAGCACGCCGGCACAGTCATCACGGTGAATGCGGTTGGAGTACATGACCGGAGAGGCGGCGGCGATGCGGCCTTCCTTGACCTGACGGATCAGGCGGTCGCGCCCCGGGCCGTAGATGCCCGAGAAGCGTATCACGCTGCCCGGCAGGTCATGCTCGGTCAGCGCCTGTTCGGCCTCGCGCATCAGCTTGCCGGAAAAACCGCCAGGTTGAGTCTCGCTGGCCTCGTTGACCACCTCACCATCCTGCTGGGCGTAGACCCCGGTGGATGAGACAAAGAACACATGGCGCGGTGGCGTCGCGCGACGCCCCAGCTCGGCGAGCACCGTCGTCAGCCCCGCCGGGTAGGCGGCCCGGTAGGCATCCTCCTCGAAGCGATCCGCACTGACCACATACACCACGATATCGGCATCCGGCAGCGTCTTCAGCGCCTCGGCATCGCCCAGATCGAGGGCCAGCGCCTCCAGCCCGCTGTCGGCCAGTTTGCGTGCATCACGGCGCACCCCGACGACCCGGTGGCCCGCCTGCTGCAGCTCGCCACCAAGGATCGTGCCGATATCGCCACACCCCAGAATCAGCGTTGTCGTCTTCACTCTTCTTTCGCCCCCTGATAAAAAGTCTCTATCATACGAGGATGCCCTGACGGCGGGACCCCCTACCACATGAAAGGATGCCCGGCACCACGATGACACTAACAGAACTCCGCTATATCGTAACCTTGGCCCAGGAGCGCCATTTCGGGCGCGCCGCCGAACAGTGCTTCGTCTCCCAGCCGACGCTGTCGGTGGCCGTGAAAAAGCTCGAGGAAGAGCTCGGCGTGGCCCTGTTCGAACGCTCCAAGTCCACCGTACAGGTCACCCCCCTGGGGGCGCGAATCGTCGAGCAGGCCCAGCGCGTGCTCGAGCAAAGCAGCGTGATCAAGGAACTGGCCACCGCCGGCCGCGACCAGCTGGCCAGCCCGTTGCGCATCGGCGCGATCTATACCATCGGGCCCTATCTGTTCCCGCACCTGGTGCCCGAGCTGACCCGCCAGGCCCCGCAAATGCCGTTGTACATCGAGGAAGGCTTCACCGGCGACCTGCGCCGCAAGCTGCGCAGCGGCGAGCTCGATGCCATCATTGTGGCCCTGCCGTTCACCGAGACGGATGTGGTGACCAAGCCGCTGTATGACGAGCCCTTCGAGGTCCTGCTGCCGGCCGATCATGCCTGGGCCAGCCGCGACACCATTGCCAAGGAAGACCTGCTGGAGGAACGCCTGCTGCTGCTCGGCGAGGGCCACTGCTTCCGCGACCAGATTCTCGAGGCCTGCCCGGCCATCAGCCACAAGCTCAACAGCCCCAACAATACACTGACCGCCGAGGGCGGGTCGCTGGAGACCATTCGCCACATGGTCGCCTCCCGGCTGGGCATCACGGTACTGCCGCACTCAGCCATCGGCCATCACTATGAGCAGGGCCTGCTGACCACGCGCCCCTTCGCCGACCCGGCTCCCGGCCGCACCGTGGCGATCGCATGGCGCGCCAGCTTCCCGCGGCCGCAGGCCATCGATGCGGTGACCCAGGCCATCGCGACATGCCGCAAGACCGAACCGGCCATGGCATGACACAGCTCGACGCCCCTGTCACCAACCTCAAGGGGGTGGGCGAAGCCCTGGCCCTCAAGCTGGCTCGGCTGCGCATCGAGAGCGTGGCCGACCTGCTGTTTCACCTGCCCCTGCGCTATCAGGACCGGACCAGCGTCACGCCCATCGCCACCCTGCGCTCGGGCAGCGAGGCCGTGGTCGAGGGCGAGGTTGCGGCGGCCGAGGTGGTGCGCGGGCGTCGTCGCAGCCTGCTGGTGCGCCTGCGTGACGGCTCGGGCATTCTCAGCCTGCGCTTCTTTCATTTCTCGCCAGCTCAGCAGCAACAGTTTCGCGCCGGGGTACAGGTGCGCGCCTTCGGCGAGGCCCGCGCCGGGGCCACCGGCCTGGAGATCTATCACCCGGAATACCGGCTGCTGAGTGATGCCAACGCCCCGGTGGAAGATCACCTGACGCCCATCTACCCGGCTACCGAGGGCCTCCACCAGACCCGTCTGCGTGCCCTGATCGGTCAGGCGCTGGAGCGCCTGGAGGCCGCCCCCGAGGAGCTCCCGGAATGGCTGCCCGATGAGCTGCGCCAGCGCTTTCAGCTGCCGGCCCTGCACGACTGCCTGAAGACCCTGCACCTGCCCCCGCCGGACGCCGACCCGGAGGCCCTGGCCGAGGGCAAGCACCCGAGCAGCCGGCGCCTGGCCCTCGAGGAACTGCTCGCCCATCAATTGAGCCTGCGCGAGGTGCGCCTGCGCATCCAGCAGGATGGCGCACCGCCGCTGCCGGACGGCCGCGGCCTGCAGGCCCGCTTCCTGACCCAGCTGCCCTTCTCGCTGACCGGGGCCCAGCGCCGCGTGCTCGACGAGATTCGCGCCGACCTGGCCGGCGAAATGCCCATGCTGCGCCTGGTGCAGGGCGACGTGGGCTCCGGCAAGACCGTGGTGGCCGGCATGGCGGCCCTCTCGGCCATCGCCGGCGGCTGCCAGGCGGCGATCATGGCGCCCACCGAGATCCTCGCCGAACAGCATTACCGCGCCTTCCGCGACTGGTTCGAGCCACTCGGCATCGAGGTCGCCTGGCTGGCCGGCAAACTCAAGGGCAAGGCCCGGCTGGATACCAAGGCGGCCATCCAGGACGGTCGGGCACGGATGGTGGTCGGCACCCACGCCATCTTCCAGGGCGATGTGCACTTCCAGCGCCTGGGCCTGGCGATCATCGACGAGCAGCACCGCTTCGGCGTCCACCAGCGCCTGGCCCTGCGCGAGAAAGGCGAAGCCGGCGGCCTGACGCCGCACCAGCTGATCATGACCGCCACGCCGATTCCGCGCACCCTGGCGATGAGCGCCTACGCCGACCTGGATGTCTCGGTGATCGACGAATTACCCCCCGGGCGCACGCCGGTGAAAACCGCCGTGATTCCCGACGAACGTCGCCCCGAGGTGGTCGAGCGCATTCGCCATGCCTGCGACCAGGGCCGACAGGCCTACTGGGTGTGCACCCTGATCGAGGAATCCGAAGCCCTGCAGTGCCAGGCCGCCGAGGCCACCCGCGACGAGCTGGAGGAAGCGCTGTCGGGGCTCAACATCGGCCTGGTGCATGGTCGCATGAAGGCCAGCGAAAAGGCCGAGATCATGGCCGCCTTCAAGGAGGGCGAGCTGGACCTGCTGGTGGCGACCACCGTCATCGAGGTCGGCGTCGACGTACCCAACGCCAGCCTGATGATCATCGAGAACCCCGAGCGCCTGGGACTCTCGCAGCTTCACCAGCTGCGCGGCCGCGTCGGCCGCGGCTCCACCGAGAGCTACTGCCTGCTGCTCTATCATCCACCGCTCTCCGAGACCTCGCGCCAGCGCTTGACGGTGATGCGCGAGACCACCGACGGCTTCCGCATCGCCGAACGCGACCTGGAGATCCGCGGCCCCGGTGAGGTGCTCGGCACCCGCCAGACCGGCCTGGCGCAGATGAAGATCGCCGACCTGGAGCGCGACGCCGACCTGCTGCCCCAGGTCTCGCCCCTGGCCGAGGCACTGCTGGCCAGCCGCCCGGACGCCAGCCAGGCACTGATTCGACGCTGGCTCGGCGAAACCGCCGATCGTTACGGGCAGGTGTAGCCACGAGCGCCGGGGCGACGCCCCGGCTACGAGACACGAGTAACGAGCTGCTAGCAGATTCGAGCCAATTCCAGTGTACTGACCTGATCTCACGGCTCTTGGCTCTTGGCTCGAAGCTTGAAACCCAAAGCATACGAGCGGCGAGATGCGAGATACGAACCCCGAAAACCCAGCTCGTGGCTCGTGGCTCGTGGCTCGTGGCTCGAAGCTTAAAGCTCCGATCCCAGCTCGGGCACCGCTTCCAGCGCCGTGGCCACGAAGCGCATGAAGGTGGTGACGCGCGCTACCCGCCGCAGGTCTGGATGGGTCAGCCCCCACAGTGAGGTGGCCAACTCTGGCACCGTTTCGCCGATTCGCGTCAGGCAGGCATCGCCATCGCCCAGGTAGCAGGGCAGTACCGCCCGCCCCATGCCATCACGTACCGCGATGTACATACCCATCAGGCTGTCGGCCCGGTAGTGGCAATGGCGCTCGACATCCTGCTCGGCCATCCAGCGCTCCAGCGCGCGGTACGTCATGCCCTCGTCAGGCCCCACCCAGGCCGGTGCTTCCCCTTCCTCATCGACCGCATCCCGCGGTGCGTAGACCGCCTGCTCGATACGCCCCAGGCACCGTCCCACCAGGTGTTCGGGCGGCGCGTTCGACGGGCGGATCGCGACGTCGGCCTCACGACGCGAGAGGTCGAATAGCTGGTTGGAAACCGAAACCTCCAGGGCAATCGCCGGGTATTCGCGACGAAACGCTACCAGAATCGGCGACAGCAGTCCGGCCAGCAGGGTATCGGTGGTCGTCAGTCGTAGCGAACCCGAGGGACGCAGATCCCGCCCCACGACGCGTCGCTCGGCCTCCAGGATTTCCGTTTCCATGCGGCCAGCCACCGCCCCCAGATCTTCACCCGCCGGGGTCGGCGCATAGCCGCCGGCCGATCTCTCGAAGAGTCGAACGCCCAGGCGCCGCTCGATGTCCCGCAGGCGTCGAAACACTGTGGCATGGCTCACGCCCAGCGTTCGCGCCGCACCCGACAGACTTCCCGAGCGGCCCACCGCCAGCACGATTCTGAGGTCATCCCATTGCAGAGTCTGTTCATTCATGCAAAACCCATTTTCATACCAAGGGAATACCTGTTCATCATCGCAATGGGCAGTATGGCGCCACAACCATCATCGAGAGGCGTCACACCATGCGAATTCTGATCGTGCACTGCCATCCCGACCCGCATTCCTTCAACGCGGGTCTGACGACCTTGGCGGCTTCGACACTCAGAGCACAAGGCCACGATGTCGAGATTTCCGATCTCTACGCCGATGGGTTCGATCCGGTCGAGGGTCCGGCCCACTATCCACTGCGGGCACAGGCGGACGCCTTCTCGCCACTGACCGAACAGCGTCACGCCAGCGAGACCGGCCGGCTGCCCACCGACGTGCAGCGCGAGATCGCGCGGCTCGAGCGGGCCGAACTGGTGATCTTCCAGTTTCCGCTCTGGTGGCACGCCCAACCTGCCATGCTCAAGGGCTGGATGGATCGCGTTTTCGTCTATGGCGGGCTCTACACCAGCCGGCGGCGCTACGATGAGGGGTACTTCCGCGGCCGTCGCGCCCTCTGCTCGGTCACCACCGGAGGGCCGACTACCACCTTCGGCCAGGGCGGACGCGGCGGCAATATCGACTGGCTGCTGTGGCCGATACACTATTCGCTCTACTACATGGGCTTCGATGTCCTGCCGCCCTTCCTGGCACACGGCATCCAGGGTGGTGGTCCCACCTACCAGAACAGCGAGCGTTTCGCGGCTCAACTGGAAGACGACAAGGCCCGCTGGGTCCAGCGCCTGGCCGGCCTGGACGAGGATCGGCCACTGCCGTTCACCGGCTGGGACGACTGGGACGAACATGGGGCCCTGAAGCCCGGCGTCGAGGGGTTCGACCCCTTCATTCAATCGGGCACAGGTGGCTGGGTGGCAAATCGGGAACGATATCTACAGGGACAAGAGCGGCGGCAACCGGATTGAAAGCAGAGCCGTTTCCCTCTTGGCGGACGGCTGGCGTAAGCTCGTAGCTCGTAGCTCGTAGCTCGTAGCTCGTAGCTCGTAGCTCGTAGCTCGTAGCTCGTAGCTCGTAGCTCGTAGCTCGTAGCTCGTAGCTCGTAGCTCAGCGTATCCGCTTGCTTTTTGCCGGCAATTGCTTATCTATAGAGGCCACTAGTGTCACCAGTGCCGCACCCGGCATAGCTTGCTTCAAGGAACCATCCCATGCGCACCTTCGACTGCCACTGCTGCCAACCGGCCAGCCGGCTTTTCTATGACAACACCCGCTGCCTGGGTTGCGACAGCGAGGTCGGCTGGTGCCCGGTGTGCTGCTCCATCACGGCCCTGCGCCAGGACGATAATGACTGCTATCACTGCACCACCCCCGGCTGCGGTGCGGCGCTGGTGAAGTGCGATAATTACGCCCTGCACGGTATCTGCAACCGGCTGCTGACGCCGGACCAGTACGCCTTCTACGGCGGGCTGTGTGATTGCTGCCGGCACAATCGCGTCATCCCGGACCTGCACGTCGAGGGGCATCGCGAACGCTGGGCGGCCCTGGAGCGCGCCAAGCGACGCCTCGTCTACACCCTGGACCTGATGGGGCTGCCGCACCCTTCGCCCCGGGATGACGCGGCGCTGCCGCTGACCTTCGCCTTCATGGCCGACGCGACGCCGGAGAACAGCTTCGCCCATGCCACCGGCAACGAGCAGAAGGTCTATACCGGGCATCACGAAGGGCACATCACCATCAACCTGATGGAGGCCGACGACGTCGAGCGGGAGCGCCTGCGCGTGGATCTCAACGAGCCTCACCGCACCCTGATTGGCCACTTCCGCCATGAAATCGGCCACTACTACTGGGAGTTGCTGGTCAAGGGGCAGGACGAGGCCGCCTGTCGCGCGGTCTTCGGCGATCATGATGCCGTCGGCTATGGCCAGGCGCTGGAACGCTACTATGAACAGGGGCCGGCGCTGGACTGGTGGGAAAATCACGTCTCGGCCTATGCCACCATGCATCCGTGGGAGGATTTCGCCGAAACCTGGGCGCTCTACTTGAACATGGTGTCGCTGCTCGACACGGCGGACAACTCGGGGCTGCGCCACTCGCCACAGGATGGTGGCATCGACGCCATGATCCTGGCCTTCCAGCAGATCGGCCTGGCCATCAACGAGCTGAACCGCGAAATGGGCCTGCTCGACGCGGTACCGGCGGTGATCACCCCGGCCATTCGCGACAAGCTGGCCTATATCCACGGCCGAGTGACGGACGCCAGCCGGCTACCCGGCTGAGCCCCGGCCGGCGCGCCGCCCGCGCGTTCAGTCCTCCTCGTCATCCAGCGCGGCGGTGGCCGACCCCCGCTCGCTGACCACCGGCCGCGTGTCGACGACAAAATAGGCGCTGGCGATGGCCTCGTGGAGGCGCTGAAAGTGCACCTGAAAGGCATCGATCCGCTCATGCAGTTCGGCCGGAGCGCGCGACAGTGCCTGTACATCCGCTTCGGCAACCTCCGCGCGCGCCAGTGTCGCCGCCGCCAGCGGGCGATGATGACGCGGCAACGCCTCCAGCTCCCAGCTGACTTCCTCCAGGCTGCGCAGCACCGAGCGAGGCAGGCTGTGGCTCTGCAGCAAGAACCTCAGCACATCCGGGCCGCGCACCCTGAGTCGCACTTCCTGGCGATACATCTGGTAGGCGGACAACGACTTGAGCACACTCATCCACTGCAGATGCTCGAAGGGCACCAGCTCGCCGGGGGAGCGCGGCAGCAGGTTGCGCGAGCGCACGTCGATGATGCGCGTGGTCATGTCCGCCCGCTCGACATGCCGCCCCAGGGACAGGAAGGTGCGCGCCAGGCCATGGCTCAGGGTGCCCTCGATCAGGCCATTGAGGGTCTGGCAGGAACGAATCACGCTGTCCAGGAAGGCATCTCGGCGACGCGTGCTGAGTACGTCGTCGCCGAGCTCGGCGACCTCGAGGTAACAGCGATTGACTTCCTCCCACACCTCCCGCGGCACCACATCGCGGGTGGTTCGCAGGTTTTCGCGGGCCTGAGCCAGCGACGACAGGATCGAGCTGTCGTACTCGCGAGAGAGGCACAGGAACTTCATCACATGTCGCTCGCTGCGCGTATCGAAGAGCGCATCGAAGAGGCTCTCGGCGCCCGTGATATCGACCAGTGCCGCCCAGCTCAGCGCCGCCCCACGCGGCATGTCGAGCAGCAGGTTGCTGTTGACGCTGATCAGTCGAGCGGTGTCTTCGGCACGCTCGATGTAGCGCGCCACCCAGTACAGATTTTCGGCGACCCTTGAAAGCATGGTCTATTCCCCCTCCGTCTCGACGATCCAGGTATCCTTGCTGCCTCCGCCCTGGGAGGAATTGACCACCAGCGAGTCCTTGACCAGCGCCACGCGGGTCAGGCCGCCCATGGTCACCTGTGTCTCCGGACCGGAGAGGATGAAGGGGCGCAGATCCACATGCCGCGGCTCCGGCGCCCCCTCGAACAGCGTCGGCGCCGTGGACAGGTCGAGGGTCGGCTGTGCCATGTAATTGCGCGGGTCCTGACGAATCAGCTCGGCAAAGGCCTCGCGCTCTTCGGGCGTCGAACGCGGGCCGATCAACATGCCATAGCCGCCGGACTCATTGGCCGGCTTCACCACCAGCTCATCCAGGTGCTCGAGGACATAGTTGCGATCGTCCTCGAACATGCACAGATAGCTCGGCACATTGGCCAGCAACGGCTCCTCGTTCAGGTAATAGCGGATCAGCTCGGGCACGAAGGTGTAGACCACCTTGTCGTCCGCCACGCCGGCACCCGGGGCATTGGCCAGCGCCACGTTGCCGGCCCGCCAGGCCCGCATGAGCCCCGGCGTGCCGAGCATGGAGTCGGCCCGGAAGGCTTCGGGATCGAGGAACAGATCATCGACACGCCGATAGATCACATCGACCTGCCTGAGACCGTCCACGGTGTGCATATAGACGATGTCATCGGCGCCGACGAGCAGATCGGAGCCCTGCACCAGTTCGACGCCCATCTGCTGCGCCAGGTAGGCATGCTCGTAATAGGCCGAGTTGTAGATACCCGGGGTGAGCACCACGATCTGCGGGTCGACGCCGCTGCGCGGTGACAGGCTGGCCAGCATGTCGTAGAGCTGAGCGGGGTAGTCGTCCACGGGCAGGATGCGCCCGCTCTCGAACAGCTCGGGCAGGATGCGCTTGGTCACGTTGCGGTTCTCGAGCATGTAGGACACGCCCGAGGGCACGCGCAGGTTGTCCTCCAGCACATAGACCTGGCCACTGGCATCGCGCACCAGGTCGGAGCCGCAGATATGCGCCCAGACCCCGCGGGGCGGATCGACACCCACGCACTGCGGCCGGAAGTTGACCGACTGCTCCAGCACCTCGCGGGGCAGCACGCCATCCCGGACGACCTTCTGGTCGTGGTAGAGATCGTCGATGAAGAGGTTGAGCGCATCCACGCGCTGCTTGAGGCCCGCCTCGATGTCTCGCCACTCGTCGGCCGGGATGATGCGCGGCACGATATCGAAGGGCCAGGCGCGGTCGATCGAGCCACCCTCGAAATACACCGTGAAGGTGATGCCCATGGTGCGAATCGCCACCTCGGCCGCCGCCTTGCGCTCGGCCAGCGCCGCCGGCGAGAAGCCTGCCAGGGCATCACACAGCGGTCGCGCCGCCGTCCGCGGAACACCGCTCGAATCCAGCAGCTCATCGTAGAACCGCTGGCCGGGATACTGCTTCCAATCCACGTTGCTCATTGTTGAGGTTCCTCCTTGGATGCCATGGCCGCTTGTTATGGCGCCTTGTTCAAGCCATGGGCGTGCACGCCACATCGAGCGGGCACCCGATCCATCATAGAGACAGCCCAGCGGCAGGGCTATAGCGGGAAGAGGGAAGAGGGAAGAGGGAAGAGGGAAGAGGGAAGAGGGAAGAGGGAAGAGGGAAGAGGGAAGAGGGAAGAGGGAAGAGGGAAGAGGCCAAGCTGGTGCTAGGGTTTGTGGCGTCAAGGGGTTTCTTACCTCTTCAAGGCGCGTAGCGCCGTTCTTCCCTCTTCCTTCTTGAGCGGCGCTAGCCGCGTTCTTCCAGCTTCAAGCTCCCGGTGCGTCCGGTTGACCGATGGAGCAGGCGGCGTGGCGCAGGGGGGCCAGCTGCTGACCGATCAGGGCCAGCTGGGTGCGCAGCAGCTGGGGGTCGTCGCGGGCGGGTTCGGTATCCAGCGCGGCCAGGGCGTCATTCAACCTGGCGTCCTGCTCCTCCAGGGGAGCCTGATCGCGCAGGCCGGCGGCCAGAGCCGCCAGCGAGTCCTCGATGGACTCGGCCGCATGCTCCACCGGGCCGGAGTAGTGTTCCGTGCGCTCATCGCGATGCGCCCCGAGGGCCGAGAGGTAGTTGAGCAGGGTGTGCGAGTGCAGCAGAAAGCGCAGCCCCACATCGGCATCGCGGCGGAACCGCTCGGGCTCCTGCAGCACATTGCCGATCAGGGTCGACAACTCGGCATCGGCATTGTGGGCGTTGCGGCGCGCCAGCCGATAGGTCAGGTCATCGCGCTTGCCATGGCGGTATTGATCGAGGATGGCCTCGAGATAGGCGCGGCTGGCGTCCAGGGTCGTCGCCGCCTGCTGGTGCAGCTGCCGCCCCTGCCAGTCGGGCAGAATCAACAGCACCGCCAGGCCGGCGATGCCCGCGCCCATCAGGGTATCGAACAGGCGCGGCCAGATCAGCCCGAAGCCGTCGCCCACCTGGTTGAAACAGCACAGCACCATCAGGGTAATGAAGGCGGTGGCGAACATGTAACGCCGGCCACGCGCCGCAAAGAAGGCAACGCCGGCCATCACCGCGCAGCCGATCTGCACCAGCGGCGAGGGAAACAGCGTGATCAGGGCCCAGCCCGCCAGCAAGCCGATGATGGTGCCCAGAATGCGTTGCCGCAACAGGCGGCGGGTAGCGCCGAAACTGGGCTGACAGACGAACAGGCTGGTCAGCAGAATCCAGTAGCCCTGGGTGGGATGGATCCAGTGCAGCAGGCCATAACCCGCCACCAGGGTTACGGTCAGGCGCACCGCATGACGAAAGATCGCCGAGCGCGGCGTCAGTTGCCCCAGGACCCGCTCGCGAACGTCGTCCAGGCCGTGCGGGGTGCGGTCATACAACGAGGCATCTTCGTGGGAATCGGGGCCTTCCGGGTGACGGGCACGCCCGAGAATGTCCTGCAGGGTCGTCAGGTTATCGGCCAGCGCACGCAGATGCGGCAGCAGCGACTGCCATTCGCGGCGCGGTTGGGCCCCCAACTGCTCCACCGAGGCGTTGAAATCCTCCAGGGCCATCTCGCTGTGCCCCTGCACGAAGGCGCGATTGAGCAACAGCGAGCGCCCCAGCTCGCGGCACGTCTCGCCCTGTTGCGCCAGCAGGCGCTGGGCGCGAAAGAGGACGTCATGGTGAAAGAAGGCCTGGCTCAGCTCGTGATACGGGTAATGCGTCGAGCTGGCCCGCTCATGGATGTCCTGGGCGATAAAATACAGCCACAGGTAACGGTTCAGCTTGCTGCTGCGGCTCTCCTGGAGACGGCGAAAGATCATCTCCTTGGCCTGATTGAGCGCCGCGACCACACGTCCGTTCTGGCGCGCCAGCTCATAGCGGCGTTGCTCGACATCCAGGTCGCGCCGCGGCTCGAACAGGGTCGACTTGAGCTGCAGATAGCGGCTCAGCTCGCGAAACACGCGGGCCAGCGCATGCTTGAGGGGCTGGCGGGAAAACAGCCGACACCAGATGACCGATATCACGCCGTACCAGGCCGCCCCCGCCACCAGCAGGGCCGGCTCCCGCCAGATATTCTCCAGCGCCGGGGCGGCGCGGTTTTCCAGACTGATCATGGTATAGGTGGCGAGAATCAGGGTCGCCCGCGCGATGGTCGCGTAACGCTGGTTCACCGCCCCCAGCATGGTCAGGCCAAAAGTGCTGACCGCCAGGCCCACGACGAACCAGAGCGGCCTGTTGAACAGCACCTCGACCGACAGGGCGGCCACGGCAAAACAACCCAGCGTGACCAGCAGGGCCCTCCAGCGACCCTGCCAGTGGTCGTCCGTCTCGGACAGCGCACTGGCAATGATGCCCAGAAACAGCGGGATCAGACTGTGCAGCGCCGTGAACCACCAGCACACCAGCACCACACCGGTGAAGGCAATGAAGACGCGCAGACTGTAAGCGAAGGAATCCAGCGCCCAGAGACGACGCAGCGAAAGGAACAGCGATGACAGCGATGACAGCGACATAGGCTCCAGGAAAGCAGTCGGCGAGGCGCAAGCGCCCTGACAATTCAGACTTTAGTATAACGTCTGATGCCGAAATGTCCGAACCCGCCCCTCAACGCTCTGACCGGCCTCTCGCGCCGATGATCGAGGGAATGGTCGTACACCGAGCCTCACCAGGCTCGTCACTCGCGGCGCGCAGCTCGTAGCTCGTAGCTCGTAGCTCGTAGCTCAAATATCGCGCAACAGCTTCTGCAGGCGCGTCAGGTCGCCGGAGTCCCCGACCAGGCGCACACGGCCGTCCATCATGCCGTCGAGAAAGGCTTTCTGGGTGGGTTTACGCAGAATGCGCACTGCCGCCGCCGCGCTCTCGAAACGCAGTTCCAGGTCGAGATCCACCGGTAGCCCCTTGCCGGTCTCGATGCCCTGGGACGACATGCGGTAATGCCGGGCAATGGAGAGATCCTCGGTGGCAATGCCCCAGTCCAGACCACGCATCTCGGTCAGACGTTCACGAAACCTGTCCTTGCGACGCAGGGCGCGCTTGAGCATGACACCCAACAACCATAGCATGATTCGAAGTTTCATGGGGATATCCGAGGCAGAATCGTTCAGGCAGGAAATTCACGGCCCGCCCGTTCAGGCGAGCCGTGCCGGGGCACCATTATTTGGCGACCGCGTCCTTGAGCCCCTTGCCCGGCTTGAAGGCTACCGTCTTGCTGGCCGGAATGGTCAGCGACTCACCGGTCTGCGGGTTCTTGCCGGTACGTGAAGCACGCTCGCGCACCGTGAAGGTTCCAAAGCCGATCAATGACACGTCATTGCCATCGGACACACTACCCGTGATTTCATCGAGAATGACGTTGAGAACCTGACTAGCCTTGTCCTTGGATAGATCAGCACGCTCGGCAATCGCCGCGGCGAGTTCTGGTTTACGCATATAGCCCTCCTTGTTTGACTACAACCGGGGTAACCCCTCCGGCCATCTTATTGTTGACGCGAAATGCAGGACATCCCTCACATTTCAACGCAGCCCGCCGGCCCTGGATCGACGACAGCCGGGCTGGCACGAATCACGCATCGCTGAGCGATGTCGAGACTAGCCTAGCAACGAGGGAGCGATCCGCGCCAGTTCGACTTTCCGACGGACCCGGCTGCCTGTCAACGCAAACCCCATCAAACGTCCGTCCTCATCCTCCGCCAGCGCGCTCAAGTCGCGGCCCTCGCCCTCAATGCGCCACTCGCAGGCCACCCCGTCGGGCGGCGGCAGGGAGACCACCGGCAACAGTGGCGTCTTGACCAGCACCGGCCAGGCGCCGTAGGCCACGGCACTGGGAGAGCCCGCCAGCGTCGCCGCCAGGGCCTTGGCCCCGGCCTGCAGCGGCTGCACGTACATGGCATTGACGCCATCGACACAGGCCACATCGCCCAGGGCGTGGATGCCCGGCGCCGAGGTCGCCAGGTAACGATCGGTCAGGATGCCCTGCGCGGAAACAGCCAGCCCTGCCGCCTCGGCCAGCTGCGTGCGGGGCCTCAGGCCGGTCGCCACCAGCACCAGGTCCGCTTCGAGGTTCGCGCCATCATCCAGGCCAATGGCCACCCCGGCGCGACCGGACTCCAGCTCAACCACGCTGCGGCCGGGGTAGCGGCGCATGCCGGCCTCGCTGAACGCCGCCCCCAGGGCCTCGCCCAGGGCCGGCGGCAGCAGTTGCGGCAGGGGCGTGGCTTCCGGGGCAATCAGGTCGACGGCGTGGTCACCCGCCAACAGGTCATTGGCGTACTCGCAGCCCACCAGGCCGGCCCCCACCACAGCCACTCGCGCCGGCCTGCCGAGGGATGTCAGGGCCGCATGAAAAGCACGGTAGTCATCCAGGTCATTGATGGTGAAGACCCGTCCATCCAGCGTCTGCGGCCAGTCGAGAGGCGGCGTCGGCGCCGCACCGGTGGCCAGCACCAGCTCGTCGTAGGCCAGACGCTCGGCGCCCAGCTGCAGCTCACGTGCCGCCGGGTCGATGGCCTCCACGCGCGTATGGGTGCGCACCACCACCCCCAGGGAATCGGCCACCTCGAGGGCCGACCGGCTGGCCAGGCGCTCCGGCGGCAGGCGCTTGGCGAAGCCCGTGGACAACATGGGCTTGGAGTAGTCATCGCCACTGTCGGCCGTGATCAAGGTGATCGGTCGCTCGGGCTGGTGGGCACGCAGCTGGCGCACCAGGCCCAGGGCGGCCATGCCGGAGCCGATAAGGGTCAGGGGAGCGGTCATGAAATCCTCGTCACACGGCCCGCCAGTCCCATGGCGGGGTAGAAGTTCGAGGCATCATGGTACACTAGCCGCCCCGACGATTTGGACGCGGAGCGCAACTCTTGCCGACAGGCCCATCATTCCAGCCCCGCTGGCGACCCCTGGCCGCCGCTCGCCCGGATATGAGCCCGCCCTGGTGGGAGTGGCTCGCCTCGCAGGATTCCCTGACCGATCGACTGATCGCCGCCGGCCAGCCACGCCGCTTTCGCGTGCGCCTGCTCGATCAGCGCCATGGCCGGCCTCGTCAGGATGAAGCCGAGGCGCTGGGCCTGGGCGAGCACCAGCATGCCTGGCTGCGCGAGGTCGCGCTATGCCTGGACGAGCAGCCCTGGGTGCTGGCACGCTCCGTATCACCGCTCGGCTCGCCGACCGACCAGCACCGACTGGAGTGGCTGGGCGAGCGCTCGCTGGGCAGCTGGCTGTTCGCTCAATCCGACCTGCAGCGCAGCCCCATCGAGGTCTGCGCCGGCGGCGGCCCCTTTGCGGGCGCCCAGGGCCCCTGGGGACGTCGCTCGGTGCTCAGGCATCAGCGCATCACGGTGCTGGTGCAGGAGTTCTTCCAGCAGGCGATGGTGGATGATCTGGCCATGCCTTCGCGTTAGCCTAGGCGCTCCACCCTCAACCCGACGACCCATCCGGCACCGGCAACCGGGGGTCGAGCATACGAGACGACCCGATGGACTCTTCCCTGTTGCGCCCTTCCGGACTGGCCCGCCTACCCGACTTCCTGCAGCTGATGCGGCTCGATCGCCCCATCGGCACCTGGCTGCTGATGTGGCCCACCCTGTGGGCGCTGTGGATGGCCGCACAGGGCGTGCCCGAGCGGGCCACCGTGCTGATCTTCGTCGTCGGCGTCTACCTGATGCGCGCCGCCGGCTGCGTGGTCAACGACTATGCCGACCGCCACTTCGACGGCCACGTCAAGCGCACCCGCCAGCGCCCCCTGGCCACCGGGCGCATCAGCGAGACGGAAGCCAAGGGGTTGTTCGCCACCCTGGTCGTGCTGGCCTTCGCCCTGGTGTGGCTGACCAACCCCTTCACGGTGATGCTCTCGGTCGCCGGGGTCATGCTGGCCTTCATCTACCCCTTCATGAAGCGCTACACCCATCTGCCCCAGGTGTTCCTGGGGGCCGCCTTCTCGTGGAGCATCCCCATGGCCTTCGGCGCGGTGCTGGGCGAAATCCCGGCCGTGGCGTGGTGGCTGGTGGCCGCCAACGTGGCCTGGACCGTGGCCTACGACACCCTGTACGCCATGGTCGACCGCGATGACGACCTGCGCATCGGCATCAAGTCCACCGCCGTGCTGTTCGGCCGCGCCGACAAGCTGATCATCGGCCTGCTGCAGCTGATCACCCTGGGACTGCTGGCCTGGGTCGGCCACGCCCTGGGGCTGGGCGGCTTCTTCTGGCTGGGGCTGGCCGCCATGGCCGCCACCTTCGTCCATCAGCAACGCCTGATCCGCCATCGCGACCGGGATCGCTGCTTCCAGGCCTTTCTCAACAACCACTGGTCGGGCCTGCTGGTCTTCGCCGGTATCGGGCTCTCCTGGTGGCCGCCGCTCGGCGGCTGAAGCGCGCCATCACGCGCCGCAACCGGGCAGAAAAGTGAAGCGCAAGGAGCGCTTGTCACATGATTGTCACAGGGACATGCTGTCATCGTCACCAAGTTGTCACTGACCTTGACCATGAGGCCCCGGGATGAGCGACAAGACCGTACTGATTGTCGATGACGAAGCGCCGATCCGCGAGATGATCGCCGTGGCGCTGGAAATGGCCGACTACCACGTCCTCGAGGCGGACAACGCCCAGAGTGCCCACGCGCTCATCGTCGACCATCAGCCCGACCTGGTGCTGCTCGACTGGATGATGCCCGGTACCAGCGGTATCGAGCTGGCACGCCGACTGAAGCGTGATGAAGCCACGGCCGAGCTGCCGATCATCATGCTCACCGCCAAGACCGAGGAAGACAACAAGATCCAGGGCCTGGAATCCGGGGCGGATGATTACATCACCAAGCCGTTCTCGCCGCGCGAACTGGTCGCCCGCCTCAAGGCGGTCCTGCGCCGCTCCACCCCGCATGGGGTCGAGGATCCGGTGGAAGTCGATGGCCTGCTGCTCGACCCCGTCAGCCACCGGGTCAGCGTCGACGGCCAATCGCTGGAGGTCGGCCCGACCGAATACCGCCTGCTGCAATTCTTCATGACCCATCAGGAACGCGCCTACACGCGCGGTCAGCTGCTCGATCAGGTCTGGGGCGGCAACGTCTATGTCGAGGAGCGCACCGTGGACGTGCACATCCGCCGTCTGCGCAAGGCGCTGGGCGACCCCTATCAGCAACTGATCCAGACCGTGCGCGGCACCGGCTATCGCTTTTCTGCCAAGGGCTGAGAGCGCCCGGGCCGTGCCGCCGGGTCGCAGGCAGGCTAGAGTAAGGGGCAGGCGGCCTGGGCTCCCCGGCCGCTGATGCGCCCGATCGGGAGCCGGGCGATATCGACCAGCCAGACAGGATTCAGAGGCCCAGATGCGCATGCTGCACACGACCTCGACGCCTCGGGGCAACACGCATTATCCACAGGCGGTTCCGGCGTGAAGCGGCTGTGGAAAAAAGAACTCTGGCGCCTGGTGGGCCTGACCGCCCTGGGCGGCGTACTCGGCTGGCCGTTCTCCGCCATCGGCATCGGGGTGGCCATTGCTCTGGGCCTGCAGCTGGCGTATCAGCTGCGCCAGCTCAGCGCCCTGCACGACTGGCTGGCCAACCATCCCCATGAAGAGCCGCCCGCCGCCAGCGGCCTGTGGGGCGAGCTGTTCGACCGTTTGTATCGCTACCAGAAGGGCCAGCGCATCACCCAGCGGCGACTGCGCGACACCCTGAGCCGCATCCAGGAATCCTCCGAGGCCATGCGCGACAGCGTGGTCATGCTCGATCGCCACGGCGACATGGAATGGTGGAACAGTGCCGCCGAGCGCATGCTGGGCCTCAAGCCGGCGCATGATCGTGGCCAGCACATCACCAACCTGCTGCGCGATCCCAGCTTCGTCGACTACTTTCAGGCGCGTGAATATCGCGAACCCCTGACGATGACCTCGCCGATCGACGAGCAGATGATCCTGCAGTTCCAGATCACCCTGTATGGCGACGACGAGCGCCTGGTGATGGCCCGCGACATCACGCGCCTGCACCGCCTGGAGCAGATGCGCCGCGACTTCGTGGCCAATGTCTCGCATGAACTGCGCACCCCGCTGACGGTACTCAGCGGCTATCTGGAAACCTACAGCGGCATGACCGACCAGTTGCCCGGCCGCATGTCACGCGGCATCGAGCAGATGCGCGGCCAGACCACCCGCATGCAGAACCTGGTCAACGACCTGCTGCTGCTGTCACGGCTGGAGATCGACCAGGGCGGCCAGGACGACGCCCCGCTGGAGCTGGCCAGCATGATGGACAACATCCGCCGCGATGCCGAAGCCCTGTCCAGCGGCAGCCAGCACTTCGAGGTCATCATCGACGAGGCGCGTCGCCTGGTGGGCAGCGAAAAGGAAATCCACAGCGCCCTCTCCAACCTGGTCTTCAACGCCGTGCGCTATGCCGGCGAGGATCGCCACATCACGCTGCGCTGGGCCAGTCACGCCGACGGCGCCTGCCTGGAAGTCGCGGATGACGGCGAGGGCATCGACCCCCACCATATCCCGCGTCTCACCGAGCGCTTCTACCGCGTCGACAAGGGCCGCAGCACCGCCACCGGCGGCACCGGCCTGGGGCTGGCCATCGTCAAGCACGTGCTGCTGCGCCACCAGGCCTGGCTCGAGATCGACTCGCACCCCGGCGCCGGCGCCACCTTCCGCTGCGTCTTCCCGCGCGAGCGCCTCGCCAGCGCCCAGAGCGAGATACCGGCCGCGCTGACCACCAGCGACTAGGCAATGTCTGAAAACTGCCTGTGCTCGGCTATACGACGTTGAAAATCTGCTCGCGCGCGAGTCCGATCAAATTGCTCATTTACTCCTTGTAAACTCCGCATTTTCACAGCTTTTCGCCTTGTCTAACCTTCGCTCGTCGACTTTTCAGACAGTGCCTAGCGCGAGGCGGTCACTGGCGTCAGGTCACGATAGTGGCGATCCCACATCAGCACCGCCGCCGCCACGGCCCCCGGCAGCAGAAACAGGTTGGCCAGCGGCACCCAGGTGATCAGCATCACCCAGCCGCCATACGTCAGCGTCGGCCAGCGCCGGGTCGCCAGGCGTCGCCGCATGTCGGCGAAGCTGACCTTGTTGTTGTCCATGGGATAGTCGAGATAGGTGATGGCCATGGTCCAGGCCGAGAACGCCGCCCACAGGACCGGCGCCATCAGGTTGATCACCGGAATCCAGCTGATCACGAACAGCAACAGCATGCGTGGCAGGATATAGCCCAGCTTGACCAGCTCGCGGCCCAGCGCATCGAGAGCCGTGCGCACCAGGCCACGGTCGTCCAGCGGGGCACGACCGGTCACCTCGATCTCGACCTTCTCGGCCAGAAAGCCGTAGAAGGGCGCGGCGATCAGGTGCGTCACCAGGGTGAAGGTGAAGAACACGATCACCACCAGGCTGATCACGAACAGCGGCCAGATCAGCCACGAAAGCCAGTCGAGCCAGCCCGGCACCATGGCCATCCAGCCATCCAGCCAGCCGCCGAAATGGCTCAGCACATAGCTCAGCATGCCGGCATAGACCAGCAGGTTGGCCAGGATCGGCAGAAACACATAGCGGCGCAGGCCGCGCGAATAGACCAGCCGGGTCCCCTGCGACAGCGCCGTCAAGGCATTCAGCATCGGTGTAAATCCTCCTCACGACGAAACAGGCCGTCGCTCCCGGCGACGGCCTGTTCGGGTAGACCTCTCGGCGCCACGCCTGTCAGCGGTCGCCGACTTCCTCGTCGAGATCATCCGGATCCGTGTGGCGGATGTCGAGCCCCTTGACCAGATACACCACATATTCGGCCAGGTTGTTGGCATGATCGCCGACGCGCTCCAGGGCGCGCAGGATCCACATGATGCCGAGCACCGGCGAGATCGAGCGGGCATCCTCCATCATGAAGGTCATCAGCGAGCGCATGGCCGACTGATACTCGCTGTCGACCTTCTGGTCCTCCTCGACGATCTGCAGGGCGAGATCGGTATCGAAGCGGGCGAAGGAGGTCAGCGAATCACGCATCATGCGCCGCACATGCTCGCTGATGATGCGAACCTCGACGAAACCGCGGCTGCCCGAGTCATTCTCGATCAGCTCGATGGCGTTGCGGGCGATCTTGCTGGCCTCGTCGCCGATACGCTCCAGGTCGGAAGCGGCACGGATCACCGCCAGCACCAGACGCAGATCGGACGCAGCCGGCTGACGCCGCGCCAGCACCCGGGTGCACTCGTCATCGATCTTGATCTGCATGTCATTGACGGCGCGATCATTGTCGACGACACGCTCGGCCAGCGAGGAGTCGGCGTCGAGCAGGGAATTCACCGCGTCCTGTACCTGCTTCTCGACCAGGCCGCCCATGGCCATCAGGTGGGTCTTGAGTTCCTCGAGTTCGTGATTGAACTGACGAGAGATATGCTGACTGTGAATGTCACTGGTGATGTCCATCAGACTCTCCTCGGGACGGGCTCATCAGGCCATGCGTCCGGTGATGTAATTCTCGGTTCGCGCCAGGCGCGGATTGGTGAACAGGGTATCGGTGGGACCGTACTCCACCAGCTCGCCATCCTGCAGAAAGGCGGTGTAGTCCGAGACGCGCGCCGCCTGCTGCATGTTGTGGGTGACCAGCACCAGCGTCAGTGTCGACTTCAGGTTGCGGATCAACTCCTCGACCTTGAGCGACGAAATCGGATCCAGCGCCGAGGCCGGCTCATCGAGCAGCAACACCTCGGGACCCACCGCCAGGGTGCGCGCGATGACCAGGCGTTGTTGCTGGCCACCGGACAACGACCAAGCGGACGCCCGCAGACGGTCCTTCACCTCATCCCACAGGGCGGCCGAGCGCAGCGCCCACTCGACCACGTCATCCACCCGCCGCTTGGGCATGCGTCCTTGCAGTCGCAGCCCGAAGGCCACGTTGTCGTAGATCGACATGGGAAAGGGGTTGGGCACCTGGAAGACCATGCCCACCCGGCGCCGCAGCTCGGCCACCATCATCTCGGGGGCGTGAATGTCCTGGCCCTCGAGATGGATGCTGCCTTCGCGTGACACCGACTCATTCAGGTCATGCAGACGATTCAGCGCGCGCAGCAGCGTCGACTTGCCGCACCCCGAGGGGCCGATGAAGGCCGTCACCCGATGGCGCGGCACCCGCAATGTCAGGTTGCTCAACGCCGGCTTGTCGCCATAGCGCAGGGCGAAATCGCGCACCTCCAGGCTCGAGGCCTGCGCGCTGAAATCGATCAGAGCGCCCGACGTGGAAGGCGTATGCTGCATGACCGTCATGAACCCTTTCCCGTAAGCACCAGGGCACTGCCTGGAGGAAAAAACCACGCCACCCGCACCGCTTCGAGCGCCCGTTCAGGCAATTGCCTGGGCCGATGGTGGGTGACCGCTTTTCTCACTAGTCCGGCAGTGTACCGTGACGCCCTCTCAAATAATGGCGCAAGAATATTGCAGTCAGGTTAAGCACCAGAATCACCACTACCAATAATAGCGCCGTGGCATAGATCAGCGGCATGGCGGCCTGGACATCACCACTGTGAAAGGCGGCATCGAAGATGTGATACCCCAGATGCATGAACTTTCTATCAAGATGCAGAAAGGGGAACTCGCCGTCCAGCGGTACCTGAGGCGCCAGCTTGGCCACCCCCACCAGCATCAGCGGCGCGACTTCGCCTGCCGCGCGCGCCACGGCCAGGATCACCCCGGTCAGCATGGCCGGCATGGCCATGGGCAGCACCACCCTCCACAGCATCTCGGTGCGCGTCGCGCCCAGCGCCAGCGCCCCCTCGCGCTGGCTCTCCGGAATCCGCGCCAGGCCTTCCTCGGTGGCCACGATCACCACCGGCAGGGTCAACAGGGCCAGCGTCAGCGAGGCCCACAACAAGCCGCCCGTGCCGAAGGTCGGCGACGGCAGGCTGGAGGAAAAGAACCAGTCATCCAGATGGCCGCCGATGCCATAGACGAAGACCCCCAGCCCGAACACGCCATAGACGATCGACGGCACCCCGGCCAGGTTGCGGACCCCGATGCGCACCCAGCGGATCAAGCGCCCCTGATGGGCCACCTCGTTGAGATAGACCGCCGCCAGCACGCCGAAGGGCATGACGAAGATCGACATCAGCACCACCATCAACACCGTGCCGAAGATCGCCGGCCACACGCCGCCCGCCGTGTTGGCGGCGCGCGGGCCCTCGGAGAGAAAGCGCCAGACGCCCCGGCCCCAGGTCGCCAGTTTGTCCACCGGCCCCATGGCATTGGGCTGGAGCGCGCGCACCACCTCCGTCAGCGGCTGACGCCGCTCGCCGCCGCTCACGTCTTCCAGCACCAGGGTGTCATCGGGCAACGCCGCCTGCCGCGCATTGACCTGCGACTGGGCGCTGGCCAATGCCGCTCGGTCCTCGGCCGTGGCCTGGCCGGCCTCGACACGCCGCACCAGGGGCTGAATGGTCTCCTCGCGGAGCCGGGCGATCTGTCGGCGCCCGTCTTCCACCACCGCCAGCCGCTCCTTCAGGGCCGGCCAGGCCGCGTCACCGCTGAGACGCTCGCCGGAAGCCGTGTCGATGGCCACCAGGCGCCCGATGAACTCGCCCCAGCGCCGTCGCTCCAGCACCACCAGGTCCTCCGGGTGCGCGATGCCCTGGATCCGCTCGAGCGCTACCCACTCCCAGATATCGCCGTCGACATCACGATTGCCGACGCGATACAGGCGTTCGCGCGCCTCCTGGCCGGGCAACGGCGCCTCCTTCACCGCGCGCCCCGCCAGCTGGCGACCATCGTCGAGGGTCACCAGGGCCACATCCGCCGGCCAGAAGTGCCCCAGGCCACGCACCGCCAGCAGCCCCAACAGCAGGGCCAACAGGGCCAGGGACGTCGCCACGCTGCCGGCGGCCAGCCAGGCCCAGGGGCCTTCCCCGGCCGACTTGCGCTTCGAACGCTGCCAGGGATGCATCACGCCAGACCCTCCATGCGCCGATAGCGGCGCCGCAAGCGCGCGCGCACCACTTCCGCCAGGGTGTTCACGCAGAAGGTAAAGGCAAACAGCAGCAGGGCCGCCAGCAGCAACAGACGATAATGCGTGCCGCCCGGGGCGGCCTCGGGCAGTTCGATGGCGATGCTCGCGGCCATCGAGCGCAGGCCATCCAGCGGGTTGGCGGTCATCAGCGCGGTATTGCCACTCGCCATCAGCACGATCATGGTCTCGCCCACCGCTCGGCCGGCGCCGATCATCACCGCCGACAGCACCCCCGGCCCGGCCGCCGGCAGCACCACCTTCCACAGCGTCTGCCAGCGCGTCGCGCCCAGCGCCTCGGCCCCTTCGACCAGGTTGCCGGGCACGCCCGACAGGGCATCCTCGGCCAGTGCATAGATGCTCGGCATCACCGCGAAGCCCATCGCCATGCCGACAATGATGGCATTGCGATTGGCGTATTCGAGCCCCAGGTGAACTTCCAGCCAGGTGCGCAGGCTGCCGCCGAACCACCAGGCCTCGAGCAGCGGCGCCAGCCACACGGCCAGCCCCCAAATCACCAGCAACCAGGGCATCAGCCAGACGGCCGCCCAGCCCATCGGCAGGCGCTGGTGCAGCCGGCCTCCCAGGCGCGACCAGAGCCCGCCGGCCAGCAGCACGCCCGGCGGCAACAGGATCAGCAGCGCCGCCCCCAGCGCCAGATGGTTATCGAGCCAGGGCGCCAGCACCAGCCCGGCCACGAAGCCGATAACCACGCCCGGCATGGCCTCCATCAACTCCAGGGTCGGGCGCAGACGGGCGCGCAGCCGCGGCGACATGAACAACGCCGAGTGCGCCGCCGCCCCCAGGGCCAACGGCACCGCGATCACCAGCGACCAGGCGGCCGCCTCCAGGGTGCCCCAGACCAGTGGCAGCATGCCGAAGCGTGGCTCGCCGCCGCCCTCGGGCAAGGCCGGCTGCCAGCGATGCACCGGCGCCTCGAGCCCCGTGTAGGGCTGGGGCAACCAGAGAGCCTGCAGATCGATGCGCGGGGTGTCCGCCGACGACCAGAACAAGGGCAGCACTTCCACCGCCAGGAAGATGCCGATCGCCATGACCGCCACGATCACGCCGATACCGCCCGCCGTGATCAAGGCCGTGGCCAGGCGATCACGCGTCTGGCGCACGGAGCGGCGCAAGGGGGGCGTTGAGGCGGAATCGGACATGCAGCAACCAGTGTGAAACGAGGGCAATAGCGGAAAAATACGACACTATCATGACAGTGACATGACAGTGCCGCCCGGTATCAGGGTTGCACGGCGGGCAGCGCCTCGAGCCCGAGCTGTCGTCGCTGGCGATTGAGTTCCTCGCGCGGCAGCGCGACGAAGCCCAGCTCCTCGGCGACTGCCTGCCCTGCGGGCGAGAGTACCAGATCGATGAAGGCCCGCTCGACGGCCGGCAGGGATTCACCGGGCGGGCGATTGACGTAGAGCCGCAGGTCGCGTGAAAAGGGATAGTCGCCGCGTCGCACGGCTTCAGGCTGCGGGCGGTGCTCGACGCCCTGAGCATCGCGCAGGGCCAGGGTCTTCACCCCCGGCGTCAGGTGATTGAGGCCGGCATACCCGATCGCCCGCGGATCGGCACTGACGGCCGACACCACCGCCGCCGACCCCGGATGCTCCCTGACCTGCGGGCGGAAGGCCCCATTGCACAACGCCTCGCGACGGAACAGCTCATGGGTGCCCGAGACGGCATTGCGGCCATGCGGGGCGATCAGCCCCTGAAGGGTCCCGTCGAGCAACGACGACCAGCGCCGCAACCCGGCCTCGCCGCCGCAGCGCCGGGTCTCGGAGAAGATTGCATCCAGTTCGGCAAGGCTCAGGCTGGCCAGCGGGTTATGGCGATGCACCACGACCACCAGAGCATCCCGCGCCACCACCAGTGACTCGACCGGGTAGCCATGACGCCGCTCGAAGGCCACCCGCTCGTCGTCGGTCATCGGCCGCGACATCGGCCCCAGCAGGGTCGTACCGGCCGTCAGCGCCGGTGGCGCACTGGCCGAGCCACTGGCCTTGAGCTGCAGCCGCATGCCCGGATGTTCGCGAGCCAGGTGCTCGCCCCAGCGCAGCATCAGCCCGGCCATGGTGTCGGACCCCACCGTGCCCAGGGTGCCCACCGGCTCTTCCGCCCCCGCGCGGCCCGCCTCGGTGTCGTGCGCCAACACGGGCGACGCGCCGACCATGCTCAGCAACAGCAGGCACATGCCCAGACAGACGGGAATGGCGCGCTTGCGAATGGTCTGACCCTGAACGGCAGTGGCTGCCGGCATGGAACCTCCGAGATTTCCGACGCACTGCGCCATGCTGTCGTGAATCGCCCATGACGGCCGCCGGACGATACGCTGTTCCAGCGCGGCACGCGGGTCAGTCCGCCACGTCAGCCGATGAAAGGTGGCGACAGCCACCGCTTGCCCTCTATCATGACCCGCTAAACAACAAGCAGGCAGCCCCCATGAGCGAACTCGACGACATCCCGGCACCGCGCGGCCAACTGGCCCTCAAGCTGGTCGCCAACCGCCAGGACACCAACTTCCATGGCGACATCCCCGGCGGCTGGCTGGTCAGCCAGATGGACCAGGCCGCCGAGCTGACCGCCAGCCGCGAGGCCCATGGCCGCACCGCCACCGTCGCCATCGAGGCCATGGACTTCCTGTGCCCGGTACGTGTGGGCTCGGTGGTCAACATCTTCACCGCCATCGGCGAAATCGGCCACAGCTCGATCAAGCTCGATGTCGAGGTATGGAGCCGCTCGCCCATGGAACGCAACCCCGATGAGCTGCACAAGGTCACCGAGGCACGTTTCGTGCTGGTCGCCCTGGACGACAACGGCCGCATCCGCGCCGTGCGCCAGAACGAGAGCTGATCGATCAGCTCTCGCCGAGCTGCCGCTCGCGCGCCTTCAGATAGGCAAACTCGCCGACATCAGTGAAGGGGCGCACCTTCTGCTGGAAGTCGCGGTAGGACTCGTAGATCCGGCGCGACGCCTCATCGCTCTCGACCTGCTTCTGCAGCACGTCCCGCGACGACTCCAGCAGAGCCGACATCACGTCCTCGGGGAATTCGCGCAGCTTGACGCCATGCTCATCGACCAGCGTCTTCAGCGCCTCGGCATTGCGTAGCTGGAACTCGCTGATCATCGCCAGATTGGAAGCCCGCGCCGCCTCGGTGACCACCGCCTTGAGATCATCCGGCAGCGCCTTCCAGGCATCCAGATTGACGGTCCCCTCGAGGATGGCGCTGGGCTCGTTCCACGCCGAGGTATAGTAGTAGTCCGCCACCTGATGCAGGCCGAAGGCCAGATCGTTGTAGGGCCCGACCCAGTCGGCGGCATCCAGCACCCCGGTCTGCAGGGAGGTGAAGATCTCGCTGCCGGGCGTGGTCATGGTGGTCACGCCGATGCCGCTCATCGCCTCGCCGGCCAGCCCGGGCAGGCGCAGCTTGAGGCCCTGCATGTCGTCCAGCGACTTGATTTCCTTCTTGAACCAGCCCGCCATCTGGGTGCCGGTGTTGCCCACCGCAAAGGGCTTGAGATTGTGCTCTGCGTAGACCTCGTCCCACAGCGTCTGACCATCGCCATGGTAGAGCCAGGCATTGGTCTCGGTGGTGGTCATGCCGAAGGGCACGGCGGTAAAGAACTGCGCCGCCGCCACCTTGCCGCGCCAGTAGTAGGACGCCGAATGCCCCATCTCGGCCGTGCCGGCGGACACCGCATCGAAGACCTCCATGGCCGGCACCATCTCGCCCGCCCCATGCACCTTGACCTTCATGCGCCCGCCCGACATGCGCTCGATACGCGCCGCCAGATCATTGGCCCCGGTGCCCAGCGCCGGGAAATTCTTCGGCCAGGAGGTCACCATGTTCCAGGTGATCGTCTCCTGGGCAGAGGCAGTGGAAATGAAGGGCGCGGCCACGGCACCCGCCGTGCCGGCACCCAGCGTCTTGAGACTGGTCTTGAGAAAATTGCGACGCTCCATGGCGAAGGCGACTCCGTATCGTAATTTTTCATCCTGCCCGCAAGCAGCGTGTCCACGAGGCAGTATGCGCGAAAGGCAAATTCATCGGCAACTCAGGGCGCGCGCTCCAGTTCGATGTCAAGCGGAGCGCGAAGCGAGCGCTTCGGCTTGCCCAGCACCTGAACGCCCAGGGCCGTGAAAAAGATCACCGCAAACACAGTCGTCGGAATCTTGCCGAAGAAATGCAACGCCAGGGCACCGAGGATCACCGGCACCGTGACCATCACGATACGCGAATACTTGCGGACCGCCTCTTCCATCCGACCCAGATGCCGGGCCAGCGCTTCGCGCGACTCGCCTGCCACCAGATCATCCACGCCACACTTGGGGCACGCGGCGGTCTGGTCACTCAACAACCGCTGCGCGTGACGGTGCCGCAAGCCAACCTGCTGCTCACAGGCCGGGCAGATGTAAGTTGCCACCTTGATACCGGCGTCTTTCATGTTGGGCCTATTCACTCTGAATGCATGGGGAAGTTCAGCCCCATGTTGCCTCAATCAAGGCGCCACGGCCCACCTCACGGCTGCACCCTGGCCTGGCTGGCGGCGGAGATGATCTCGCCGCCGTGGTCGGTCTTGCAGCCGAGGTAGGCCGTGGGCTTGCCATCGGTGCTGGAACTCCCCGAGCCCTCGATGATAGTGGCGCCACAGGCGGTCTTGTCGCCCACCCGGGCCACCGCCTGGCCCTCGACCCGGGAACGCGGCGAGCCGGAGACAATCGGCGTAACGCCGTGGCCATTACAGGGGCAACGATGCAGATCGCCCTGGCGTGCGATGGGTTTCATCGGCAGATCACCCACTGACCGTTACGGCGGATGAAGTAAGGCCTTATCTTGCTTGAAACGCCTTCTTCCTGCACATGGTTAAACCGTATCGGGACCTGAACCCCCTCTGTTGTCAGCCAGGCCACTCGATTATCCGCCGCCAAGTTCAGGGTTAATGGCTCTTCTGGAAAACTATTTAATTGATAAATATCAGGATTGTCGAAAAACATATTGTAGCTGAAGCGGTGACGAACATAGGCTTCTGGCGTATCGGTTGCAGTAGCGAGCTCTTGGGTTCTTGTCGATGCTGCCGCCAATAGGGCATCGTTGTTGCCCGCGGCAAAGAGCTTATGCAATCGACGGTACTCACGGGTCAGGCTGTCGCGGGTGGCGTCATTATCGCGCAAAACATCACCCTCTTCCCAGCACCAAGTGGGCATCGGCTGGCGATTATTTAAGGATATATGCAACGTGTCAAAGTCCTCTTTTCTAACAAAGCGGATCTCACTTTTACGTGGTTGCAAAGGAGCGCCCACGTCTCTTGATACAACCTCCGGTTTGGCACCTTCCTCTCCAGGTCTCATCACCACCTCAAACGCCGTGCGGGCTTCGGTGTTGGGGTTTTTCCCCGGTTCCCAGTACAAAAGGGAAACCCGCACTTTATGTGCAGCGTCGTACTCATATGGAAATGTATCTAAATTAATAGTGTTCTTACCGTTCCTTATATATTCGGTGACTGACTGGCGGCGATCAAAACTACTGGGGGTGCCAGTAAAATCGAGCATAATACCATGTACAGATAGCGATGATGGCAAACCGTTAACACTCCACCGGACGCCAAATTGATAATCTTCACTCTGTGCCATTGCCTGTGCCCCTATACTGATCATAAGCGTTATAATAAGTGCAGTAAGCGATTTCATACGGTAACGTAAACCCTCGTTATGTAAACCCATAAAACTCTCCTTCCCAGGCTTCAGCCAAGCGGTAGGAATGGGTACTGCCATCTTCTTGCCAACGTTTACCATCGGAGGTCTCGATTACTTGGGCGCTGCGGCCCCTTGTTTTACCACCAACAGCAGGCTCGTCTTCACTAGACTCTACATCCGCCTTCTTATAGCCCTGTACGCGAAGCACAGCACCAGCATGAGAAAGCTGGTAACCCCACTTCCCATCCTTTATGGTAATATCAATGCTGCCGCTGGTCGCGATTTCCACTCGGTATTTGAAGACCGTTTCCTCGGTAAAAAGGCTGTCGAAATACCCCATCATCCCGCCGCCCACCGCAGCGCTCAATTTGATATTGACCTGGCCCTGGGGCTCCTCAAAAACCTCTTTCTGAACATTATACTCGGCTCTAAGCATGTGGTTACCGAGCGTGTCTTCCGTGGGGGAGGGGCCAACACCCAGGCCGACCTCCATGAACAACTCGGGAGTGAAGCCATATTCTATCACCCACAAATCACGGCCTGATTCGGCATCTTCCATGAACGCAACGAGCGCAGCTCCGGCGGGATGCCTCATGGCTACCCGCTTTAGAGCTTCATAGATATCGACTCTGATACCGCACTCATAGGCCAGAGAAAGGCCGGGGGTTATGTTCCACGAGGCCCCGGGCGCACCTTCTTCCTCGACCTGTTCGGTCGTGGCACCAAGCATCAGCTCTGGCCCAATGCTGTAGAAACTGAAAACCCTGTCGTCATCATTTTCGGTAGCACTCAGATTTTTGGCTATACGCTGCGAGGCGTCGGTCAGGGTGCTGAAGAACCGTTCAACCGTACTGTTCTGATTCCTCTGATTATCGGCCCGCCGAATCGATGGCCCGGTATCATACGTCTCGGTTTGGCTCGGGCTGGTACCTACCGTGATTGTCCTGCTCTTGGCGCCACATACCACTGTCATGTCGGCATGTATGCCCCACCCCTGGCGACTTGAGGCCTGCCTGACTCGCGGCCCCATCCCTTTTTGGTCAGCCAGTTCACGACCTTCACTTTTTTCTACAAACCGTGTGCCCAGGTTTGGCGGTGCTATGGTGACCAAGCCATCAAATTTCAATTGAGGAAGCGTAACTGAGGTAAAGACGAAGTCGTTGGTACCATCATGGCTGATCCGAAAGTCCTGCTCACTCACCATGGCTTTGCGGTTCATGATGATATCCAGCAGCATGGCGGCCGTTTTAACGGCGAGTCCCGCCTCCGGTGGTATAAGCCCCATGAGTGCACCGGGCAAGGAGATGGGTGGCACGGGTTCGGTCAGCACCGTAAAGTCGACAGTCGTGGTCGTTCCTGGGCTGAGCACAGTGCCGTCCATTTCGTCGGTCCAGTACACTCGGTGCTCTCCGTGTGAGCAGTTGTCGAGCGTTATCGCTACCTGGCCCTCGTCCTTGAGCTGCGTCCCCTCCAGAAAATCCTCTAACGTCCCCTCGCCTGCCACAAACTGATGTGCCACGAAGTAGATGGTGCCGTCCGTTTCCTTTAGCTCATTTTCTCCTTGAAGGGTGACGCGGTTATTTTCTCCACCATGACACACCACCTCAACTTTCTTTATGCAGGGCGTTAACGAAGCACACTCAACACAACTGCCACCGAATTCACTATCGTGCGTAGGAACTTCAAGCTCAGGTAATGGATCGATCGGACTATCAGTAAGCGGCTGGCCCCCGTTGTTCAGATAATCCTCGTATTGGGCACGTGCCGCATCCTCCTGCACGACCTGACCCACTGGGTCATTGCCATGATGCAGGGCCGATTGGAGGGAGCGCAGGGTGCGTAGCGGACTCGAGAAATGCTCCGGCTGCTGCTCCACCAGTGCTGCCATGTCTTCAATGCTCGGCTGATAGCTCATGAGCGTTCCTCGTTCATGATGGGCCGGTAGTTATCCTCGCTGGCCGGGTCACCCGCCGCGCCAAGCAGCGAATGCCGCACGCGACCATGGGGCAACCAGGTCAGCAACTGCTCACGCTTGCGCCAACCGGCGGTCTGCGGGTTGGCCAGTATCTTCCCGGCCTCCGGGTGGCGTTGCGGGAAGTCCGGCCCCAGTTCCATCACGCACCTGGCCAGTGTCTCGGTCTGTCGAGTGGAGGTCAGCTGGTAGCGCTGCCCCAGCTGGGTGGCCTCCTCGACCACGCGACGCCGCTTGTCGGCTGGTGATTGGGGATAAGGCTCAGCTAGCGATCGAGCCAGCGCTTGTCGTGACCTGAGCTGGGCCAGCTTGCCGAAGTGCTGATACTCCGTCTCGCCAATCGCGAACTGGCGACCCGGTGTGTTGTCGGCAGGCGTTTCGGCGTTGACGGTGACGCGCAACAACCGCCCGTGCACTTCGTCGTTGCCGGCATCCAGGCCCATCGCCGGCATCAGTTCGAGCTCGGGCGGCAATGTCATCGAAGGCGACAAGCTCATTACCATGGCGTCCAAGGGCGCCATCAGGGCGGTCAGTTTCCACTTCGCCAGTGCCTGGCTCATGTCCAGCGCCACCCGGGGGTCGTAGAAACGGAAATACACCGGCGCCTGGTCGTTGGCCGGGGTCCACAGCATGGTGAACTTGCGCAGGTGGGTACGCAGCTGTTTCAGGGTGGCCGTGGACTGCAGCAGGATGCCCCAGTGATGGTCCTGGGGCAGGCCCTGGAGCCAGGTGACCAGCTCGCTGTCGGGTTCGAGGCGCACCAGCCAGGGCGCCATGGCGCGGGTGTCGGCGTCCGCCGAGGCATACAGGCAGGCGCTTTGCACTTCGCTATCGGCGACCCGGGCCATCACCTCACGGCAGTTCACGCCGTCGATGACGGCCCAAAGAGGCGGCTGGTCGGAGTCGAACAGACTGTCCCAGTCCGTCTCGCTGTAGGTGGCCGGCGGCGGGACCGGCTCAGCCGGCGCGTCATGGGCCATCGCCGGCTCGGGTTCGTGGAGGATGGGCAGCATCTCGCCACAGGCCACCGGCGCCGCCTCGGTGAGGCTGTTGGCCAGGTCCACCAGCGGCTGCTCCATGCCCTGCTCGCGAAAGCGCTGGATCAGCGGCTTCACCTGCTCGAAGGCTGTCAGCTCGAGGCCGGCCTCGCGCAGCGAGTGTTCGACACGCTGGCGCGCTTCGACGGCATCCAGGGCCCAGACCACCGCCACGCTCACCGCCTCATCGGTCACTGCCTGCCATTGCCGAGCATCAGCCGAGGGCGCGCGAACCTGACAACGACCTACCCAGTTATCACGCTGTGACATGGATCATTCTTCCTCTGCCGGGCAATGCGAGACGAAGGGAGCGCCCTCCCCGGCGGCAGCTTCAAGCACCGCCGGGATGGCCGGCGTGGCGGCAGCGCCGGGGGATGCCGAGCCGACATTCAGCGCCGGCGTGACATCGACACTGCCATTGGCCACCACCAGTGCGGTGCCACCGGAGACGAGGGTGATCTTGCTGGCATCCAGGACGATCTCGCCATCGGCCTTGAAGGTCAGGTCACCGCCTACCTGGGTGCCACTGTCGCCCTTGACGGTCTGCCCCAGGTCGCCCCCGATCTTTTCACTGCGGTCAGTGGTGACCGTGACATCCTGCTTGCCCTCGATGCTTTCGACCCGATTCCTGGCGACCGTCAGAAAGGAGTCGTTGCCGATGGAGGCCGTGTCATCGAATTCGACGCGCTTCTGACGGGAGTTGTTGACCTGGAGTTCCAGGTTGCGCTGGGCATGCACATAGATGAACTGTGCGTCGGCCTTGTCCTCGAAACACAGCTCATTGAAGCCATCGCCCTGATGGGTCCGGGTCTTGAAGGTGGTGCGCGTCTTGTGCGCCGGCAGTTCGTAGGGCGGCACGTTGACGGCGTGGTGGGTGCGCCCGGTGATGATCGGCTGGTCTGGGTCGCCTTCCAGGAAGGAGACGATCACCTCGTGGCCGATGCGCGGGATGGCCTGGAAGCCATAGCCACCGCCGGCCCAGCCCTGGCTGACGCGGATCCAGGCACTGGCGGTCTCGTCCGGCTTGGCGTAGCGGTCCCAGGGGAACTGCACCTTGACCCGGCCGTGTTCGTCGCAGTAGATCTCCTCGCCCTCGGGGCCGACCACGAAGGCGACCTGCGGGCCATCGATGCACGGCCGGGGCTCGGGCTCGGCCCGCCAGGTGATGTCCGACGGCGCCAGGCTCAGCCGGTTGTTGAGGGTGGTCTGGCCGTCGGCCTGTGCGGCGTCTTCTTCCAGGGCCTGGGGCTGGGTGCCGTGGTGTTGAACACTGACCACCTGCCAGTCGCCCGGGGCCGGCAGGTCGTCGCCGCCAAGGGTGAAGCGCCGGCCGGGCGCCAGCTCGGCCAGGTTGCTCTCGGCCTCGGCGGTGGTGGCGTCGCGGCGCAGCCATTCCAGGCGGTGGCGGGTGAAGGCCTTGCCGGAGGGGTCGGCCTTGAAGCGCCCGGGGTAGTCGAAGTGCTCATAGCTGTCGCGCTGAGCGTGCTGGCCGAGCCCTTCGCCCTGCTTGTCGTGCAGTTGCGCGTAGGCGGGCTGCTTGAAGCTGTAGTCCTTGAGGGTGGCGCTGGCCGGGCGCACGCGGCTGGTCTGGCGCAGGCGGCGCACATGGGTCTCGGGCGGTGTGCCACCGGCGCGGTGGTGGTAGGTGCTTTCACCCAGCGAGCTCAGCGCCTGGGGCGAGTCGGCGAACACCAGGCGGTGAATGCCTCCCTCGGCGTCCTCGAACTCGTGAAAGAAGCTGAAGCCCTCCTCGGCGGCCAGGCGCTGGATGAAGGCCAGATCGGTCTCGCGGTACTGCACCACGTACTCGCGCGTGGCGGGCTGGCGGGTGGCGGCGAAGGCCACGTCGGTGAGGCCGTTTTCCTCGCACAGGGTGTTGATCACCGTCAGCGGCGAGACGTTCTGGAAGATGCGCGAGTTCTGCCGCAGCGAGAGCCGCCACAGCGCCGGGCGAATGGTGAAGTGGTAATGGGTACGGCGATGGCCGCGATCCCCGCGGGCGAACTCGCTGACCACGCCGTGCACGCGGCGGGTCGGCTGGTCGTCATGCCAGACCGTGAGCGTGGCGCCGCTTTCCAGCAGGTCGCCGGGCTTGAGGTCGGGGCGACGGCTGGCGGCCTCGACCTCCAGAGTGAAGGGCGCGGAGAGCGCCTCGTCGAGCTGGAAGTCGACCACCGCCAGGTCGAGGCTGTCGCCGCCGGCCAGGCTGAGCGTGAAGTTCAGGCGATTGGGCTTGGCCATGTCAGCTACCCTCCCCGGTGGCGCTGCCGATCCTCATCACCGAGGGGCTGCCTTCGATGAGCGGCGTGGGGGAAAAGCCTTCATGGTCGGTGCCGATGTCGCCGACCAGTACGAATTTGTGTGCCATCTCAACCTCCTTGTCTAATGGGCTAAGGTTCCAGCTGAGCGACCTGCTCGCTTGGAGTCATTCCATTGGGCCGGGGCCTCGTAATGGGCCACGCCCTGAGCGTCGGTGTAGCGACATTCGAAACCGGCCTTTTCGAGGCTGCGAATGGCCACGCTGCACTGGCGCGGCAGCCGCACTTCCACCGGGGTGCCGCGCAACACATTGCGCAGGGCGGTCAGCAGCCGGCCGGCATGGCGGCGCTCCTGCCACTGGGGCTCGACGTAGAAGAAGCGCAGTTGCCAGGCGGCCTCGTCATCGCGGCGGCAGACGAAGGCCATGCCGAGGGCGTGGCCATCCTCGTGGCGCAGGGCCAGCAATCGGCCCTGCCAGTGCGCCACGCCCTGCTGTTCGCGCTGCAGCCAGAGGCCGCGATGCACGACGAACTCGAGGGCCCGGCTCAGGGTCTCGAGGCGCGCCTCGTCGCGCAGCACCCAGGGCGAGGCCCCGCTGCGCTCGGCGCGTCTGGCGGCCTCGAGGAAGCCATCGATGTCGTCCGTGCGGGCATCCTCCAGCGGCAGTGACAGCGGCCTGGCGGGCGCCGTGGCGGTGGCGTCCGAGGCATGCGGCTCGGCCGGGGGTGTCGCGGTGTCACGCACCGACCCGAGGGTCGTCCCCCGCGCCTTGTCGACCCAGTGCTTAATTGCCTTGAGCATTGTCGCGACCTCCCTCGTCACGCTGGGCATCATCCGCCGTGTCGGCTTCGGACTCACGTTCGGCATACAGCGCCACCGGCAGGTTGAAGCCGGCCACCAGCGGCCTGGTGAAGGGGTTGTGCGGGCCGTCGGCGCTCAGTCGGTAATGCACGCTGCCACCGTCGACCTCGAAGCTGAGCTCCAGGGCGTGCTGACCGGCCCCAGTCAGCTGCGCCTGATCGAGCAGGCGGAACCAGGCCCAGGGGCCGTTGCGGCTCAGGGTGCGCGGCGAACGGTTGTATTCGCTGGGCACCAGGGTGATGCGGCTTTCATTGCTGTCGCGCAGGCCATTGGGCCAGATCATCGAGACCGGGTGGCGCGAACCATGGGCATAGTCGATGAGCTGGCCGTCGACACTGATCACCGCGCGCCGCTTGTTGGAGCTCAGCGACAGGGGTTCGAGGGAGAAGGGCACATCCAGGCTGCCGTCACGGTCCAGGTAGGCGTCACGAATGCGCTCGGCACGCTGGAAGGCCTGCATCACGCCCTCGCGCAACAGGGAGTTGCCCCGCGAATCGCGTAGCGCTTCTTCCTCGATGAACGGCTTGAGGTTGGACTCGTAGAAGGCATCCAGGGTACCGCCGGCGGCGAAGAAGTCCTCGAAGTCGTTGAGGGCGACGTCGCGCTCGGAACCCGGCGCCAGCGGATAACGGCCCGCCAGTCGGCTCTGGAAGGGCGCCACCACGTCATCGCGCCACTGCTTCTCGAGGTGGCGGATGGCCGAGCCCATCAGCAGCTGCCAGCTCTGGTCGGCCAGGCTGGTCAGCATGCGGCCAACCGGGTCCGGCGTTTCCTCGGCGATGCGCTGCAGACGGGTGATGGGGTCACCGCCGCCCAGCGAGATGCGATCCCGCGCCAGCAGGAAGGCCTCGCGGCCGGAGTCACTGGCTTCATCGACCTGGCGCAGGTAGTCACGCAGCTCGCCGACGGCCGTCTTGATCTCGCTGAGGTTGGAAGGATTGTCGCCACGCGCCCGGGTCAGGGCGTCGAGCTCGACGAAGTCGCGTTCGATCTCGCTGGCCAATCGATAGCGTGGCGATTCCTGCAGAGCCTGACGCGCCTCCTCGTCGCCCTCGGGGAGCGTCGGGTAGAGGTCGGTCTGCTGCGCGACCTCGCCGAGCAGGCGATCCAGCGGGCGGCTGGCGCCGATCAGGCCATCGGCGACCACCACGGCCTGATGGATGTCGGGCAGGGGCACCATCTGGATATCCGCCAGGGCCTCGCGCCAGGTGCGGCGGTAGTCGCTGACATAGAGTTCGCGCAGGGCATCCTGCAGGCGTTCGCGGTCAGCCTTGCTGAAGTCGATGTCGTCGCGCTTGCCGAGTACCCACATGTCGATCAGGGCCAGCTCGGTGGCCTGGTCGAGCTTGTCGAGGAAGTAGTTTTCGAAGCCACCCCGGGTCAGCAGGCTGGGGATGCGCACGTTCTGCGGATCGTCGTTGCGCGACATGAAGACCAGGTTGAAGGCCGGGCCGACACTGTCGCGCAGGTCGAGCATGGCCGAGCTACGCTGGTCGCTGCCGGACTTGAGGGAGGCATAGACGCGCTCGTGCATGGGCTGGCGGGCCAGCTCGCGTTGCGCCGCCGAGATGCTGCCACGCAGTGGGGCCATGGCATCCTGGGCACCGGGCACATCGGCCTCGGCATGACCGGCCAGGTCGGTGTCGGCCATGGCATTGTCGAGGTGATAGAGCAGTCGACGCTGCACATCGCCCTGCCCGGGGAAGGCCCGCTGCCAGCGCTCGGCCATGAAGTCGTGGACACGTTCGGGCTGGCGACCGCTGGCATCGGCCATCATGCGAATGATGCGCAGCAGCGAGAGCTTGCGGTTGCTGCCCTGCGCGGCGTCGTTCATGTCATCCATGATGCCGATCATCAGCGAGGGCAGGAATTTCTGCTCGAGCAGCTGGAGATAGGCATTGTCGATCTCGGCACCCAGCTCATGCCCCTGATAGAGCCCCATGTCGGCGAACAGCCAGGGCCGTGAGCGGTAGTCACCGAACTCCTCGGTGGTGCTGATCAAGCGGTTCAGTGGCTTGAGCAGGTCGCGCCCGGTGGGATCGCCGATGTTCCACTCATCGGGCTTGAGCATCAGGAAGGACTGGGCCTTGTCTTCCACCGCGGCCAGAGCCTGCTGGTTCTTCTGGTAGAAGTGGCTCCAGCCGCCGACCATCGCCAGGCCGACGAATAGGCAGGCAAAAGCGCTGTAACGCTTGAGCTTTTCGCGTCGCCAGATCACCCGGGCGTTGTCACCGGCGAGATTGGCTTCAGGGTAGATGATGCGCTCGAAGAGTTCCTCGGTGAAGTACTGCCCGGACCGCGCGGCGCGGTGGGCGGGCAGCACACTGGCGTCCATGCCGTAGCGGCGCGCCGCGGCATCGACGAAGGGGTCTTCGGGCACGCCCTGCTGATACACCGAGGTGAAATAGGCCCCGCGCACCATGGCGGCGGTGGAGAAGCGGTCGCTGGACAGTGCCTCGGTCAAAAAGCCATGCAGGACGTCACGCAACCCGGCCAGCTGGCGGACGAAGCGGAACACCGCCTCGCGTTCGTTCTGGTCGCGGCACTCGTTGAGCAATGTGGGCAGTTGGTGATTGAGGCGTTCGAGCATGGCGTCGTAGTGCGTGACGAACTCGTCTTCCCACTGCCCGGGGGTGTCCAGGGCCTCGGCGGAGAAGGTGAAGCCCATCGGCGCCCTGCGGGCGGTGCGCGAGTAGTGACGGAAGAACTCGTCGAAACCGTGCAGCAGGTCCATCTTGCTGAAGGTCACGTAGACCGGCAGGCGGCTGCCGTGGCGCTCCATCAGCTCGCTGAGGCGGGCGCGCAGCAGCGCGGCGTAGGCCTTGCGCACCACCACCCGGGCATCACTCAGGCGTGCCAGGTCAAGTACCAGCACCACGCCATCCAGCGGCCGCCTGGGGCGTTGCTCCTCCAGCCAGTCGACGAAGTGATTCCACAGGCGGCTCTTGGCCTCCTCGGGGGCATTCTCCTGCAGGGCGCCCTGGGTCAGCAGTTCGCCATCCGGGTCGATGAGGACCGCCCGGTCGCCGATCCACCAGTCGAAGCCGAGCTGCTCACGCCGGTGTTCCCCGGAAGCGTTGAGGAGCTGGGTGAGCGAGAAGTTCTGGCCGGAGCGATTGACCAGGCTGGTCTTGCCGGCATTCTCGACGCCCATGACCAGGTACCAGGGCAGCTTGTAGCGCGCCTTTCTGCCGCCGCCCAACCGGTCGACCAGGGTCGCCAGGATGCTGTCGAGCCGCGCCTGCTGGCGATCGATCTGGTCGAGAACCGGGTCGTCCGCACGCTGTGCCGCCGACTCGGCCTGTTCGTCGACCGCCTTGAGGCGTCGCGCCAGGCGAATGCCCCAGACCACGGCCACCACGACGAGCAGCGCCAGGGTCGCCAGGGCGCGATTGACCCAGGGCCCGAGGGGACGCGTGTCGAAGGCCTGCCATTTTGGCCCCAGCCACCAGATGGCCACCACCAATACGATGAGCAGCAGCCACCAAAGCCACTTGCCCAGGTTCTTGAGGCCGCCCTGCACGCCCTTGGCGGCATTGGCGTGACTGCGGGCCTGGTTGGCCTTGCTCTGCATGCTGGAGAGCCCGGGCACCCAGCGGCTGAGCGCCGATCTTATGCGTCCTTTCATTTGACTGCTTTCCTCATCCCTGTCGATTCGGTTGTGCTCATGACGCGCCCTCGCTCAGCGCCTGGAGCCGTTGCGGCAAGGCCGGCTCCCAGTGGTCGAGGTGGATGCCGCTGACGGCGTCGTGCAAGGCTTGATAGTGCTGGCGTGCCATGGCCTCGAGGCCGGCGTCGCGTAGCAGGTCGGCACTGGCCAGGCGCCAGTAGACGCGCTCGCGGGGCGAGCCCGCGGCGGCGAGCCCCTCATCGAGCACGGCCAGCGCCGCGCCCAGCCCCTCGCCTTGCAGCCGCTCGCGGGCGGTTTCCAGGCCCTCTTGCCAGGGGTCGCCTCCCGCCCCCAGGCTGGCGCCGGTTGGGCTGTTGTCTGTAGCCGAGGCCAGCCACTGCCGGGTGGCGTCATCGAGGAAGGCCGTGCCGTCGCTGAAGGTCAGTCCGTCGAGGCCGGGAAGGCGATCGACGAAGCGGCGGACCTCATCACGAATGGCCTCGGCACAGCCCTCATGTTCGAGTCGCCGGGCCATCTCGGCGCTCAGGCGGTGGCCTTCCAGCCAGTAGGGGCTGAGCGCCAGGCTGTTCTCGATGCGCCGCCATTCGTCGAGGCTGGGCCGGCCCGCCAGGGCCTCGCGATAGGCGGCCACCCGGTCGGCGGAAACCGGGGCCAGGTCGGTGCGGCCATCGGCACGGCTCATCGGCAGCGTCTGAATGGTGTGCCAGATGGCATAGCGGCGCAGTCGATAGCCCAGGGGGTCGCCGGGGGACTGGTCGTTGAGAAACTCGGCCATCTTGATCAGCGACTGCCGGTTGGCGCGTTCGTTGCCGGACTCCAGGCGCATCTCGGGGGCGCGCGCCGGCTCGGAGGCATCGCTGTCGGTCGCCGGAGCGGCCGTCTGCCGCGACGTTGATGCCTGCCGAGTGTCGTGGCGGCCGGTCGAGGCGGCAGCGGCGTCCGCGTCGGGGTCGGTCTGCTCCAGCAGGCGCGCCAGGTCGATCAGTGCCTGGTCCGATAGCTCGCGGGCAACGGCCTGCTCGCGCAGTCGCTGCAGGGCCTGGCGACACGCCTCCAGTTCGGCCTCGGCGGCCGCGAAGTCCAGCGCTGCGGCCAGCTTGAGGCCACGTTGGGTAAACTGCTGAAACAGCTTGCCGCGCATGCGATTGCCTTTTGCCCCGGGCGCGGGATAGGCCTCGGCCCACCAGTGTTCGAGGCTGCCCGCCAGCAGGTGCAGCGACAGCGCGAAGCGCACCGGGTCGCCGCCCTGTTGCAGACAGTGCAGCAGGTGGCCCAGTACGCGCAGGTCCTTGCCCTGTTCGGTGAGCAGCCGCACGGCACGGTCCTCCGCGCCGGCCCAGTCCATGTCGCCATGCTGCAGGGAGCCGACGCGCATCATCTGTTCATCGAGCCAGTCATAGTCGTCGCTGTTGCCCACGGGCTCGCCAACGCCCTCGGCGATGGGGCCGAGGATGTCGTCGAGCTGGGATTCGCGGGTGATTCTTATCGCCATATCGTCATCACGGAGTCGCTTGCCTGAGGTTGTCGCTGCCCGTTGCTGTCACCAGCGGCACATGGTGCGCAGTGGCTTGATGCGCTCGCGCAGGCCCGCCACGTCGAAACTGAGGCCATCGATGACCGGCATCTCGCTGGCCAGCTCCAGGCGCTGGCTGGACAGCAGACGCTTCAGGGTGTCGATGGCCGGCAGCCCGCGGCCGCCGCTGAGCACATGACCGCCATCCAGCACGCGCCAGTCCTGATCGGCCCTTGCCGATTCGCCCTCGAGGGTCAGTGATACCCGGGTGGCATCACTGGGTTCGGGCAGGTGCAGCTGAAATCGCGTGATGTTGGCGGCACAACTGATCACCAGCACCGGTCGCGGCGGCACCGTGCCCAGTGCCGGTACGCTCAGCAGGACGCTGTCGTCGGTCTTTGCGACCATCAGCCCCATGTGCTGGGCATCGCGGCCGGCCTCGAGGCGCGCCACGCGCTGCCACAGCCGCGAGCGCTCGCCGGAGGCCACATCACTGCCTGTCGAGACCTCGCGAAAGAGGTCGTCATAGCACTGCAGGCGCTCCAGACGGACGTCGCTCGCGGCACATTCACGCGCCTGGTCGAGGCGCTGCTGCGCGGCGTCGGCGCCCTGTTTGTTGGCCTGAGCGGCGCCAGCGAGGCCCAGCGCGACACAGCATGCGGCCCATGCCAGGCGCGGGCGGCGCTTGCCGGTGCAATGGTGTCGGGAGTGAGTTGCTGTCATGAGTTATCCAGATTCAGTTGGCGGCACTTGTGCGCCAGGGTCCGCTTGGGAAGCCCCAGGCTCTCGGCCGCCAGCGTTCGATTGCCCTCGAAGAGTGCCAGCCGCTGCTGAATCAGCGCCGCCTCGTAGTCGCGCAGTGCCTGACGCAGATCGCCGATGTCGTCTTCCTCGCCTGTCGCCCTGGCCGCCTGCGACTCGAGCGGGTCATCGTCCTCATCACTGGCGGCGGGACTGCGGGGCAGTGCCATCAGGTCGATATCATCGCCGCTGTGCGTCATGGCGCAGGCGTAGTCGATCAGGTTCTTGAGTTCGCGGACGTTGCCCGGGTAATCGCGGTCGTGCAGCTCGGCCAGGGCCGCCCGGCTGATGCCCACCAGCTCGCGGTCCTCGCGCTCGCAGAAGTCGGCGATGAAGGACTGGACCAGCGGCTCGATATCTTCACGACGCTCGCGCAAGGGCGGCAGCGCCAGCGGGAACTGGTTCAGGCGATAGTAGAGGTCGGCGCGGAAGTGGCCATCGCGCATGCGCTGATGCAGCGGCTGGTGGGTGGCGGCGATCAGTCGCAGATCGACCCGGCACTCCTCGCTGGCGCCCAGCGGGCGATAGCGCCCGGACTCCAGCACCCGCAGCAGCTTGGCCTGGAGCGACAGCGGCATGTCGCCGATTTCGTCGAGAAAGAGGGTGCCGCCATCGGCCTGACCGACCAGCCCCTGCTGAGCGCGGTCGGCGCCGGAGAAGGCGCCCTGGGCATAGCCGAACAGCTCGGACTCCAGCAGTGCCTCGGGGATGGCCGCGCAGTTCAGCGCCATGAAGGGTTCTGCAGCGCGCACCGAGGCCCAGTGTATGCCGCGCGCCACCAGGTCCTTGCCGGTGCCGGTTTCGCCGCGCAGCAGCACCGCCAGCTGGGTCTCGGCGGCGCGCACGGCCTGATCCCGCAGGTTCCGGATGCTGGCGGAGTCGCCCTTGATCTGCTGACCCAGGCGGCCGCTCAGGGTCTGACGCCGGGCATTGGCATTGAAGCGGGTCAACGAGTCCTGCAGGTTGGCCTGACGCTGGCGTTCGCCCTGCTGACGCAGATGCCAGGCCCAGAGCTGACAGAGCAGGGACTCGAAGGCCTCGAAATCCGTGCTGGCGGTCAGCGGCGCGAGGCAGTCGCGTGGCCCGACCAGGCTCATGACGCCCAACCATTGGCGATCGTCATCCGGGGCGCGCAACGGGCGTACCTCGAGCATCCAGTCCGGTGCACAGTCGGCGACCAGGGCCTGGAAGGCGGAGTGGTCGAGGCGCGAGCGCGCTTCGCCCAGCGCGAGCTGCATCGGCTCACCCCGCCGAATGGCATGGGCATAGGGGTGCGTGAAGTCATCACAGGCCAGCCGCACGCCCTGATCCTCGTCCGAGAGCCAGCGCCCGCTGGTATCCAGCACCAGACAGCCGGCCCGGGGAATACCCAGCTGCTGAAGCAGCGTTGCGGCGCGCTGACACAGCTGGCGGGGAGACTGACTGTCGACCAGCGTCAGGGCACCGACCATCCCGGCCAATGGCGCCGAGTCGGGGGTGGTGACGCTGGGGTCGATCGTCAGCGCTTCCATGGGTCACACCACCTCTGCCTTGAAGCCGTCTTCGCAGACGCCGAGCACCACACGCGAGATGGGTTCCTGACGCGACAGGCGCTCGAGGATCGAGCGCGAGACGGGCGGCAGCAGCTCGCCCTCGATGACCGAGTCCAGCATGCGGGCGCCGTTCTCGCTACGGTTGGCGCGCTCGCAGATGGCCTCGGCCAGCGCCGGCTCGAGGGTCACCTCGGCCTGGCGATGGCGGTCGCGAATGCGCTCGGCCAGGGTCTCGAGCTTGGCGTCGACGATGCGCTGCAGTACCTGCCGGTCCAGCGGGAAGTAGGGCACCACTTCCATGCGCGCCAGCAGGGCCGGCTTGAAGAACTCGGCCAGCACCGGGTAGAGCGCCGGTTCCAGGGCCTCGGGCTGGTCGGCATGGCGGACGATGGTCTCGTAGCCCAGGTTGGAGGTCAGGAAGAACAGCACGTTGCGGCAGTCGATGAGCCGGCCTTCGCCGTCGGCCATCTCGCCCTTGTCGAAGGCCTGGTAGAAGAGGTTGAGCACGTCGGGGTGGGCCTTCTCGACCTCGTCCAGGAGTACCACCGAGTAGGGGCGCTGACGGATGCTCTCGGTGAGCAGGCCGCCCTCGCCGAAGCCGACATAGCCGGGGGGCGAGCCGATCAGGCGGGAGACGGTGTGCTTTTCCTGATATTCGGACATGTTGATGGTCGTCATGAACTGACGCCCGCCGTAGAGGCTCTCGGCGATCTGCACCACGGTTTCGGTCTTGCCCACTCCGCTGGGGCCGACCAGCAGGAAGGCGCCCAGCGGCAGGCCCGGACGACGCAGGTCGGCGCGCGCGGTCAGCAGGTGACGATGCAACCGCTTGACGGCCTCGTCCTGGCCCTTGATGGCCCGGCCCAGCTGCTCGGGCAGCTCGGTGAGGCGCGTCAGTTCGTCACTGCTGATGCGCTCCACCGGCACCCCGGTCCAGTCGCCGATGACCTCGGCGATCCGGGCTTCCTCGACACTGGCATGCACCAGGGCATGCTCGCGCTGCAGTTGCTCGAGGCGCGCCTCGTATTCGCTCAGGGCCTGGCGGCGCTGCTCATCCTCGTCGGGGAGGGCATCGCCGGCGTCCGGCGAGCCGTCGAGCAGGGCCTGATGCAGCTCGAGCATGGCATCGACGCATTCGCGCTGTTCCTGCCAGGCGCCCTGCAGCGCCTCCAGCTCGGCTTCGTGACCGGCCAGGCGACTCATCAGCTCGTTGCGGCGTTGCTCGTCGGTCGCACGCCCCAGGCGCGTCTCGCGCTGCAGGTGGTCGTGCTCGCGCCGTGCCGCCTGGTATTCGCTCTGCAGGTGACTGAGGCGGCGTGGCTCGGCGTCCAGTGCCTGAGCGAGACGGGTGCAGGCGGTGTCCAGTACGTCAATGGCCTTGTCGGGCAGCTGGCGGCCGGCCAGGTAGCGGGCGGAGAGTTCGGCGGCGGCGCGCAGGCCACTGTCGCCGATCAGGACGCCATGGGTCGTTTCGTAGACATCACGCAGGCCGCGCAGGATGACCAGTGCCTGTTCGGTATCGGGCTCGGCCAAGGTGACGGGCTGGAAGCGCCGCGACAGCGCCGGGTCCTTCTCGAAGTGCTTCTTGTACTCGCGCCAGGTGGTCGCGGCGATGGTGCGCAGCTCGCCGCGGGCCAGCGCCGGCTTGAGCAGGTTGGCGGCATCGGCGCCGCCTTCCTGGTTGCCGGCGCCGATCAGGGTGTGCGCCTCGTCGATGAACATCAGGGTGGGCCGCGGCGCCTGGCGCACTTCCTCGATGACGCCCTTGAGGCGCTTCTCGAACTCGCCCTTGACCGAGGCACCGGCCTGCAGCGCGCCCAGGTCCAGGGCGATGAGCTCCACGTCCGCAAGCGAGGCCGGCACCTGGCCGGCGACGATACGCAGGGCCAGGCCCTCGACGACCGCGCTCTTGCCGACGCCGGCCTCGCCCAGGACGATGGGGTTGTTCTTGCGACGCCGGCCGAGGATATCGAGCATCTGGTCGATCTCGGGGTCACGTCCCAGTACCGGGTCGAGTTCGCCGTTGCGTGCCTGCTCGGTGAGCGAGGTGGCAAAGCGCTCCAGGGCGGAATCGCCGCCATTCGCCGGGCGTGGCGCATTCGACTCGGAGGTGGCGACCACGGCCTCGGCCGATTCGCGGGTCAGCAGCGTGAAGTCGCGACGCAGGCGTTCACGGTTGATGCGTTCCAGCACGCTGCGGCTGCTGGTGCCCAGATAGCGCTCGGCATGGTGCAGCAGGGCGGTGAGGATCAGGCCACTGCGCAACTCGCGGTGTTCGAACTCGGTGCTGGCCAACAACCAGGCGTCCTGCAGCAGCTCGACCAGCAGCGGCGAGAAGCTCGGCACCTCGGTGTCCAGCTCGGCGGGCGGGCGGGCGTCCTCGACCAGCGCCTGACGCAGCTCGTCGACATTGATGCCTTCCACCTCGAGCAACACCCGCACGTCGCACAGTGGCTGGTCGACCAGCGCCAGCAGCAGGTGCGTGGCGCTGATTTCCGCGGCCTGCTGCTCGCCACACAGCGCTGCGGCCTGTTCGAGTCCTTGACGGGCAACCCCGTTGAGGCGGCCGATCAGCGCCGCCAGATCCATCCTTAGCATGCCTGCTTCCCTAGTTGGTAATCCGGTCGAGTAACGCACCGACCTGACCGGCCTGGTGCTCCAGCGAAATCGAGAGTCCGAGGTAGATCACCAGCATCATGCCGGCGAAAATCGCGAAGATGCCCCACAACGGCATGCCGTCTCCCTGGCGCCGGGAGGTGTTCTGCACGTTGTCCAGCGGGTGGGTGAGCAGGTCGTCCTCGTGGTGGTCCAGCGAGGCCAGCTGGTCACCGAGCTCGCGCAGTATCTGGTCGTATTCGTCCTTGCCGTGGGAGCGCACCTTGTAGCGGCCCTCGAAACCCAGACACAGGCAGAGGTAGATGAAGGCCAGCATGTCACGATAGCGCCGCGGCTCCTGGCGCAGGCGCGAGAGGATCGAGAAGACCTTTTCGCCGCCCCAGGTCTCGTTGTGAAAGCGCGCCAACAATGAGTGCGCGGCCCAGGCACTCTGGTTGCCCCAGGGCGTGGCCATGACGGCTTCATCGATGAAGGAGCAGAGCACATAGCGATAGGCCAGCAGCGTGGGCCGGTCGTAGCCCTGTTCGGTGAGCTCGACCTCGATGGACGCCACCTCCTCGACGACCTGGCTATACAGCTGTTCGATGCTTTCCATCTGCTCGACATGGCGGATGCGCACCACCATGCCCAGCAAGGGGCTGGCGGCATCGACCAGCGGATTGATGCTGTGGCCACGCAGCCGGAACCAGTAGTCTTCGTCGGCATCCAGGTGGCCGGCGTGGCCGTGTACCAGCCAGTCGAGCCCCTCGGGGTTGATGGTGTCCTCGTGGCGCGTGGCGTCAGGTGATACGAGCGTCGACATGGCTTAGCTCCTGATGGCCCAGAACTGCATTTCCAGCCCGGGAAAGTCCCCGGCCACGTGAAAGGCAAAGCCGCTGGCACCGCGCAGCATGTTCCAGGCCTCGCTGTAGCGGTCCAGGCGGAAATAGGTGTAGCCCGCATGGAACGGCAGCTGACGGGGGGCCACCGGCAGCGGCTCGAGGGGAATCCCCGGCAGCTGGAGGCTGATCAACTCGCGCACGCGCTCGACGCTGGCCACCTTGGTCTGCTGAACGAACAGCTTGCGCAGGCGCTCCGGCGGCATGTCGGCACGTACGGCGAGGATGAAGTCGGCGTCGTCGAGCAGGCTCGAATCCTGCAGGGTGGCCACCTTGAGACCGAAGCGCCGCGCCTGCAGCTGTATGGCCAGTGCCCTGGGCTCCAGCACCGTGGACAGCGACTGGCGCAGGCTCTGCATCAGCGGCCGGAAGGCGGTTTCCGGGTGGTCATGGTCATAGGCCGGGAACTCGGGCGGCAGGCGCGACTCGCCGGTAAAGGTGAGGATCTCGCAACAGGCCTCGAGCATGGCGTTATAGAGTCGCTCGGGATGCAGATGGCCCAGCCGCGACAGGTGCTGAAAGCGCGGGTGCACCCGGTTGAGCAGCTGCAGCAGCATGAACTCCGAGACATCGGCGACCCCGCTCTGGTCGGGAGTGGCCATGCGATGCGCCAGGTTGCGCGCCCGCTCACGTACCAGCCCCGCCATTTCACCGACGAAGCGTTGCAGTGCCGGGGCCGCCTGGACATTGAGCAGGGTCGGCAGGAAGTTCTCGTCCAGTACCAGGCTGCCATCGGGACGCTGCTCGACGATGCGGGCCACCGCCAGGCAGGCATAGGCACTGCGATCCTCGCCTTCCAGCAACAGACGCGGCGCGACGCGTGCCAGATGGAGATCAGCCAGGTCGCCTTCCTCGGAATGCAGGTCGCGCACGCCGCGCATTTCGGCGCGGTAACGCGACGGCAGCGAGGAGGCCTGCCAGGAGACGTCGGCCACGCCATCCGTGGACAGCGGCAGTCCCAGGTAGACGATCTGGTTGGCGCTGGCCGCGTTACGGATTTCCAGCGCCGGCGGCTCGATATCATCATCGGGCAGATGAAAGGCGGTACCGTCCGGCATCACGCCACTGGCCCGCGTCAGCGCGATGCGCCCGAAGCTCAGGTACTCGGCATTGATTTCCAGCGACAGAAACCCGTGCAGATGACCGCCGACGCCACGCAGGCGAGTCTCGATCAGCCCTTCCAGGCTTCTCTGCTGTTGCTGGAAGTGTTGCGGCTTGATGAACAGGCCTTCACTCCAGACGACTCGGTTACGACTGGTCATCGGGTTTCCTTTCTCAGCTTGGCTTCATGCGCCAGCAAGTGCACCAGCAGGTGGTAGTCGCGCCCGGTGTCATCGACACGCACGACCTTCTTCCACTGGGCCCGGTTGGGCGCGGCATAGAAGGCGATGATGCCGATGTAGCGGGTGTCCTCTTCCACCTCGAAGGGCTCGTAGAACTTGAACTGGCCCGGCAGCAGGGTGAAATCGTCATGCGCCAGGTAATTGGTGCCCAGGGCTTCTTCCAGATCGGTGTAGAGCTGCTGACGATCGGCGGCCATCAGCATCGAATCGTCCTTGAGCTGCAGGATCTGGAAGCGCAGCGGCGTACCCTGGCCACCGAGGTAGGGGTTGACGTTCTCGGTGGCCAGCATGCTCAGGTCGACCTTCGAGGGCCGGTCTTCAATCGGGCCGACAGGCGTCGAGGGGTCGCTCAATACCTGGAAGGTCTTGCTGGCCGTCGTGCAGCCGCTCAGCACCATGGCCATCAGCGCCACGAGCAGCCAGGTCATGGCCTGCTTACGCCCGGGGTACGGGGTGTGCTTGATCATGATGCCTCCCGTTGTTGACGACGCAGCGAGGCGTCATAGGCTTGTTCGAAGACTTCCCAGAAGAGCTTTTCGAAGCCCTGCTGGCGCCCCGAATTGAGCTCCTGAAAATAGTGGCGATACATGTTCCAGGCCCAGTCGCCTTCGCTGTCGGCCGGGGCGCTGCCGGCGCCGCGGTAGGCCATGAAGCGCTTGAGCAGCGCATCCGGCGAGAAGGCCGCCAGAATCGACGTGAGCGCCTCGTTGATGGCCTCTTCAATGGCCACCATGTGCTGTTGCTGATGCTGCAGGCATTCGGCCACCGCCGCCGGCGCCGACAGATGCACCGGGCTGCGCTGGGCCGAGAAGAGGGTCTGCAGGGTACGCTCGTAGTCTTCTCCGAGCCGCAACGGGTTGTCCTCGATGGGCTGGAGGTGGCGATCGCGCAGCGGATAGCGGCGATCATCATGATGCTGGTGCAGCTTCAGCAGCCCCTGGATGGTGGCGTTCAGGGTCTTGCCGGATTCTTCCAGGAAGGCCTGTTGCTCGGTGCTGTCGGCAAAGTCGAGCTGGCCGCCCAGGGCGCGCAGCAAGGGCGAGGCACTGAGGTGCTCCATGCCGGTCTGGCCGGGTTCTTGCCAGCGGTCCTCGAGCTGCTCGCCGACCGAGCGCTCGAGATCATTCAGCAGTTTTTCGTCCATCTTGGGTTCCTTGTGGTGTCCATGGGATGGCAGGGCAGGCGTCCAGTTGACGGGGTCTGCCTCGTCCACCGTGGTCATGAGGTCGTCCGACGCTTCGATAGGCGCGTCGATCTGGCCGCTGTCCCGCGCCGAGAGGGCATCCAGCGGGTCGTGCTGGCGCTGTGTGGCGGTCGTTTCGCCGAGAGCCCGGAGGGGGTCGTTGCGTTGCTGGGTCTCAACCGTGGTGAAAGAGCCTGCCTCTTCACTCTCCGGGAGCGCCTGGTCGTCGTTGACCAGGGTAGCCAGCGATTGCACACCGCCCTGCTCCGCCTGGCGGTCGCCCATGTGCACACGCATGCGATACTCGCCGACGACCAGCTCGTCGCCGTCGCGCAGCGCCACGTACTTGCTCTGCCCCAGGGGCAGGGAGGCATCGTTGACGAAGGTGCGTCCGCTGCGATCGACCAGGCAGAACTGCCCCTCGCGCAGGCAGATCTCGGCATGGCCGGGCAGAATGCGGCCGGAGTGATCCTGGAGCAGCCAGTCATCCGTGAGAGCGCTGCCCAGGCTGCCTCCCGGAGCCGGGAAGACATGGCTGCTGGTGGAGCGACCTTCGAGCCGTTCGCTGTTGGTGACCACCAGCGTGATCGCGGAGTGTCGGGACGTTTCTGTCATGGAAGTCTCACCGGGTCATCTGGATACGGACCCGGCGTCGCCGAGCCGTGGCATTGAGGTCAGGGTTGACGAAAGTGGTCCAGCCAAGCTGGCAGCTCTTGCTGTCACCCAGGTGCATGGGGCGAACCTCGCTTTCGAGCAGCTCCAGTTCCAGGTCATAGGCCAGGGGCTCACGCAGCACGAAGGTCACCAGGGTTTCCAGGGCGGCATGATCCCGACCATCGGGCAGGAAGTCGCGGAAGCGCTCCAGGCTCAGGCCGCGCAGGCAGAGCGCGAACTTGCCGTTGATATCGGCCACGCTGGCCCCGGAGACCAGGTCCTGCCCCAGGGTGGCGCAACGCATGCCGGTTCGACTGCGCTGGTCATCGGGGATGGTCACCCGCTGATAGACCCAGGGCTCGATCTCGACCTCGGGCAGATCGAAGCAGTGGCTGACGATGCCGGCGACCACATCCGGAGAGCGCGAGCGGCCGGCCAGCAGGCCGGCGTAAGCCAGCATCTTGCTCCAGTTGATGGGCGTTTCACCGCGCAGGCGGTCATCGGCCAGGCCGGCAAGGGCAAAGACGGCGGAGGATAGGCCGTCGCTGGCGCCATCCTGATAGCGAACGTAATGCCGGTACTTGCGCCAGCCGCGATACAGCAGCGTCAGATAGCGGTGGTTGAACAGATTGAGAAAGTCCGCCGCCACGCCTTCACGATGGGCATCCGCATGCGCCATGGACTCCAGGTAATAGCTCGGCAGGGGCGACTGCGAGCCCTGGAGACCCAGGAAGCTGATGCGCATGTTGTAGGTATCGGCCTCCCGGGACTCGAGGTTGACGATGTCACTGCTGGGAAAGCCCAGCGAGGCCGTGGCCTGAAAACGCACACGTTCGGTATCCACGACGCTGCCCCTTTCCAGGTCATCGCCGTGGTACTGGTGAAGCAGCTCGACCAGCCGATAAAAGTTGTAGTGATGTGCGCCCTCGACCAGTGGGGAGAGCGTCACATCAGGGGTTGTTGCCCTGTCTGCAAGTTCCATGCGTAACGCTCACGGTTCTGCTGGTTGATGACTTCCAGCTCATGAAAGGAATTGATGCTGGCGTAGAGGGAGAAGAAGCGCGACAGCATGCAGCCGAACAGGTAGAGGCCGCCTTCATCGCCGAAGGCTTCCTGGTCCAGCGTCATGACCGAGCGCAGTCCGCGCACCGGCAACCCCTTGTAGAGCCGGTCCACCGGCTGGGTCTGGATGTCGACGATGCCCTGCAGGCGCTTCTGCGACATGCGCTCTGCCTGCCGATCCACCAGGGCACGAAAATCGTAGACACGCAGCACGGAGCACAGGGCATCGCGGTTCAGCAGCGACAGATAGTTCAGCGACAGGTTGGAGATCAGCGTCCACAGCAGGCTGCCGTCCAGTGTCGGGCGCATGGCCGGCGTGGGCCGGGTGATGTTGCGAAAGGTGGCGAAGGATGGACTCTCATCGGTCGGCACCTGAACATCTCCGATGGCCAGACGCTCCGGCAGCTCGCGGTTGCTGCAGGTCAGACGCAACGAGATGGTTTCGCGAAAGCCCATGCAGGCCTGCTCATCGCCGCGCACGAAGGCAATATCGTGATCGAAGCCATCGCCCCGCAGACTGTCGCGCACGCGAATGCGGTAGTAGAGCGCCTGACGATCACGGTCCCGCTCGATCTGGTGCTCGAAGCTCTCGAAGGGCACATAGCGGCGTGGCGCGCCGCGAATGCGACCGCTTTCACTCTCCAGCCAGCCTTCCACGTCATCGACACTGAAGACCTCATGGTGAGAGGGGTAGCGGCCGCTGGGGCGAACCCGATATTCGCTGCGCTCGCCGGTCAGGTCGATCGGGTCAGCATCGTGCTCGAAGAGGTTGATGGCCGGCGTGCAGAACAGCGCCAGGCTTTCATCCACCACACGGGCATCGGCCGGCAGGGTGCGCGAGAAGGTGAAACGCAGCGAGATGGTCTCGGCCATTCCCGGGGGCAGATAGTCACCCAGCGACTGCAGTTCGACAAAGTGAAAGGCCTCGGGAAAGCACAGATATTCCTGCAGGATGCGATAGCCCTGATAGGCGTTGCGCGGGTAAGGCAGCAAGGCATCCCTGGCGCTCATGCCCACCGGCTGCAGGAGGCTGGAAGGCAGGCTGAGGCGTCGTCCATCGACCTCCAGCTCGATCCGCGACAGGTAATGATTGAGCCACAGATAGAGAGTGCGTGCCGTGTACTCGCTGCTACCCAGATACAGGCGCAAATCCCCGATGCCGATCTCGTTCAACGGCCGGTCACTGTGCACGGACAGATTCAACTGGAGCTGCGATGACTCTCGCGAATGCTGTACCTTGACGCCTTCATGGCCCAGTGGATAGACATTCAGGTCATGACAGGTACGGAACTGGCATACCGTGTCCTCGACGGGCGCGCTGGCCAGCGTCGTGCCCTTGGCTATCACCTGTCCGGTGCTCAAGCTGTCGAGGTGCGGCTTGAACTGGGTGATCGTCACACTGGGAACCGGCCGCAGATAGTTGGGCCACAGCATGGCGATCAGCGAATGCGTCAGCTCGGGAAACTCGTCATCGACCTTCTCGCGAAGGCGCCCCGAGAGAAACGCAAAACCCTCGAGCAGCCGTTCGACGTCTGGGTCGGTGCTGTGCTCGGCGAGAAAGCGGCTCAGACCGGGGTTGCCCTCGGCGAACTCGCGTCCCTGGCGCTTGAGAAAGTCAAGCTCATCCCGATAGTAGCGATTCAGCATAACGGCCTCAGTTCAAGCACAGATAGCGCTTGTCGTTGAGCAGCAGATCGATGGTGGTTTCCGCCATGTCGTGATCGACATCCAGCACGGCCTGCACCTGAAAACGCAGCTGTAGCGGGTCGTTGTCGTGGTGATGCTGGGTCTCGACATGAACGCGGTGAACCCGCGGCTCATAGCGCTCGATACACTCGCGAATGGCGCTCTCGACCTTGAGTTCCAGGTCAAGCGCGCCGAGCGTGGCATCGTTCAGATCCAGCAGGCCCAGGCCCGGCGCACATTCGCTGTGCCCCGGATGACTGTTGAGAAGCTCGACCAGGTGGCGCTTGATGGAAGTGACCGTGGCCTCGACAACGTCCGCCGACGGCACCGCGTGACGCGGTGCCGACAGACGTTCGAAAAGGCTAGCGCCAGCCAGGCCGCTTCGGTGCCGTGAAGCGGCCATGACGTCACTCCTTGTCGAGGCGACCCACCAGCGACAGCTCGAAGTTGGCACCCATGTACTTGAAGTGCGGGCGCACTGCCAGGGATACCTGATACCAGCCCGGGTCGCCTTCCACGTCGGAGACATGCACCGAGGCGGCGCGCAGCGGACGGCGACTTCTCACATCGGCAGGCGGGTTTTCCTGGTCCGCCACGTACTGACGAATCCAGGTGTTGAGCTCGCGCTCCAGGTCCTGACGCTCTTTCCAGGAGCCGATCTGCTCGCGCTGAAGCACCTTGATGTAGTGCGCCAGGCGATTGACGATGAACATGTAGGGCAGCTGGGTGCCGAGCTTGTAATTGGTCTCGGCTTCCCGACCCTCGGGCGTATTGGGGAACGACTTGGGCTTCTGCACCGAATTGGCCGAGAAGAAGGCCGCATTGTCGCTGCCCTTGCGCATCGTCAGGGAGATGAAGCCTTCCTCGGCCATCTCGAATTCGCGCCGATCGGTGATCAGCACTTCGGTGGGAATCTTGTTCTGCAGCTGCCCCAGGGACTCGAAGGTGTGCGTGGGCAGGTTCTCGACGGCACCACCACTCTGTGGCCCGATGATGTTCGGGCACCAGCGGTACTTGGCAAAGCTGTCGTTGAGACGCTCGGCCAGCAGGTAAGCCGTGTTGCCCCACAGATAGTTGTCGTGACTATCGCTGACGGACTCACGATAGTGGAACGACTTGGCCGGGTTTTCTTCGGGATCGTAAGGCGTTCTCAGCAGAAAGCGCGGCGCGGTCAGCCCCAGATAACGAGAGTCTTCCGATTCGCGCAGGCTGCGCCAGCGGGCATACTTCGGCCCCTCGAAGATCGCCTTGAAATCCTTGATGTTCGGCAGTTCCTCGAAGCTGTCGATGCCAAAGAAGCTGGGCGCCACCGAGGACAGGAAGGGCGCATGCGCCATGGCGCCGACCGAGGAAGTATATTGCAGCAGCTTGATATCCGGCGTGGACGGCGTGAAGTCGTAGTGGCCGATCATGGCCGCTACTGGCTCACCGCCGAACTGACCGTATTCCGCCGCATAGACATGCTGATAGAGACCACTCTGGCTGAGTTCCGAGGCGAACTCGAAGTCTTCCAGCAGCTCTTCCTTGGTGGCATGCAGGACATTGAGCTTGATGTTCTCGCGGAAATCCGTGCGATCCACGAGCAGTTTCAAGCCGCGCCAGGCGGACTCCAGGTGCTGGAATTCATCGGCATGGATGACTTCGTCGACCTGCTGGCCGATCTTGCGATCCAGCTCGACGATCATGCGGTCGACGACCGACTTGTTGACCTGCTGATCGGCGTCATCGGTCTTCAGCAGCTCGCTGATGAAAGCCGCTACGCCCTGCTTGGCCACATCGTACCCTTCTTCCTCGGGAACCATGCGGGTCTGCGCCATGACCTGATCGAGCAGTGACTCGGACTGAACCTCTTCGCTGGCCACGGCCTGGTTCTGAGTGGATTCCGTCATGATAATGCCTCGCTTCCGTGCGGAGAATCAGTTGTCGTTGGAAGATGTCGGGTTGTCGATGAGGTCCAGCTCGCTCAGCAACTGATCACGGGTCGCCGGATCCTCGATCAGGGCCTGAAGGCGCTCGCGAAATGCCGGGACGTTACCCAGCGGCCCCTTGAGCGCCACCAGCGCTTCGCGCAGCTCTACCAGCTTCTGCAGCTCGGGAATCTGGCGCGCGACGCTGTCCGGCCCGAAGTCCTCCAGGGACTGAAACGACAGGTCGACATTGATGTCCTGATCGGTATTGTCGTCTTCCAGACGGCTGGGCACGGATGTCTGCAGGCTGAGTCCGGCTTCACGCATGACCGACTGGAAGTTGTTCTTGTTGACCGAAACGGCTTCGCGGTCCTCGACCGGCGCTTCCTCGGTACCACCCTTGAAATCGCCCACGATGAGGAGTTTCTGGGGAAGCTCCGTTTCTGCCTGGTTGTCGCCAGTGGCGGGCACGTACTTGATGTTGATGCGCTCTTTCGGCGCCACTGAACCTTCCTTGGCCATGATCGAAGTTCCTTGTCGCTTGCACTGATGATTGATTGATGGCGGCAAATCGTGCCTGAAAGAGGCTTGTACTCCACTCGACATCCACTCAACTGCAGACACCGACTACCACCCGGGAAATGCGCCGATGTAGACAAATCAGCACATTTAAAAGCGCGAGAAGATTATCACTATGCAATGACCATTGGGAGTATCCAAAAAGCGACACCACTGAATCATTCAACTGTTTGAAAAGCTTACCAAACCCAAAAAAGTAAAAAACAATTAACAAAAACAGGTGGTTATGAAAACATAAGGATAAATTAATGTTTCATGTAAGAAATATACTACACAAAGTTAATCATTAGACTACATGAAATACTGAACAAAAATTAAACATCCTGCATGGCAAACAGTTGTTTTGAATCGCTTGTATAAAAATAGGCGTCTCCAACTGCTGACAAGTATAGCGCCACCCAGAAACCTTCATTGATTTATAATGAATAAATAGTATCTTTTCCACGCGAGCATTAGTCCTGGTCATACGACAACAGCGACCATGCCCCTGAAAGTTCAGGTTTTAAACCTGAACTGAAAAAACATGCTCGGAATCAAGGTGTATCGGCGGGATGGCATGAACAAAAGCCATTAATCATCAGTACCAGTCGATGTCTGGTTGAATAAACATCAATCACTAGAAAAGTGACATATCTGGACTGTTACTTTTCAGAGAGGTGGATCAGAAAAATGCAAAGGCTCATGAGGAACCGAGTTCTGAAAAAGAGGCAAGCCCTGGCGATTCATCACAGCGACCTGGCCCGGGGGCCAGGCCGCCGCGAGGCATCAAGAGTTTAACCCTCGATCGGCGCGCGCCAGTCGTCGGAACCGGAGGTGCCGGCGACGGTGTGCTCCCAGTCGATCTTGCGGTAGGCCAGGGAGACGTCCATCAGCTGCGTGAACTCGGACTGATTCTTGTCCTGGGCATGCGGCATGTGCAGGTTGATGTCGACGATGGTGGCATCGGTCAGGGTGGTGGTGAAGAAGTGCTCCTGCTTGCCCTCTACCGAGGTGCGGTACCACTTCAGCTCAACGTTGGGCAGCATTTCACCAGAGGCCAGGGCGTTGTACATCAGCGGCACGGCCTTGTTCAGCGCCACGGTGAAGATGAACGGCTTGTGGGCGCGCTGACCGGCCGGCTGACCGGACTGCGGGTCGGTCGGTACGGTGACGATGTGCTTGAATTCCTGGACCAGCATCTCGTCTTCGTGGCCTTCGACGTAGATGTTGCCGACGGATTCAGGCGTGAAGGCACCCGCGGTGATGTTGCCCTGAGTCTGACCTTCGATGCTGATATAACATGGAGTTGGCATGTGTCGATTCCTTGACGGTGAAGTCGCAGCGCGACATTCGTGGAACATTTTGGCGTCTGTGTCCGATGGACACCCTTTTATAGGGCACTATTGATGCCAAAAATCACAAAACTCTTTTAAATCAATTACTTGATAAAAATCAGGGTTTGTCAGATCAGCACAATCGAGCAAGATCTTGCCTGGAAGCGAGCAAAAAGTTGCCCAGCGGGCAAGATCTTGCTCGAATTCTGGCCTTGCTTGTGGATAACTTCAGGCGGTTCGAGGGTCCGCGTCACATGCATTTTGGGGTGAAGGGTGAGGAGTGAGGAGTGAGGGCATCAGCTGAGCGCAGCGCCTGGGTGGGCGCTGCCGCTGCTGGCGATGGTCGCGCTGGCATGGCGCAGCGTCTCAGAGGGGGGTGAGCTTGGCGAAGCCCAGCACCAGCCATTTGTCGCCCTCGCCTTCGAAGCTTATCTGCACGCGGGCACGCTCGCCCTGCCCTTCGGCATTGAGGACCACGCCTTCGCCGAACACCGGGTGGCTGACGCGCTGCCCCAGGCTCAGCGAGGGCAGTTCGTCACCGCCTTCGACACTGCCTTGTTGTGGGCTCGAGGGTCGAGAGGTCACCGGGCGCGAGATCTGGCCACGCAGTCGGACTTCCTCGAGGAAGTGCTCGGGGACCTCGCGCAGGAAGCGCGACGGACGCTGGAAGGTTTCCTTGCCGTGCAGACGACGCAGTTCGGCGTGGGTCAGGTAGAGCTTCTGCATGGCACGGGTCATGCCCACATAACAGAGGCGACGCTCCTCCTCCAGGCGGCCGGGCTCTTCCATGGACATCTTGTGCGGGAAGAGGCCTTCCTCGACGCCGGCCATGAACACCACGGGAAACTCCAGGCCCTTGGCCGAGTGCAATGTCATCAACTGCACGCAGTCCTCGAACTCATCGGCCTCGTGTTCGCCGGCATTGAGGGCGGCCTCGGCCAGAAAGGCCTCCAGGGCGGCCATGCCTTCGCCGGCCTCTCCGGCATCCGAGGCATCTCCGCCGGTAACGGCCTCGCTCTGGGTGAAGGCCCGGGCGGCGGTGACCAGTTCCTCGAGGTTCTCGACCCGGGCCTGGCCCTTCTCGCCCTTCTCGTTGCGGTGATGCTCGACCAGGCCGGTGCGTTCGTTGAGGTGGTCGATGATGTCGTGGAGCGACAGGCCGGCGGCTTCGTTGTCGAGCTGCTCGATCAGATCGGCGAAGGCCTTGAGCGAGGTTACCGCCCGCCCGCGCAGGCTGCCATCCGCGGTGGCCTGGTGCAGGGCCTGCCACAGCGATTCGCCGGTCTGGCGGGCCCGATGACGCAGGGTCTCGACGGTACGGGTGCCGATGCCGCGTGCCGGCACATTGATGACCCGTTCCAGGGAGGCGTCGTCGTCGCGATTGAGCAGCAGCCGCAGGTAGGCCAGGGCGTTCTTGATCTCGAGGCGTTCGTAGAAGCGCTGGCCGCCGTAGATGCGATAGGGCACGCCCTGGCGGATCAGGGTTTCCTCGATGACCCGCGACTGGGCATTGGAGCGGTAGAGGATGGCGACCTCGCGGCGATTGATGCCCTCCTCGACCTTCTCACGAATGGTGTCGACGATGTAGCGGGCTTCATCCAGGTCGTTGAAGCCGCCATACACCGAGATGGGGTCGCCATGATCGCCGGCGGTCCACAGTTCCTTGCCCATGCGATCGGCGTTGTAGCGAATCAGGGCGTTGGCGGCATCGAGAATCACGCTGGTGGAGCGATAGTTCTGCTCGAGGCGCACCAGCTTGGTCTCGGGGAACTCGTTCTCGAAGCGACGGATGTTCTCGATACGTGCGCCCCGCCAGCCGTAGATCGACTGGTCGTCATCGCCGACCACGGTCATCGGCGTGCGCATGCCGGTGAGCAGCTTGAGCCAGGCATATTGTAGGGTGTTGGTATCCTGGAATTCGTCGACCAGCACATGGCCGAAGCGCTCCTGGTAATGCGCCAGCAGGGCCGGGTTGTCGCGTAGCAGTTCCAGGCTACGCAGCAGCAGTTCGCCGAAATCGACCAGGCCGCCGCGTTCACAGGTCAGTTGGTAGCGTTCATAGAGCTCGACCATCTGCAGCATGTAGGCGTCGCCATGGGCATCCACCTGATGCGGGCGCAGGCCCTCTTCCTTGCAGCCGGAGATGAAGGACTGCACCTGACGCGGCGGATAGCGCTCGTCGTCGATGTTGTAGTCCTTGAGCAGGCGCTTGATCAGGCGGAGCTGGTCATCGCCGTCGATGATCTGGAAATGCTGGGGCAGCCGCGCATCCTGCCAGTGGGTCCGCAGCAGGCGATGGGCGATGGAGTGAAAGGTGCCCACCCAGACATGGCGCAGCGAAATGCCCAGCAGCGCCTCGAGACGCGTGCGCATCTCGCGGGCCGCCTTGTTGGTGAAGGTGACGGCCAGCACGGCATAGGGCGACAGCCCCTCCGCCTGCATCAGCCAGGCGATGCGATGCACCAGCACCCGGGTCTTGCCCGAGCCCGCCCCTGCGAGTACCAGCATGTTGCCCTGAGGCGCACTGACCGCCTCGCGCTGGGCGGGGTTCATGTGATCGAGAATCGCCGTGACGTCGTCCATGGGGAAGGCATCGCTGCTCGGGAAATGGAGCGGTAGTTTAGCATAGAGGGAAGAGGGAAGAGGGAAGAGGGAAGAGGGAAGAGGGTAGAGGGTAGAGGGTAGAGGGAAGACAGGCTGAGCCCCTAGTCCGGGATGAAAAGGGGTTTCTTCCCTCTTGAGGCGCGCAGCGCCGCTCTTACCTCTTCGTTCTACTGAGCCGGCTACGCCGGCTCAGGACTCGTCTTCTTCCGGAAACCGCAGGGGGTTGAGGCTGCGTTTCACGGCCTTGAGCTGTTCGGCGAGTTTGGGGCCGCGGGTCTTGGCAACGCCGACGGCGAGGACGTCGATGAGTACCAGGTGGGCGATGCGCGAGCTCATCGGGGTGTAGATTTCGGTGTCTTCGTGCACGTCGATGTACAGCGGCAGGCTCACCTCACCGGCCAGGGGCGAGTCACTGGGACACAGGCCGATGACGGTGGCGCCGGCCTCACGGGCCAGCCGCACGCTGGCCACCAGCGCCTTGGTGCGGCCGGTCTGCGAGATGGCGACGACCACATCGCCGTCCTTGAGCGTGGCCGCCGACATGTTCTGCATGTGCGGGTCATTGTAGGCGGCGGTGGAGATCTGCAGGCGGAAGAACTTGTGCTGGGCATCGAAGGCGACCGCACCGGAGGCGCCGAAGCCGTAGAACTCGACCCGATTGGCCATGCCCAGGGCATTGATGGCCTTGCTGAGGGAGTCGTTGTCCAGTCGGTCGCGCACCGAGAGCAGGGTGCCGACCGTGGAGTCGAAGATGCTGTGGGAGAATTCGGCGACCGAGTCGCTGTCGTTCATCGAGAACTGGGCGAACTGGCTGCCCGTGGCCAGCATCTGCGCCAGCTTGAGCTTGAAGTCCTGAAAACCGTCACAGCCCAGGGCTCGACAGAAACGCACCACCGTGGGTTCGCTGACCTTGGCCTCGGTGGCCAGATCGACGATGCGCATGTGAATGACTTCATTGGGATTGCGCAGCACGAAACGCGCCACTTTCTGCTCGGAGCGACGAAAGTGCTCCATGCGACGTCTCATTTCATCGAACAGGCCAAGACTCACGTGGCGCTCCTTGTGTGGGAAAACCCTATCGGCTCCAATGATGCTACGCCGCATCGCTCGCGTCATCAGTACCGCAATGCTGACAGTATGCCCCATGCTGCCAGGCAATGCGCCCCCGACCGGACGTGCGGCGAGCCCGAAGACGGCGCTTTGCCGCAACATCGATCAGGCGGAGGCAGTGCCAGGCATAATCGGGAGTTTTCGGCCAGGCTTTGCAGCGGATTTTTTGCCGTTGGTTGACGCTACGTCATCAATCTGTCAAGTAATGTATAGTAAGAAGTGCAGTGTCGAGCAGCATGGAGGAAATGCTGAAGAATTCGCCGAGCATAGTGAAGCGCAAGGCGCACGGAGCACAGAAAGCGAGACATAACTATTGGTTAGGCGAGCTTTCGAGCACCGCGCAACGCAGCGATTTGCATGCGCAGGCATTTAAGCAGCGTTTTCTCGAGGATGCCGGCACATTCACTGCAGACAGGAGCGTCGATCATGCGTAAAGCCGAAAGGTTAACCTCCGTCAGAAACGAACTTCTCGATATCTTCATGAGCATGGAAGTCAACGAACACGAGCAGCGTTCTCGCACCGCCGCTCAACGCAATCTCCGCGCCCGCCGGGGCATTGAACTCCATGAAGAGTTCAAGCGCCTCAACCAGGATATCGCCGAACTCCCGGAAGACGAGCCCAACGACGACATGCACTGATCCGACGACGCTCGACCCCAGCCAGGGGGGCTGCAAGCACCGCTGGCAGGATACGCAAAGCCCCGCCGTGGCGGGGCTTGCAGAGGCGCCACTGTCGATGACAATGGCCGCCTTTCGGTCACGCGGCAGCGGCCATCAGAGGCTGGAAACGAAGACCACGATCACCCCGATCGGTGCCACATAGCGTGTCACCAGGTGCCAGATGCTTGCCCCGCCGGCCGACAGGCCAAGCTCGTCGACGACACTCTGGCGATCCAGACGCCAGGCGGCGAACAGGATGGCCCCCAGGCCGGTCAACGGCAGCATGAACTTGCTGGTCAGCTTGTCCAGCAGGTCGAAGACGCCCAGGCCGAACAAGACGGGATCGCTCCACACATTGAACGACAGCAGTGCGGCGATGCCCAGCGCCCAGGCACCGATGCCGGCGACCAGCGTCGACATGGCACGCGACAGTGGCGTGCGTTCCTCGACGAACTCGACCACCGGTTCGAGCAGCGAGATGGCCGAGGTCAGGGCGGCAAAAGTGAGCAACAGGAAGAACAGCAGGCCGAGAATCACGCCACCGCCCATGTTGCCGAAGGCCAGTGGCAGGGTGACGAAGATCAGGCCCGGCCCGGAATTCAGGTCGAGGTCATTGGCGAAGACGATGGGGAAGATCGCCAGGCCGGCACCCAGCGCGATCACGGTATCCATGATCACCACGGTACGTGCCGTCTTGAGCAGGTTGACCTCTTCGCCCAGGTAGGAGCCGTAGGCCATCATGATGCCCATGCCCAGCGAGAGCGTGAAGAAGGCATGGCCGAGGGCCGCCAGCACGGTTTCGCCGGAGAGCGCACTCCAGTCGGGATTGAACAGATAACCCAGGGCCTCGCCGAAATGGCCGGTGGTCACGCCATACCCCACCAGCACCGCCAGCAGCACGCCCAGTGCCGGCATCAGGGTCCTCACGGCGCCTTCCAGCCCCTTGGTCACACCGCGTGCCACGATGCCGATGACCAGCAGCATGAAGACCGAGTGGCCCAACAGCAGCAGACCGGGATTGCCCAGCATGCCGTTGAACAGCGCGCCGATGCCATCGGCATCCTGACCACTGAAGGCACCGGTCACCGAGTTGAGGGTGTAGTACAGCGACCAGCCGCCGATCACACTGTAGAAGGACAGGATCAGGAAGGCGCCGAGGATCCCGCTGATGCCGACGATCATCCAGTTGCGGGAGCGACCGGCTTTCTCGGCCACGCTGCCCATGGCATTCGCCGGGTTGCTCTGGCCACGACGCCCGATCAGCCACTCCGATACCAGGATCGGCAGGCCGATCAGCGCGATACACAGCAGGTAGACCAGCACGAAGGCCGCTCCACCGCTCTCGCCCACCATGTAGGGAAATTTCCAGATATTGCCCAGACCGACCGCCGACCCCGTCGCGGCGAGGATGAAGGCCAGTCGGGACGACCAGTGCGCATGTTGCTTGCTAGACATAAATCACCCTGAAGATACGTGTCGTCATTGATCGATCGGATGCAATGACGTCGTTGTGCTTGTCATCGCCACGTCTGCTGCACTTCGGATCGCGAAGTCCGCATTTTCCAGGGAATGGAAGGATGCCGGGCAGGATCTCTGCCTGGCGGGCATGCCGTCACCGCGATCGTGGCAGGACGGCAACCCGAGCGAGGCATGACGCTGTTTCACGCGGGATAGGCGTGAACCCACAAGACCCTTGGCCAGTGACGATCAGCCGGTAAAAATATCCGATCATACGCTTGATGGCCAGTCACCAGGCCGTTTTCAGCCTGTCGAGGGATCAGAAAAGGCTTGTCTGACGCTCGCCGGGAAAGTCGGCCAGGGGTGCCAGTGTCAGCTGTTCGCCGAGTGCGGCATGCAGCTGTCTCGCCATCTCGGGAGAACGCCGGTTGTCCGCCGTATGCACAAAAAGAAAAGGGCTTATCCCCTGATTTATCCACAACTTGAGCTGGTTAATCCAGGGCTGAAAATAGGCCAGATTGATCGCATCATCGATGTGACCGATGAAGCGCACCACAGGAAAGCAGCCTGTCGAGATCACGTGCAACGGGCGTCTCGGCTTCTCGCCATGGGCCTGCTGCATGCCGGGATGGCCGTCGGCTGATGTGGAGAACAACGGGCGCACATCCAGCATGACGCGGTTGGCGCCATGACTTATCAACATGCGGTTGAGGGTCGTTTCGGCCTCACCCTTGTGGAAAAACTCGGGGTGGCGCGCCTCGACGGCACAGGGAATATCCGCCGGCCAGCGATCCAGCAGTGCCTGCAATTGCGGAAGCTCCTCGGCACCGAAATCGCGAGGCAATTGCACCATCAGTGGACCGAGCTGCGCTTTCAAGGGGGCCAGGGCAGCCACAAAGGCATCGAAGCCGGCTTCGATATTCCACAGCCGATGTTCGTGCGTCAGGCTGGCCGGCAACTTGAAGCAGAAGCGGAAGTCGGCCGGCACCCGTCGCGCCCAGGCGGCAACCGTCTCGCCCCTGGGTGCCCCGCTGTAGAAGGTGGTATTGCCTTCGACGGCGGAAAAGACCCGCGCGTAATCGGCAAGATTGCCGCCTTCACCGGCATGGGGCGGATACAGGCTGCCCCGCCAGTCGTCGTTGGCCCACATGGGCAGGCCGAGGTGCAAGCGTCCCGTCATTGCCGGCAAATCCCTGCGTTGTACTGCGACCATCGCCCCTTCGAGAGCACCTCGACTCTGGCGATCAGGGTACCTAGTATACCCGGCCGTGGAACTGCACTCACTGCGGATCGGGGCGATCGGCCCGGCTCTGCAGACCTCCGGGAAACGCCGTCATGGCGCTGTTTCAGGACCATGGACAAACTATCACTTTACCTTTTCACACACTATATATACCTTTTCCACAGGATTCCCACACCATATCTGGTATTTGAACCGCAAATGCTGTGATATACTGAAGCCAATATTGGCGCCGCGAGGCGCCAGCATGGTGTTCGGCCCAAGGCCGAGCTAAATCTGTCACGTTCGAGAATCTTTATCATGATCATCAAGATTTACAGCTCGCCCGACTGCATGCAATGCCACGCCACCTATCGCGCCCTCGACAAGCAGGGTCTCGACTACACCGTGGTCGATATCAGCGAAGAACCCGAGGCCGCCAACACCGTTCGCGAGCTGGGTTATCGCCAGCTGCCGGTGGTCGTGGCCGCCGATGAGCACTGGTCTGGCTTTCGTCCGGAGCGCATTCGCCAGCTGGCCAGCTGAGGGCCGACATGAGCGTGAGCGAACTGGTCTATTTCTCCACGAAATCGGGCAATACCCATCGCTTCGTGGAGAAACTCGGTTTGCCGGCCCAGCGCATTCCCTTGAGCCGCGACGAGCAGGCACTGCAGGTCGACAACCCCTATGTGCTGGTGGTTCCGACCTATGGTGATGGCGACCCCCGCACGGCCGTGCCCGCGCCGGTGATTCGCTTTCTCAACGATGCGCACAACCGTGCCCTGATTCGCGGCGTGGTGGCAGGCGGCAACACCAACTTCGGCAGTGCCTACTGTCTGGCCGGCCGCGTGATTGCCCACAAGTGCCAAGTTCCACTGCTTCATCGCTTCGAGCTGATGGGCACCCCAGAAGATGTCGCCAAGGTGCAGGAGCGCCTGGCAACGGAGATAGACGATGCTGGATGATACTCTGACCCCGACTGACGCCCCCCAGGAATCGGCGATGGCGTCCGCTGAACAGGCCCAGCCCAAGGAGCTGGACTTTCACGCGTTGAACGCCATGCTCAACCTCTACGATGCCGATGGCCGCCTGCAACTCTCGGCCGACAAGGAAGCCGCGCGCCAGTACTTCCTCCAGCACGTCAACCAGAACACGGTGTTCTTCCACACCCTGGAAGAAAAGCTCGATTATCTGGTCGAGGAAGGCTACTACGAGAGCGAGGTCCTCGAGCAGTATGATGCGGCCTTCATCAAGTCGCTGTTCGATCAGGCCTATGCGGTGAAATTCCGTTTCCAGAGCTTCCTCGGCGCCTTCAAGTACTACACCAGCTATACCCTCAAGACCTTCGATGGTCGCCGCTATCTGGAGCGCTTCGAGGATCGTGTGTGCATGGTCGCCCTGAGCCTGGCTCGCGGCGACGAGTCCCTGGCACGCACCCTGGTCGAGGAAATCCTGCACGGCCGTTTTCAGCCGGCGACCCCGACCTTCCTCAACTGCGGCAAGAAACAGCGCGGTGAGCTGGTGTCGTGCTTTCTGCTGCGCATCGAAGACAACATGGAGTCCATCGGCCGGGCCATCAACTCGGCCCTGCAGCTCTCCAAGCGTGGCGGTGGCGTGGCCTTCTCGTTGAGCAATGTCCGCGAGTCGGGGGCACCGATCAAGCGCATCGCCAACCAGTCCTCGGGCGTCATCCCGATCATGAAGATGCTGGAAGATGCCTTCTCGTACGCCAACCAGCTCGGTGCCCGTCAGGGCGCCGGCGCGGTCTACCTGAACGCGCATCACCCGGACATCCTGCGGTTCCTGGATACCAAGCGCGAAAACGCCGACGAGAAGATCCGCATCAAGACACTGTCGCTGGGCGTGGTGATTCCGGACGTGACCTTCGAGCTGGCCAAGCGCAACGAGCCCATGTACCTGTTCTCGCCCTATGACGTCGAGAAGGTTTATGGCGTGCCATTCGGCGATATCAGCGTGACCGACAAGTATCAGGAAATGGTCGACGATTCACGGATTCGCAAGAGCAAGGTCGATGCCCGCGAGCTCTTCCAGACGCTGGCCGAGCTGCAGTTCGAGTCCGGCTATCCGTATGTCCTCTTCGAGGACACGGCCAACCGCGACAACCCGATCGCCGGTCGCATCAACATGAGCAACCTGTGCTCGGAAATCCTCCAGGTCAACACGCCCAGCGAATACGATGACAACCTGGATTACCGCCGCACCGGCGAGGACATCTCCTGCAACCTGGGCTCGTTGAACATCGCCCGCGTGATGGACTCGCCGGACTTCGGCACCAGCGTCGAGACCGCCATTCGGGCATTGAGCGCCGTCTCCGAGATGAGCGACATCCGCTCGGTGCCGTCGATTGCCGAGGCCAACGCGCGCTCCCACGCCATCGGCCTGGGACAGATGAACCTGCATGGCTACCTGGCTCGCGAGCATATCCATTATGGGTCCGAAGAAGGGCTGGACTTCACCAACCTCTACTTCTACACCATCACCTATCACGCCGTGCGCGCGTCCAACAAGCTGGCCATGGAGCGTGGCGAAAGCTTCGCCGGCTTCGAGGACTCCGCCTATGCCAGCGGCCGGTACTTCGACAAGTACACCGAGCAGACCTGGTTGCCCAGAACCCAGCGGGTGCGCGAGCTGTTCGAGAAGTCGGGCATTCATATCCCGACCCAGCAGGACTGGCGTGAACTCAGGGACTCGGTCATGCAGCATGGCCTGTTCAACCGCAACCTGCAGGCCGTGCCGCCGACCGGCTCGATCTCGTACATCAACCATGCCACCTCGAGCATTCACCCGGTGGTATCCAAGATCGAGATTCGCAAGGAAGGCAAGCTGGGCCGCGTCTATTATCCGGCGCCCTATCTCAGCGACGCGAACCAGGATTACTATCGCGACGCCTACGAGATCGGCCCCGAGAAGATCATCGATACCTATGCCGAGGCCACGCAGCACGTCGACCAGGGCCTGTCGCTGACGCTGTTCTTCCGCGACACGGCCACCACGCGGGACATCAACCGGGCGCAGATCTATGCCTGGCGCAAGGGCATCAAGACGATCTATTACGTTCGGCTGCGTCAGGCGGCGCTGGAAGGTACGGAAGTGGAAGGCTGCGTGTCCTGCACTCTTTAAGATAACGTCTTCAGGCAGGGGCATGGGGACAAGCCGAGAGGAGGTCCGACGCCAGGAAAGGCGTCGGTAGCGTACAGGGATGTATTTACAGCGCCTCCTCGTAGGCTTGTCGCCAGAGCACTCAGCTTCTAAAGAATGTCTTTTAATGCTCCCGGGGCGCTGGCCGTCCCGCGTGACAACCGGATGAGATATCAACCATGACCGCTCGACTGAACCGCGTCGATGCCATCAACTGGAATCGCCTGCAGGATGAAAAGGACCTCGAGGTCTGGAACCGACTGACCAGCAACTTCTGGCTGCCGGAGAAGATTCCGCTATCCAACGACGTGCCTTCGTGGAGTACCCTCACCGAACAGGAACAGCAGCTGACCATCCGGGTATTCACGGGCCTGACACTGCTCGACACCATTCAGGGCACCATCGGCGCGCCGGTGCTGATCAACGACGCCGTCACCCCCCATGAAGAAGCCGTGCTGACCAACATCAGCTTCATGGAGTCCGTGCATGCGCGCTCCTACAGCTCGATCTTCTCGACCCTCTGTGCCACCCGCGATGTGGATGACGCCTATCGCTGGAGCGAGCTGAACCCGCACCTGCAGAAGAAAGCCGACCTGATCCTCGAGCATTACGATACCCAGGACCCGCTGATGCGCAAGGTCGCCTGCGTCTTCCTGGAATCCTTCCTGTTCTATTCCGGCTTCTACCTGCCGATGTACTGGTCGAGCCGCGGCAAGCTGACCAACACAGCCGACCTGATTCGTCTGATCATTCGCGACGAGGCGGTTCACGGCTATTACGTCGGCTACAAGTTCCAGCTCGCCCTGGAGCAGGAAACGCCCGAGCGCCAGAAGGAGATCAAGGACACCACCTATGATCTGCTGCTCGACCTCTACGACAACGAGGTCCACTACACCGAATCACTGTACGACGATGTCGGCCTGACCGAGGACGTCAAGGCGTTCCTGCATTACAACGCCAACAAGGCGCTGATGAACCTGGGCTTCGAGCCGTTGTTCCCGAATGCTACCGAATCGCTCGACCCCGCTATCCTGGCCGCCCTGTCGCCGGGCGCCGAGGAAAACCACGACTTCTTCTCCGGCTCGGGCTCATCCTATGTGATCGGCCGGACTGAGAAGACGGAGGACGAGGACTGGGCATTCTAGATAAAGCCCAGGCTCCTCGCATCATCGGGCTGTCAAAAAAAGCGCCGGGGCAGAAATGCCCCGGCGTTTTTTTGCATGGGCCCCGGATATGACGGGGCCTGAAGCACTCACTCCACGGTGACCGACTTGGCCAGGTTGCGCGGCTGATCGACGTCGGTGCCCTTGAGCACCGCCACGTGGTAGGAAAGCAGCTGCAGCGGTAGCGTGTATACGATCGGCGCCAGGGCCTCGTCGATGTGCGGCAGGTGCAGTACCCGGGTGTCATCACCATCCACCAGGCCGATATTTTCATCGGCAAACACGAAGAGTTCACCGCCTCGCGCCCTGACTTCCTGCAGATTCGATTTCAGCTTCTCGAGCAGTTCATCATTGGGCGCCACCGAAACCACCGGCATCTCGCTGTCGACCAGGGCCAGGGGACCGTGCTTGAGCTCGCCCGCCGGATAGGCCTCGGCGTGAATGTAGGAGATTTCCTTGAGTTTGAGGGCGCCTTCCAGGGCCACCGGGAAGTGGGCACCGCGGCCCAGGAAGAGCGCATGGTGCTTCTCGGCAAAGGCCTGCGACAGGATCTCGATCTGTGGATCCAGTTCCAGCACACGCTCCACCTGAGCCGGCAAGTCACGCAGGGCCGAGACCAGCCTGGCCTGCTCTTCGCTGTCCTGGCCGCGCACTCGACCGAGGGCGAGGGTCAGCAGCATCAGGGCCGTCAACTGGGTGGTGAAGGCCTTTGTCGAGGCCACGCCGATCTCCGGACCGGCGCGCGTCATCAGTGTCAGATCGGATTCACGCGCCAGTGAGCTGCCCGGCACATTGCAGATCGCCAGGCTGCCCAGATAACCGCCCTGCTTGGCAAACCGCAGCGCCGCCAGGGTATCGGCGGTCTCGCCGGACTGTGACAGGGTCACGAACAAGGTGTTCTCGGGCACCACCACGCGGCGGTAGCGGTACTCGGAGGCCACCTCGACCTGGACGGGAATGCCGGCATAACGCTCCAGCCAGTATCGCGCCACCATGCCGGCATGATAGCTGGTCCCGCAGGCCACCAGATGAATCTGCGACGCTTTCGACAACAGGGCCTCGGCATCCGGGCCAAAGCTTTCGACCAGTACCGAGCGATCCCCCAGGCGCCCCTCGAGGGTTTCGGCAATGACCCTGGGCTGCTCGTGGATTTCCTTGAGCATGAAGTGCCGATAGTCACCCTTGCTGGCACTGCCGTCGCCATGCTCGAAGATCTGTACCGGCCGTTCGACGGCTGCACCATTGATGTCGAAGACCTCGATGCCACCATTCCCGGAAAGCCGCACCACATCGCCTTCCTCGAGGTAGATGAAGCGATCGGTCACCTGCAGCAGCGCCAGCGGGTCCGAGGCGATAAAGGCTTCCTCGATGCCGACGCCCACGACCAGCGGGCTGCCCTTGCGGGTGCCGATCACCACATCCGGTTCATCGGCATGAATGACGCCCAGCGCATAGGCGCCATCCAGGCCGGCGGTGATTTTCTGCACGGCGGACAGCAGGTCCGTGTGCCGCGCTTCACGCTCGAGCAGGTGGGCAATGACCTCGGTGTCGGTCTGCGAGGTGAAGACATAACCCTCGCCTTCCAGCTCGGCCCGCAGGCCTTCATGGTTCTCGATGATGCCGTTGTGGACCACGGCCAGACGCTCACCGGACTGGTGAGGGTGGGCGTTTTCCTCGCTGGGCCGGCCATGCGTCGCCCAGCGCGTATGGGCGATACCGCTGTTACCGTTCAGGGCGCCACTTTCCAGCTTGTCTTCGAGGGCGGCGACCTTGCCCAGCGCCCGCTGGCGTTGCAACTGGCCGCTGGCGTTGCGCACGACCATGCCGGCCGAGTCATAACCGCGATACTCCAGACGCTTGAGGCCCTCGAGCAGAATGCCCTGAACGTTGCGCCTGGCTACCGCACCGACGATGCCACACATAGAAAATCTCCTTGTTCAGCCCCGCTTGATGGGACGCTGCCAATCATCCTTGGTCGTCATCCGCGAGCGTTCGACCGCCAGGGTATTCTCCGCCACGTCGCGATTGATGGTCGAACCGGCTCCCACTGTGGCCCCCTTGCCGATGGAAACCGGGGCCACCAGGGCCGTGTTGGAACCGATGAAGGCTCCATCACCGATGTCGGTGCGATGCTTGTTGGCGCCATCATAATTGCAGGTAATGGTGCCGGCGCCGACATTGACACCCTGACCGAGCCGAGCGTCGCCGATATAGCTCAGGTGGTTGATCTTGGACCCTTCACCGACCTCGACGTTCTTGGTCTCGACGAAATTACCGACCCTGGCACCCACCGCCAGGCGCGTGCCCGGTCGCAGGCGAGCGAAGGGCCCCAACTGGTTGTGCCCCGCCACCACGGCGCCCTCGATGACACTGTGGGCTTCGATGACCGTCTCGGCGCCGATATGACTGTCGCGAATCACGCAGTGCGGGCCGACCTTGACGCCCTCGCCCAGCTCGACATGACCCTCGAAGATACAACCGACGTCGATTTCCACATCATGGCCGCATTCCAGCTGACCGCGTACATCCAGGCGTGCGGGATCGCGCAGGGCCACGCCTTGTGCCATCAGGTCATCGGCGATATCGGCCTGCAGGGTACGTTCCAGGCGTGCCATCTGACGGCGGTCATTGACCCCTTCGACCTCCACCGGGCGCGAGGGCTGGGCGGTGGCGACTCCGATGCCATCCGCGGCGGCCATGGCGATGACGTCGGTCAGGTAATATTCCCCCTGGGCGTTCTCGGCCGACAGACGGGGCAACCAGCGGCGCAGCTGCGCGGCCGTCATGGCCATGATGCCGGTATTGCACTCGCGCACCGCCCGCTGGGCCTCGCTGGCATCCTTCTGCTCGACGATGGCCACCGCTTCGCCGGCCTCGTTGCGCAGGATGCGCCCATACCCGGAAGGATCCTCCAGAGTGACCGTCAGCAACGCCATGTGGTCTTCATCGACGGGGGCCAGCAGTGCCCGCAGGGTATCGCGACGAATCAGCGGTACATCGCCGTACAGCACCAGTACCTTGCCGTCGCCGAGTTGATCCAGTGACTGGGCCACGGCATGGCCGGTGCCCTTCTGCTCGGCCTGCAGGGCGAAATTGACCTCATAGTCGGCCAGCGCCTCGCGCAGCGTATCGGCGCCATGCCCGACGACCACATGAGTGCGCTCGGCATCGAGTCCCGCCGCCGTGTCGAGCAGGTGGCGCACCATCGGCTTGCCGGCCAGCGGGTGAAGTACCTTGGGCAATGCCGAACGCATGCGCGTTCCCTTGCCGGCTGCGAGTATCACGACATCCAGGGTCATCCCGACTCCTTCATTGTGTCTCTGATTGGATATTATGGTTGGCAGATGGGGTTAGGCCCATTGTGATCCATTCATTCAGGCGCTTCATCACCTTGTGAAGGGAGTCGATCAGCCGAGTTCACGACCTCGATCCCCATTCTCTTGACCCTGTCCTCACCGAATCGTGCCGTGAAGGCCGGACTCGCCAGACTCTGCCAGCCCTCGCCCTGGCGTACCAGCATCAGCACGGCCAGATCGTGGCGCAGCGCGATCCGCATGCCTTCACGTTCGCCGAGCACCGTCATGGCGGTGGCCCAGGCATCGGCGCGGGCATTGGAAGGGCCCAGGACCGTCACCGACGCCAGGTGATGGCGAATGGGGCGACCGGTCCGCGGGTCGATGGTATGCGAATAGCGTCGCCCATCGGCCTCGAAATAATGCCGGTAATCGCCCGAGGTGGCCACGGATATGCCATCCAGCGGCAGCACATGCTCGGCCCGAGGCTGGCCATCCTGGGGTACCTCGACACCGATGCGCCAGGCTTCGGAATCGCCGTCGCGGTGACCGGCCACCTTGACCTCGCCGCCCAGGTTGACCAGGTAATTGTCGATGCCCGCCTCGTCCAGATAGGCGGCAACCCGGTCGGTGGCATAGCCCTTGGCCACGCCGGAGAGGTCGACGAAGACGTCCTTGAGCCGCCTGGCGCGGTTGTCGTCGACATCCAGCTCCAGGGTCTGCATGCCGACCTCGGCCAGGCGCTGCTCGATCTGGGCATCACCGGGCACCTCTTCGGGACGAGCCTCGGGACCGAAGCTCCACAGATTGACCAGATCGCCCACGGTGACATCGAAGGCGCCATTGCTGGCCTTCCCCACTGCACGGGCCGTGGCCAGTACCTCGATCAGCGGCGCGGAAAGGGTCTGCCACTCGCCGACCGGTGCCTGGTTGAAGGCGACCAGCTCGGCGTCATCGCGGTAGGTGGACATGGAGGCATCGACCGCTTCCAGCTCGTCGAGGATGCCGTCCCGCAGGGTATCGCGACGCTCGGCGGTGATCGGATCGGCGATGGTGACCTGATAGAAGGTGCCGAAGATATCGCCCTTGAGGGTCACCGGGGTTTCCAGCTTGCGCTCGGAACAACCGGCCAGCACGAAAACCAGCAGCAGTAACAGGAACGCATGGCGGTAATTCAAAAGTGGCATGACAAAACTCCAGAAGGAACCCAACCAACAGGATGAGCGCCGGGGACAAGCTGAAGCGAGGGTCCTTTGCCATGGATGGCAAAGGTAGCGCCCAGGGATGGGTTCACAGCGCCCTCGCGAAAGCTTGTCGACGGAACAGCTCATCCTCCCCCGGCGCTCATCGATCGCGCTACCCGAACAACCAGATCAAGGCACCCCCCAGTATCAGCCGATAGATGACAAAGGGCTGCATACCGATGCGCTTGATGAAGGCCAGAAAGAAATGAATACAGGTATAGGCGCTGATGCCCGACAGCACGGCGCCCACTGACAGGGCCAGCCAGTCCACCGGCTGCGGCGCGCGGATCAGCTCCAGGGTCTCCAGGCCGCCGGCCAGCACGATCACCGGAATCGACAGCAGGAACGAAAAGCGTGCCGCCGCTTCGCGGTTGAGCCCCAGCATCAGGGCGGCGGTCATGGTGATGCCCGAGCGCGAGGTGCCGGGTATCAGCGCCAGTGCCTGGGCCAGGCCGATCCACAGCGCATCCTTCCAGCTCATGGCGTATTCGTTGCGCCGTCCGCGACAGCACCAATCGACCACCCCCAACAGGATACCGAACACGATCAGGCCACCGGCCAGTACCAGCGGTGAACGCATGACACTTTCGATGCTGTCCTTGAAGGCCAGGCCGACCAGACACACCGGAATCGTCGCCAGCACCACCCACCAGGCCAGGCGCGCATCGGCATCGGTGCCCTGCCCTGTCAGGCTGCGGCACCAGCTGGCGATCATGGCGATAAGCTCCTCGCGGAAGTACAGCACCACGGCAGCCAGACTGCCGATATGCAGCGCCACATCGAAAGCCAGCCCCTGGTCGGGCCAGTCGGTGAGTACCGGCACCAGAATCAGGTGGGCGGAGCTGGAAACCGGCAGGAACTCGGTCAATCCCTGGACGATGGAAAGCAGGACGATCTGGAGCCAATCCATGGAATACTCTATGTCAGCAAGTAAGTAGCCGGTGCATGAGGATACAGCTCCAATCACGGCCTGTCCCGCCGTCCTGTTCGGGAAAGTCGCTGCTCAGGACAGTATCAGGGTCGCGAAGCTGAAGTAGATCAGCACCCCGGAGGCATCGATCAGGGTGGTGACCAGCGGCGCCGAGGCGGTGGCCGGATCCCAGCCGAAGCGATCGAGCACGAAGGGCAGACACATGCCGAGCAGGCTGCCGAACAGCACGATCGAGATCATGCTGATGGCCACCACCAGGGCCACCGCCTCGCCGCCGCGCATCACCCCGATCGGCGCCACCGCCAGGGCCATGGTCAGGCCCAGCGAACCGGCGACCAGCAACTCGCGCCCCAGCAGCTTGCCCCAGTCGCGCACGCCGACATCCCCGGTGGCCATGCCGCGTACCATCAGGGTCGCCGCCTGGGCTCCGGCATTGCCGCCACTGCCGATCAGCAATGGCAGGAAGAAGACCAATGCCACCTGGGCGGCGATGGTCTCCTCGAAATGCGCGATGCCGGCCCCCGACAACAGGTTGCCGAAGACCAGCAGCACCAGCCAGGTCACGCGCTTGCGATACAGGCTCATCAGCGATACCCGACTGACGCCGTCCTCGAGCTGGCCGATGGACATCCCCTTGTGGATATCCTCGGTGGCCTCGGACTCGACCACATCGAGGGCATCATCATGGGTGACGATACCCACCAGCAGCCCCTGCTCATCGACCACCGGCACGGCCAGCAGGTCATAGCGGGCCACGAGGCGGGCCACATCTTCCTGCGGGGTCTCGACCGAGACGCGGATCACATCCCGAATCATCAGCTCGTCGACCGCGGTGCCGGGCTGCGCCACCATCAACTGGCGCAGCGACATGGTGCCGGCCAGGCAGCCGTCTTCATCGATGACATACAGCTGATAGACGGTCTCGGCATCCGGCGCGGTCTGACGCACCCGCATCATCGCCCGCGAGACCATGATGCCCATGGGGATCGCCACATAGTCGGCGGTCATCAGCGCGCCGGCGGTGCCCTCTTCATAACTGGCCAGGCGCATGAGCTGCTCGCGTTCGCGGTGCGCCATGCGCCGCAGCAATACCTCGCGACGATCCTCGCCGAGCACCTTGAACAGATCCGCGCGCTCATCGGAGCCCATCTCCTCGAGCACCGCCTGCAGCTTGTCGTTGCGCATCACGGCGGTGAAGACCAGCTGCTCCTCGTCATGCAGATAGCCGAGCACACTGGCCTGCCGCTCGAGGGGCAGGCTGTCGAGCAGGGCCCGAGCCCGCAGCTCGTGGTCATCCTCCAGCAGGTCATGCAGGATCTCGGCGATATCCGCCGAGCGCAACTCCGGGAGCTGCCGATTCAGCTGCTGGCGATCATCCATGTCGAGGGCATGCAGCAGGGTGACTTTATGCCGCTCCAGGGAGGCTGTTAATGACATGATGGCTGTCTCCCGGCATCGAGGCCGCTCGATGATCCACAGGTAATTGGCCCGAGCGAACAAAAAAGCGCCCCCCGGTATACATCCGGGAGGCGCCTTGGTCAGTCACGCTCGGCTCGGGGCTGGCTCAGCCGCGCCCCGCCTTGCGCCGCAGCTGCTGGATGGTACGCAGCTGGGCCATGGCTTCGGCCAGTTCGGCCGCGGCGCGGGTGTAATCCAGCTCCGCGGACTTGTCCTGCATGGCCTGAAGCGCCTCCTGGCGAGCCTGTTCGGCGGCGGCCTCGTCCAGATCGTCGGCACGCACGGCGGTGTCCGCCAGTACGGTAACCACGTCGGGCTGGACCTCGAGGAAGCCACCCGAGACATAGAAGTGATCCTCTTCACCCTCGCCTCGGATGACCCGCACCGGACCGGGCGCCAGCTCGGTGAGCAGCGGCGTATGACCGGCCAGAATCCCGAGATCCCCCATGCTGCCGGCCGCCACGACCTGCTCGGCTTCGCCGGAGAAGATCGACGCCTCGGCGCTGACGACCTCGCACTTGATGCTTTTCGTCATGATGACGTCTCCCAGGTGGAGGGATTACTTCATCTGGTTGGCTTTCTCGACGGCTTCGTCGATGGTGCCGACCATGTAGAAGGCCTGCTCCGGCAGTTCGTCGTATTCGCCGTCGAGGATGCCCTGGAACCCGCGAATCGTTTCCTTGAGCGAAACGTACTTGCCGGGAGAACCGGTGAACACCTCGGCCACGAAGAACGGCTGCGACAGGAAGCGCTGGATCTTGCGCGCCCGATCCACGGAGAGCTTGTCCTCGTCGGACAGCTCATCCATGCCCAGGATGGCAATGATGTCCTTGAGCTCCTTGTAGCGCTGCAGCACGCCCTGAACACCACGCGCCGCTTTGTAGTGCTCCTCGCCGATGACCAGCGGATCCAGCTGACGCGAGGTGGAATCCAGCGGGTCGATGGCCGGATAGATACCCTGCTCGGCGATGGAACGCGCCAGTACCACGGTCGCATCGAGGTGCGAGAAGGTGGTGGCCGGCGACGGGTCGGTCAGGTCGTCCGCGGGCACGTAAACGGCCTGCACGGAAGTGATGGAACCCGTCTTGGTGGAGGTGATGCGCTCCTGCAGGACACCCATCTCTTCCGCCAGCGTCGGCTGATAACCCACCGCGGACGGCATGCGGCCGAGCAGTGCGGACACCTCGGTACCGGCCAGGGTATAACGGTAGATGTTGTCGACGAACAGCAGCACGTCGCGGCCTTCATCGCGGAACTTCTCGGCGATGGTCAGGCCGGTCAACGCCACGCGCAGACGGTTGCCGGGTGGCTCGTTCATCTGGCCGTAGACCAGCGAGACTTTGTCGAGGACGTTGGACTCCTGCATCTCGTGATAGAAGTCGTTGCCCTCGCGGGTCCGCTCGCCGACACCGGCGAACACGGAATAACCGCTGTGCTCGGTGGCGATGTTGCGGATCAGCTCCATCATGTTGACGGTCTTGCCGACACCGGCGCCGCCGAACAGGCCGACCTTGCCGCCCTTGGCGAACGGGCAGACCAGGTCGATGACCTTGATGCCGGTTTCCAGCAGCTCTTCGGCGGCTGCCTGGTCGGCATAGCCCGGCGCCTTGCGGTGGATCGGCATGCGTTCCTGCTCGCCGATTTCACCTTCCTCGTCGATCGGCTGACCCAGGACGTTCATGATGCGTCCCAGTGTCGCTTCCCCCACCGGCACGGAAATCGCCGCGTCGGTGCCGGTGATCTCGAGGCCGCGTTTGAGGCCCTCGGTGGTCCCCATGGCGATGGTGCGCACCACGCCGTCGCCCAGCTGCTGCTGGACCTCAAGGATGGTCTCGCTGTTCGAGACCGTCAGCGCGTCGTAGACCTTGGGCACTTCGTCCCGCGGAAACTCTACGTCAATCACCGCGCCGATGATTTGTACGATACGTCCGCTCATCTTGGTTCCTCTCAAAGTACCTGCAAATGAAACCTGTATGCCTGGCGCTATACGGCGGCGGCGCCACCGACGATCTCGGAAATTTCCTGGGTAATGGCCGCCTGACGGGCCTTGTTGTACACCAGTTCCAGGTCGTCGATCATGTTGCCGGCGTTGTCGGTAGCACTCTTCATGGCGATCATGCGCGCAGCCTGCTCACAGGCCACATTCTCGACCACCGCCTGATAGACCTGCGCCTCGACGAAGCGCACCAGCAGGCTATCCAGAAGCGCTTGGGCATCAGGCTCATACAGGTAGTCCCAGCTGCTGGGACGCTCGAATTCCTCGTCGTCGTCATCCTGCGCCTTGCGCCCCATGTCGGGAGACAACGGCAACAGCTGACGGACCACCGGCTTCTGCGTCATGGTGTTGACGAATTCATTGAACACCACATAAAGGCGGTCCAGCGTGCCTTCGTCGTAGGCATCCAGCATGACCTTGACGCTACCGACCAGATCCTCGGCGCGCGGGGATTCCCCCAGGCTGTTCCTGGAGGCCACCAGATTACCGCCATACTTGCGGAAGAAGGCGTTGGCCTTGCTGCCGAGCGTGCAGAAGTCAAGTTCTGCGCCCTGCTCATGCCAGGCCTGGGCGTCCTTGACGACCGACTTGAACAGGTTGCCGTTCAAGCCACCGCACAAGCCGCGGTCACTGGATACCACGATGTAGCCGACACGCTTGACCTCGCGCTCTTCCATCCACGGATGCTTGTACTCCGGGTTGGCATCAGCGAGGTGGCCCACGACCTTGCGAATCTGCTTGGCGTAGGGCTGGCTGGCCCGCATGCGGTCCTGCGCCTTGCGCATCTTCGACGCAGCCACCATTTCCATGGCGCTGGTGATCTTCTGCGTGTTCTTGATGCTCCCGATCTGGGAGCGAATCTCTTTTGCGGCTGCCATAGCGATCTACTCCGTTCGTGGCCCTCAGAATGCTCCATGGCCCGCTTGCCTGAAGCGGGCCGGCGGAATTACCAGCTCTGAGTTGCCTTGAACTTTTCGAGACCTTCCTTCAAGCCACTCTTGATCTCGTCGCTGAAGTCACCGCTCTGGTTGATCGTGTCGAGGAGTTCGGCGAACTCGGACTTCATGAAGTCATGCAGAGAACGCTCGAAGTCCAGCACCTTCTTGACCTCGACATCTTCCAGATAGCCCTCGTTGGCGGCAAACAGGGTCACGGCCATTTCCGCCACGGACATCGGCGAGTACTGATTCTGCTTCATCAGTTCCATCACGCGCTGACCGTGTTCCAGCTGCTTGCGGGTCGACTCGTCGAGGTCGGAAGCAAACTGGGCGAAGGCCGCCAGCTCACGATACTGAGCCAGTGCCAGGCGCACGGTGCCACCAAGCTTCTTGATGATCTTGGTCTGCGCCGAACCGCCCACGCGCGATACCGACAGGCCCGCGTTGATCGCCGGACGCACGCCGGAGTTGAACAGGTCGGTCTCGAGGAAGATCTGACCATCGGTGATCGAGATCACGTTGGTCGGCACGAAGGCGGAGACGTCGCCACCCTGGGTCTCGATGATCGGCAGTGCGGTCAGTGAGCCAGTCTTGCCTTTCACTTCACCATCGGTGAACTTCTCGACATAGTCCTCATTGACACGCGCCGCCCGCTCGAGCAGCCGCGAGTGGAGATAGAAGACATCACCCGGGAAGGCTTCACGACCCGGCGGACGACGCAGCAGCAGGGAGACCTGACGATAGGCCACGGCCTGCTTGGACAGATCGTCATAGACGATCATGGCGTCTTCGCCACGGTCGCGGAAGTACTCGCCCATGGTGCAGCCGGAATAGGCGGCCAGGAACTGCATCGGCGCGGGGTCGGCCGCACCGGCCGCCACCACGATGGTGTTTTCCATGGCGCCATGCTCTTCGAGCTTGCGCACCACGTTGGCGATGGTCGACTGCTTCTGGCCGATCGCCACGTAAACACTGGTCACGCCGGTGTTTTTCTGGTTGATGATGGCGTCGATGGCAATCGCCGTCTTGCCGATCTGGCGGTCGCCGATGATCAGCTCACGCTGACCGCGACCGATCGGCACCATGGCGTCGATCGACTTGAAGCCGGTCTGGATCGGCTGATCAACGGATTGACGGGTGATGACGCCCGGCGCGACCTTCTCGACCGCATCGGTCTTGTCGGTGCCCAGCTCGCCCTTGCCATCGATCGGATTGCCCAGAGCATCGACCACGCGGCCGCACAGTTCCGGACCCACCGGCACTTCGAGGATGCGACCGGTGCACTGAGCGGTCATGCCCTCTTCCAGCTTCAGGTAGTCGCCCAGCACCACGGCGCCGACGTTGTCGCGCTCGAGGTTGAGCGTCATGCCGAAGATGCCGCCGGGGAACTCGATCATCTCACCGAACATTGCATCGGCAAGACCGTGGATCTGCACGATACCGTCAGACACGCTGACGATGGTGCCCTGGTTACGGGCTTCGGATGCGACATCCAGCTTCTCGATACGCTGCTTGATGATGTCGCTGATCTCGGAAGGATTCAGTTGCTGCATGCCATGTCCCTCAGACTCAGGCGGAAAGGGCCTCGTGGAGGCGATTCAGTCGACCACGCACCGACCCGTCGATGACGGTATCGCCGGCACGCAGGACCACGCCGCCCATGAGGCTGCTGTCCACCTGAGTGGTAATGGAGATTTCGCGGTTCAGACGCTTGGCCAGCGCACTCGCGAGCGTTTGTTGCTGCGCGTCGTCCAGCGGGAAGGCGGAGACGATTTCCACGTCCATGCGCTTTTCCTGCTGAGCCTTGAGCAGCGCGAACTGCTCGGCGATGGCCGGCAGAGCCGCCAGGCGACCCTTCTGGCCGACCTGGTAAAGGAAGTTGCGCAGTTCGTCGTTCACGGCATCGCCGCAGAGCTCGACGACCAGCTCGACTTTCTGCGCGCTGGTCAGTCTCGGATTACCGAGCACCTGCTGACGCAGGTCGTCGTTGCCGACAACCTGGGCCACGCTGTCGAGCATGCCGGCCCAGGCATCGAGTGCCTGATGCTGGTCAGCGTACTCGAAAGCTGCCTTGGCATAGGGGCGTGCGACAGTAGACAGTTGCGCCATGGAAGACCTCCTTAAAGCTCGTCAGCGAGTTTTTCGACGAGCTTCGCGTGTTGCTTCTCGTCAATGGAGGATTCCAGGATGCGCTCGGCGCCCATGATGGAAAGACGCGAGACTTCGCCCCGCAGTTCTTCCTTCGCGCGGTTGACTTCCTGCTCGATCTCGGACTTGGCACCCGCGATCATGCGCTCGCCTTCCTGGCGGGCCTGCTCACGTGCCTCGTCGATCATCTGATTGGACCGCTTGTGGGCTTGCTCCAGAATTTCGGCTGCCTGTTCCTTGCTTTCACGCAGAGTCTCTTCGGCCTGCTCTTCGGCCTTTTCGAGGTCACGTGATGCACGGCTGGCAGCGTCCAGGCCATCGGCGATCTTTTTCTGGCGCTCGTGAAGCGCATTGTTGATCGGCGGCCACACGTACTTTATGCAGAACCAGACAAAAATCGCGAAGGCGATCATTTGTCCGATTAGCGTCATGTTGATATTCACAAGGACGTACCTCTGACAGATTCGTGGCGACCGGAAACAGGCAGACCGAGCGCTGCGCGCCCGGTGTGCGATTCGTTAACCGGCAACAACGAAGATCAGGTACATCGCGATGCCCACACCGATCATCGGCACAGCGTCCAGCAGGCCAGCCATCAGGAAGGTCTTGGTCTGCAGCTGGTTGGCCAGCTCCGGCTGACGGGCAGTCGTCTCGAGCAGCTTACCGCCCAGCAGGGCGAAGCCGATGCCCGTGCCCAGGGCACCCAGACCGATCATGAGAGAGGCGGCAATGTAGACGAGTTCCATGGTGATACTCCTATCGAGTTGAGGTTAAGGTTCAAGGGTTTATCAGATGTTGCGCGATTCAGTGATGCTCATGGGCCGCATTCAGGTAGACCACCGTCAGCACGGTGAAGATGAATGCCTGCAGGGTGATGACCAGAATATGGAAGATGGCCCAGGGCACGTTGAGCGTCCAGCTGACCCAGAACGGCAGCAGGGCAATCAGGATGAATATTACCTCGCCGGCGAACATGTTGCCGAAGAGTCGCAGGCCCAGGCTGAGGGGCTTGACCAGCAGACTGATGACTTCCATCACCAGGTTGAAGGGAATCAATAGCCAATGATTGAAGGGCGTCAGTGAGAGCTCCTTGGCAAATCCACCGAGCCCCTTGACCTTGATGCTGTAGTAGATGATCAGGCAGAACACGCCCAGTGCCATGCCCAGGGTGGCATTGGGATCCGTGGTCGGCACCAGTTTCATGTACTCGACCCCGAGCTTGGCGAACAGCTCAGGGGCCAGGTCGACCGGCACGAGCTTGAGCAGGTTCATCAGGAAGATCCAGACGAACAGCGTCAGCGCCAGGGGGCCAATCAGCGAGTTCTTGCGGTGGAAGGCACTATTCACGGTGCCATCAATGAATTCGAAGACCATCTCGATGGCGTTCTGCAACTTGCCCGGCACACCCGTGGTAGCGACCTTGCCGACCTTGCGAAACAGCCAGATGAACAGGACGCCCATCGCCACTGACCAGCCCATGGTATCCAGATGAATGGCCCAGAACCCCATTTCCTGGGCTTCGGCGCTGGAGTGGGCAATCGACCAACCGTTCTCGGGATGGTAGCCATATGTCAGATTCTGCAGGTGGTGCTGAATATACTCCGTGGGAGTCGGGTTGTTGCCTGCCATAAGCTGCCTCGATTTCAGTTGGGTGATGGCCGCGTGCCCAGCCAGGCGGCCAGACAGTGGACGAACAGCATCACCACATAAGCGCCAAAGAAGAAAGCGTGATTTGAGGGGGGCACTGCGACAAATACCACGGTCAGAAGAGCCACCGTCAAACCAAACTTGCCGGCTTCCGCACTGTAGAAGCCTCTCACGATGTTCTTGGCGTGGCGTCCTCCCCGGTAGCGGAAGGCGCGCCAGGCAAAAAAGGCATTGGGCAGGAAAGCCACAACTCCACCCGCAACAACCGAGTGGGCGCCGGAACTCCCTCCCGACAAGGCACCAGCCCCCGTCATCAGGCCTATTACCACCAATTGCGCGAATAACAGTCGCCGAACGCCGGGGCGCTTGATCCTGGCCGCCATGAGGTCTCCGTTGTCTACCTTGCAGGCACCCAGGCCACCTTCTGAACCACCGTCTGCCAATGTCGGCGGTCCGGCGCGATTATAGGGAAGCGGCTCGCCGGCATCAACCGGATGCGCTGCGAATATACGCGATATCACGCCAGGTTAAGACTAAAAGGCAATGAAAAGACGCGAACTTCTTTAGCCCGCTAAATGAATCCTCGCCTCAGCGAATGTGCTCCAGTATGCCGTCGAGCTCTTCCAGGCTGGCATAGCGGATGGTCACGCGCCCCTTGCCGCTCTGGCCGTGCTGGATCTTGACGGGAGCGCCCAGCAGGTCACCGAGGCGCGATTCCAGCCTGGCCACATCGGGACTCTGCTCCGGCTTGGCCTGCTTCTTTGGCCCGCCGGCATTGAGCTGCTTGACCAGGGCCTCGGTGGCACGCACCGTCAGATCCTTGTTGACCACTTCGTGAGCGGCCTTGCGCTGCTTGGCGCCCGAGAGCGACAGCAGCGCCCGGGCGTGCCCCATGTCCAGGTCACCGCGTTCGAGCAGCGTCTGCACTTCCGGGTCCAGCGACAACAACCGCAGCAGGTTGGCGACCTGGGCACGCGAGCGGCCGACGGCATCCGCCGCCTGCTGCTGCGTCAGCTCGAACTCGTCGAGCAGGCGCTTCATGGCCATGGCTTCCTCGACCGGATTGAGGCTCTCGCGCTGAATGTTCTCGATCAGCGCCAGCGCCAGCGCCCCTTCATCGCTGACCTCGCGGATCACCGCCGGAATGACGTCGAGTTCGGCCAGCTGTGCGGCGCGCCAACGCCGCTCGCCGGCCACGATCTCATAGCGTTCGTCGTCCAGCGGCCGCACCACGATGGGCTGCATGACGCCCTGGGCACGGATCGAGTCGGCCAGTTCTTCCAGCGCTTCGGACTGAATGTCACGCCGCGGCTGATAACGCCCGCGGCTCAGCTGGCCGAGCGGCAGACGTTCCAGGCGTTCCTCGGTCTCGGCGAGCCGTTGAGGCTGGTCGTCCTGTTCGTCTCCCGCCAGGGTGGCATCCACTTCCGGCAAGTCCAGACTGTCACGGCGCTTGGCATTGGCGCCGATCAGGGCATCCAGGCCACGTCCCAGGGCGCGTTGTTTGCGCGTCATCGCGTTTCCCTCTTTCGGGGTATATACGGTTCCAGGGTCTATACGATTACAACGACAGACGACGGATCAATTCCTTGGCCAGCACCCGGTGAGCCTGGCTGCCCCGCGAGAACCTGGCGTACTTGGTCACCGGCAGGCCGTGACTCGGTGCCTCGGCGACTCGCACGTTGCGCGGGATGGTGGCCTTGAGCAAGGCATCCCCGAAATAATCGCGCAGCTGCTTGCTGACATCGCGCGTCAGGCTGTTGCGGTTGTCGTACATGGTGCGCAGGATCCCGAAGATCTCGAGCTGGGGGTTCACGCTGTCCTTGATCTGTTCGACGGTGTCGAGCAGCGCCGACAGCCCCTCGAGGGCGTAGAACTCGCACTGCAGCGGGATCAGCACGCCATCGGCAGCCGTCAGGCCATTGACGGTCAGCATGTTCAAGGACGGCGGGCAGTCGATCAGCACTACGTCGTACTCCGCGGCAACCTCGCGCAGGGCGTCGACCAAACAGCGCTCACGGCCATCCTGGCGCTCCAGGAGCTCGACTTCGGCCGCGGTCAGGTCACCATTGCCCGGCAAGAGGGCGTAACCGGCCTCGGGACAGTCGAGGATGACCTCGCTGGACTTGCGATCACCGAGGATGACGTCGAGGACACTGCCGTCCAGCTCGTGCTTGTCGACCCCACTGCCCATGGTGGCATGGCCCTGAGGGTCCAGGTCGACCAGCAGGACCCGGCGGTCCAGAGCCGCCAGGCTGGCGGCAAGGTTGACGGCGGAAGTGGTCTTGCCCACGCCGCCCTTCTGGTTGGTCAAGGCGATGATCTTGGTCACGGCGACATTCCTTGCGTGTGACGGACGCCTCAGTGGCGACCCTGGGTGGAAGCGGTGCGTTCGAGTATCACCAGCCGACGCTGGCCGGGCTCGAAGGGTACCCGCAGTTCATGACTGGCGACCGGGGCAACATCCTCGGGCAATCCGCTCAACTCATCCTCCACGGTGGGGCCCTTCATGGCCAGCCACCGTCCTCCATCCGCCACCAGGCGGGCACTCAGCGAGACGAAATCCCCCAGGCTGGCGAAGGCCCGCGAGATGACTTCGTCATAACCTGTGGCCGGTCCCGCGAAGGCTTCGACCCGCGCCTGGACCGGAGTGACATTGGTCAAACCCAGTTCCATCACCGCCTGGCGTTGAAAGCGTACCTTCTTGCCGTTGCTGTCGAGCAGGGTTACCTGACGTTCCGGGGCGAGAATCGCCAGTACCAGTCCCGGCAAGCCGGGACCGGCCCCCACATCGAGCAGCGACGAACCGGTGACATGGGGCGCCACGACGGCGCTGTCCAGAAGGTGACGCGAGACCATGTCCTCCGGCGCCCGTATCGCGGTGAGGTTATAGGCACGGTTCCACTTGTGCAACAGCGCCAGCAGCGACATCAATGCGTCCCCGGTGCCCGGCCGGGTCTCGAGACCCAGCTCGTCGAGGCCCTGTTCCAGGCGCTCGCGCAAGCGCTGATCATCCTGGGTCATGCGTTGGCTACCCGGCTTTCATCGAGCAGGCGGCGCTTCTTGAGATGGATGAGCAGGATCGACACCGCCGCCGGTGTGACGCCGGAGATGCGCGAGGCCTGCGCCAGTGTCTCGGGCCGGCTCTCGATGAGCTTCTGACGGATCTCGTTGGAGAGCCCTTCCACCTGTTGGTAATCGAGATCGGCGGGCAGCGGCGTGGCTTCATGACGCTTGAGCTTGTCGATGTCGGCCTGCTGACGATCGATATACCCCTGGTACTTGGCCTGGATCTGCACCTGTTCGGCGACGCGCTCATCCTCGACCGGTTCGCCCACCAGCCCGGCGACATCACGATAGCCCAGCTCGGGGCGGCGCAGCAGCTCGAGCAGGTTGTATTCCCGCTTGAGCGGCTGCCCGGTGAGCTCATCGACCCTGGCCGCCGCCTCGCCACCGGGTTGTACCCAGCGGGACTTGAGCCGCGAGGTTTCCTGCTCGACGGCTTCGCGCTTGGTGCTGAAGGTCTGCCAGCGTTGATCATCGATCAGGCCCAGCTCGCGACCGGCCTCGGTGAGGCGCATGTCGGCGTTATCTTCGCGCAGCAGCAGGCGGTACTCGGCGCGAGACGTGAACATGCGATAGGGCTCGCGGGTCCCCAGGGTGATCAGGTCATCCACCAGGACGCCGAGATAGGCTTCGTCGCGACGCGGCCACCAGGCGTCCAGGCCGCTGGCGCGACGGGCGGCATTGAGACCGGCCAGCAGCCCCTGGGCGCCGGCTTCCTCGTACCCGGTGGTGCCATTGATCTGCCCGGCGAAGTAGAGGTTGTCGATATGCCGGGTTTCCAGCGAGTGCTTCAGATCCCGCGGATCGAAGAAATCATACTCGATGGCATAGCCGGGCCGCGTGATATGGGCATTTTCCATGCCGCGGATGGAACGCACGACCTGCAGCTGCACATCGAAGGGAAGCGACGTGGAGATGCCGTTGGGATACAGCTCATGGGTCTCCAGGCCCTCCGGCTCGACGAAGATCTGATGGCTGTTCTTGTCCGCGAAGCGATGCACCTTGTCCTCGATGGACGGGCAATAGCGCGGTCCCACGCTGTCGATGGTGCCGGAAAACATCGGCGACCGATCCAGGTTAGCGTGAATGATCTCGTGGGTGCGCTCGTTGGTGTGCGCGATGTGGCAACTCACCTGACGCGGATGCAGCTCCCGATCGCCCATGTACGACATGACCGGGGTCGGGTCATCACCCGGTTGTGCATCGAGCTGCGAGAAATCGACGCTCTTGGCATCCAGCCGCGGGGGAGTCCCGGTCTTGAGTCGATCGACGCTGAACGGCTGGGCCCGCAGACGCTCTGCCAGCCCATTGGAGGGCGGATCGCCGGCTCGACCGCCGCGGCTGTTGTCCATCCCGATGTGGATAACTCCGCCGAGGAAGGTGCCGGTACACAAGACCACGCTTTCGCTGTGGAAGCGGATTCCGGTTTCGGTGGTGACGCCGCGTACCTGGTTGCCGTCGACGATCAGGTCGCCGGCGGCCTGCTGAAAGATCGTCAGATTGGGCTGGTTCTCCAGCATGCCGCGGATGGCAGCCTTGTACAGCACGCGGTCCGCCTGGGCACGGGTCGCCCGCACGGCTGGGCCCTTGCGCGCATTGAGCACGCGAAACTGGATGCCGGCCATGTCGGTGGCCAGGCCCATGGCACCGCCCAGGGCATCGATCTCCTTGACCAGATGACTCTTGCCGATCCCGCCGATGGCAGGATTGCACGACATCTGACCGAGGGTCTCGATGTTGTGGGTCAGAAGCAGCGTACGGCAGCCCGTGCGAGCCGAGGCCAGAGCGGCTTCGGTGCCCGCATGGCCACCACCGATGACGATGACGTCGAAACGGTCGGGGTAATCCAAGGTTCACCTCGTTCGGCGCATCGGCGCCGATATTGCGAATCGGGGATGAAATCAGCCAGCCAGTATAAACCTCCTGTGGGTAATCGTCAGGGTTTTCCACACCTGGATTTTGGTCCGCGTCCTTTCACACACCCTCAGACAACAATATAAATAATATATAGATAAGAAGTTCTGTTGTTGTTGTTATTACTGGTGTGGAGCTTTTCTGTTGATAAGCGATCATAAACCTTTTACATCAACAACATGTAGTGTTGACTGATACACGCAAAGCTTCCGGGCGAGCTGCGCACGAGCTGTTGGAGGTCTGTGGATGAAACCTCGACTTGCCCACAAGCCGGAAAAATCAGCCCTTTTCCACCGACCACTACCCGAGTTGTCACCGCGGCTGTGAACAACCTGCCTCCTTGTTCAGCATTACCGGCGTGGCAGTGCCTGCGAGCGAATTTCGGGGGTCATCGTCCGGCTGGTTATCCACAGGCAGAAAAAAGGCCCTGTCGATAACGACAGAGCCTTGAGAAAGTGCCTGATTGGCACTCGATGAGATCCTGGAAGGCGATCAATGCCTCCCGCAAATGCGCGACGGTCAGTGCTTGAGCACCCTCGAAAGGAAACTCTGGGTGGCGGCCTCGACAGGCTGATCGAAGATCGTCTCGGGCGGGCCTTCCTCGACGATGCAGCCCTTGTCGATGAAGATCACGCGGTCGGCGACCTCGCGGGCAAAGCCCATTTCGTGGGTGACGATCATCATGGTCATGCCGTCATTGGCCAGCTCGCGCATGGCATCGAGCACTTCGCCGATCATCTCGGGATCCAGCGCCGATGTGGGCTCATCGAAGAGCATCAGGCGGGGTTCCATGGCCAGGGCACGGGCCAGGGCAACACGCTGCTGCTGACCGCCGGAGAGCTGGGTCGGGTACTTGTAGATCTGGTCGCTGATGCCGACACGCTCGAGCAGGCGTTCACCGGTCGCCACCGCCGTTTCGCGGTCCTGCCCGCGTACCTTCATGGGCGCCAGAATCACGTTGTCGAGCACGCTGAGGTGCGGAAAGAGGTTGAATTGCTGGAACACCATGCCGACTTCGGTGCGGATCTTCTGCAGGGCCTGAGTGGCCTTGCCGTAGGGCAGCAAGGGACTGTCGTCGACATCCAGTTCGCCCTGCTGGAATTCTTCCAGGCCGTTGACGCAGCGGATCAGTGTCGACTTGCCGGAGCCACTGGCGCCGATGACCACGACGACCTCGCCGGTGGCGACGCTCAGGTCGATATCCTTGAGCACGTGAAAGTCGCCGAAGTGCTTGTTGAGCTTGTTCATGCGCACGATGGGCTCGGCGCCGGCCGTGGACTTCTGCTGGTTCATGAGGTGCCTTCCTTTATTGTCCGACGAGGCCCTTGCGCTCGAGCATGCGCAGCGCAAACGACAGGGTCAGGGTGATCGCCAGGTACAGCAGGGCAACCATCAGGTAGACCTCCAGGGCGGTGAAGGTGGTGGCGATGTAGATCTGTCCCTGGCGGACGAGTTCGCCGACGCCGATGACCGAGAACAGGGAGGTATCCTTGATGCTGATGATGCCCTGGTTGCCGAGCGATGGAATCATGCGCCGGAAGGCCTGGGGCCAGATGATGTAGCGAAACGTCTGTACCCGTGACAGCCCGAGGGACAGGCCCGCCTCGCGTTGGCCGCGCTCCACGGATTGCACGCCACCGCGCACGATTTCCGAGATATAGGCCCCGGAATTGACGGCAATGGCCGCGATACCGGCGACCAGGGCATTGATGGGACCACCGAGGATCTGCGGCAGACCATAGAAGATGAACAGGACCTGGACGAGCACCGGGGTGCCACGGAAGACTTCGATATAGGCGATGGCGGGCATGCGCAGCCATCGGGTCGGGCTGATTCTCAGCAACCCGAAGATGATGCCGATGATAAAGCCGATCGCCAGACCACCGAAGGATATCAGCAGGGTGTAGGGGATACCCGTTGCCAGTTGCGGAATGGAGGCGAAGGCCGCCTGCCAGTCGAATTGAAAGTCCACAGTGGGTCTCCCTTTCAGCGTTCTTGGCGTGGAAGCACTGGCCCGGTGGCGAAGGGGGGAGCACCGCGGCCAAGCCGGTGGGTCTCACCACTGTGAACCAGTCGCCGCCGGCACGACGCTGAAAGAGGAACTCCGGCAGCGAGCGGTGTCCCTTCGCTCGCGTCTTGGGTCAGTGCTTGCTGGATGATGGGGTAACACAATGGGGTCGGGCCCGTGGACCCGACCCCATGTTCGGCATTGACGTCCGACTCACTCCTCGTCGGAGGAAGAACCGAACCACTTGGCGTGGATTTCGTCGTAGGTGCCATCTTCCTTCATGGACGCCAGGGCCTCGTTGATGGGTTCGACCCATTCGCTGCCCTTGGCGATGGCCAGCCCGTACTGCTGCCCCTCGTAGAGCGGGCCGACGGTCTTGACCTTGCCGTCACCCTTGGTCTGGGAGAAGTAGCCGACATTGGGGGCGTCATAGAAGACGGCATCGACGCTGCCGCCCAGCAGTGCCATGTACATGTCGCTGGTGCCCGGATAGGGCGTGATGTCGGCGCTGTCGCCGAGATTTTCCTGAAGATAGTCGTAGCTGGTGGAGCCGATCTTGGTGCCGATCGACTTGCCTTCCAGGTCATCGACGCTCTGGATGCTGTCATCATCCTTGTTGACCAGCAGCTTCAGACCACTGTCGTAATACGGATCGGAGAAGTCGACGATTTCGCCGCGTTCTTCGGTGATGGTGATGCCGGCGATGGCGATGTCGACATTACCGGTCTGCACGGCGGGGATGATGCCGTTGAAGTCCATGGTCCGCAGGTTGTAGTCGAACCCGGCGCGGTCGGAGATTTCCTGGATGATGTCCATGTCGAAACCGACCATCTCACCGGTTTCCTGGTCCATCATTTCAAAGGGCACGAAGCTCGGATCGGTGGCCACGTTGAGCGTCTGGTCCTGGGCAACGGCCATGCCGGAGGCAGCGAGACCGAAGCCGATGCAGGTAGCCAGTGATACCGCCTTCATTTGACGTTTCATACGTTTCCCCATGGAAGCAATTGTTGTGGAATACATATCCACCATGGCGAGTTGTCATGAAGGCGTCAAGTCAGGGCGGGAAGCCTTGTCAGCGCCAGTTCAACGTTCCGGCGCGGTGCGGTGGGTCAGACCATGAAGGAGGCGCCGCAGCCACAGGTGGTGGTGGCATTGGGGTTCTGGATCATGAAGCGTGCACCGGCCAGTCCTTCCTCGAAGTCGACCGTTGAACCGACCAGATACTGGTAGGAAAGAGGATCGACCACCAGGGCCACGTCGTCGAATTCGACCAGTGTGTCGTCTTCGGCGACCGAATCGGCAAAATCGAAACCGTACTGGAAGCCGGAACAACCTCCGCCGGTCACATAGACCCGCAGCTTGAGTGCCTGGTTGCCCTCTTCCTCGACCAGGCCTCTGATGCGCGCCTTGGCACTGTCGGACAGCAACAGCGGGGTAGGAACAAAGGATGCGACACCACTCATGGGTGACCTCCTCGTGATCGGTGGGTGTGGTTCATGCCACGATTATCCACACCACCCAGTAAAAAGGTCAACTATTGTGTGGGGGCGACCTGTCCCCGGCGCTTCTCACGCCGGGTTGGCGGTGATCGCCTGGTCCGGTAGAGGAAAGCTCAGGGCATCATGGCCGGGGCGTCGAGGCCGGCGGTCTCGTCACAGCCGAACATCAGGTTGAGGTTGTGTATCGCCTGACCCGAGGCGCCCTTGACCAGGTTGTCGATGACCGCGAGGACTACCACGGTGTCGCCGTCTGACGGGCGGTGCACGGCGATGCGGCACATGTTGGCGCCCTTGACGCTGCGGGTTTCCGGGTGACTGCCGGGCGGCATGACGTCGACGAAGGGTTCGTCGGCGAAGCGCTGTTCGAACAGTGCCTGGAGATCCGCGACATCGCCCTGCAACTGACCATAGAGCGTGGCATGGATGCCGCGGATCATCGGGGTCAGATGGGGCACGAAGGTCAGGCCGACCCGCTCGCCGAAGGCATCGCCCAGGCCCTGGCGGATTTCCGGCAGGTGGCGATGACCGGAGGCACCATAGGATTTCATCGATTCGCTGGCCTCGGCCAGCAGTGAGCCAACCTTGGCCCCACGCCCGGCGCCGGTGACGCCGGATTTGCAGTCGGCAATCAGGTGGTTGGCATCGATCGAGGCGCTTTCCAGCAGTGGCAGCAGGCCGAGTTGCACGGCCGTCGGGTAACAGCCGGGCACGGCGACCAGGCGTGCTTCGCGAATGCGCTCGCGGTTGGTTTCCGGCAAGCCGTAGACCGCTTCCGCGAGGAGTTCCGGGGCACCATGAGGCTGGCCATACCACGACTCCCATTCATCGGCATCGCGCAGACGGAAGTCGGCCGACAGGTCGATGACGCGCGTGCCTCGGTCGAGCAGGTCGCCCGCCAGGGCATGGGCGACGCCGTGCGGTGTGGCGAAGAAGACGGCGTCACAAGCGCCCAGGCGTTCGGGGTCGGGATTGCTGAAACGCAGGTCGGCGTAATGCCCCCGCAGATTGGGATACAGTTCGCTGACCGCCAGGCCGGCTTCACTGCGCGAGGTAATGGCCTCGACACTGACACCCGGGTGACGCGCCAGCAGCCTGAGTAGCTCGACTCCGGTATAGCCGGTGCCGCCGACGATTCCGACCTTGATCACGTTGGACTCCTCATCAGGGGTGAAAGCTGGGACCTCTATAGTGAATATGATACACAAGACAGGCATGGCCTACCCAGTGGGGTCATGGTCGGATTATCGATGTCATGGACATCGCTCGGTTCCAGAGGACGGTCTTCTTGTCACGACGCTGGTTTCGCTTCTATTCCCTCGATGGCTTTCGCCGCCGCCTGGCGAGTGTCGATGGCCTGCCGCAGCTGTGCGTACTGGGTGTCTTCTCGGGCTTGATCACCGGCGGTCTGATGGTCGGCTTTCGGTTGCTGCTGGAAGTCGGTGCCATGGCCTTCATGCCGGATGCCGATCCTGAAGCCTTCGAAACGCTCTCGCCCTGGCTCAGATCCTCGCTGCCGGTGCTGGCGGTGATCCTGATTGGCCTGTGGATGCATTATCAGCCTCCTGCCGCGCGTCAGATCGGGGTGGCCCATGTCATCGAGCGACTGACCTACCATCAGGGCCGCTTTCCGCTGCGCAACTGGTTCACACAATGGTGGGTCGGCTTGATCTCGGTACTCGGCGGGCTTTCCGCGGGCCGCGAGGGCCCGGCCATTCATCTCGGCGCGGCGGCTTCGAGCGGCCTGGGTGAGCGCTTGCGGCTGCCGCACAACAGCCTGCGCGTGCTGGTGGGGTGCGGCACGGCCGCGGGCATCTCGGCATCGTTCAACACGCCGATTGCCGGCGTCATCTTCGCCATGGAAGTGGTGATCATGGAATACACGCTGATCGGTTTCATGCCGGTGATCCTGGCCTCTACCATCGGTGCTCTGGTGGCTCAGATGGCCTATGGCAGCGTGCGCCCCTTCCAGATGAGCGGCGTCGAGCTGGAGTCGTTGTACAATCTGCCCTGGATCGTGCTGAGTGCACTGGCGATCGGCCTGATGGCGGGAGGCTTCGTCAAGCTGGCGCGTTCGGGCAATGTCATGAAACGTCTCCCCTTTGCGGCACGCCTGGCCCTGGTTGCCGGCCTGGTCGGTGGCGTGGCCTGGTGGTATCCCCAGGTACAGGGCATGGGCTATGACAGCCTGGGCAGCATCCTGAATGGTTCGATCACCCTGGACGTGCTGATTGCCCTGGCCATCGGCAAGCTGGTGCTGACGGCCCTGGCGGTGGCCTGCGGCATTCCGGTGAGCATCATTGGTCCGGTGCTGGTGGCCGGCGGTGCCGCCGGAGCCCTGTGTGGCCTGTTCGGCGGCTGGTGGTTGCCGGAGGTCGCGGCCGGCCCCGAGGTGTATGCCATGCTGGGCATGGCGGCCATGATGGGGGCCGTCCTGCAGGCCCCGCTGGCGGCGCTGATGGCACTGCTCGAGCTGACGCACAATCCGGGCATGATTCTGCCGGGCATGCTGGCCGTGGTGGTGGCGGGGCTGACGTCACGCCAGCTGTGTGGCTGTGATGGCTTCTTCGTGAGTGTCACCCGCCATGGGCTGCACCCCTTGCAGCAGCCCTTGATGCAGGCCCTGTCACGCGTCTCGGTGCCGGCGGTCATGGAGCGCGCCCTGGTTCGCTCGCCGCGCCGCGTGACGCGTGCCGAGGCCAGTGCCCTGCTGGACGACAAGCCCGAATGGGTGGTCATCGAGCGCACTCGCGATGACAAGCCGACCCTGGCCCTCAAGGCGGCGTCCCTGGCGCGCTGGATGCTGGAGCATGATGACGATGACAATATCGGCAAGGATGGCAAGATGGACCTGCTGGAGATCCCCGGCAAGCGCCTGGACCTGGCACCCATCCATCTGCAGGCGACACTGTCCGAGGCCTTCGATCGGCTCAATACCAAGCATGTCGATGCGCTCTACGTGCAACACGGCCATCGTCCCGGCAAGCAGCGCATCTCGGGTATCATTACCCGCGATGCCATCGAGCGCTATTACCGCTTTCGCAATACGTGAGGAGTGACATGTATCTCTGGATCAAGGCCTTTCACCTGATTGCCATGGTGACCTGGTTGGCGGCGATGTTCTATCTGCCGCGCCTCTATGTGTACCATGCCACGGCCCGCGATCAGGGCGATCGGCAGGCCATGGCGTATTTCACCACCATGGAGCGCAAGCTGTATCGGGGCATCATGATGCCCTCGATGGTGGCTCTGCTGATCCTGGGCGGCATCATGCTCTATCTGGTACCTAACTGGCTGAGTCAGGGCTGGATGCATGTCAAGCTGACCCTGGTCGCCCTGCTGGTGGCGTATCACCATGTATGCCTGATCTATCTCAAGCAGTTTGCCGCCGAGCGTTGCCAGCGCAGCTCGAGATATTTCCGCATCTTCAATGAACTGCCCGTGATCGCCCTGCTGGGGATCATCCTGCTGGCCGTGCTCAAGCCGTTCTGATGACGCCATCCTTGACCATCAATCGACACCTTCCGGTGGTTCTGGCCCTGGGGGGACACGATCCCACCGGCGGTGCCGGTATCATTGCTGACGCCGAGGCCATTGGTGCCTGTGGCGGCTGGGCGTTGACGATTCCCACGGCGATGACGGTGCAGAATTGCCGCGATGTCAGCCGCGTACAGCCGGTGGCCGGCGAGCTGGTCAGCGAGATGGCCGACGGGCTGGCGGATATCGAGATCGATGCCATCAAGATCGGTCTGCTGAGCGATGTCGCGAGCCTGGAGGCGGTGGTGGACATCGTCCGGCGTCGGCCCGGAGTGCCGGTGGTGGCCGATCCGATCCTCAAGGCGGGTGGTGGTCGTGAGTTATCCACGGATGCCCTGGCGGCGGCGTACGCGTCGCGCCTGTTTCCCCTTGTGGATATCCTGACGCCCAATCATCTCGAGCTGCAGCGTCTGGCCGAGGCGGCATGTCGGGATGAGACCGACAGGGCAGTCAGTCTGATGCGCCAGGGCTGCCAGGCGGTGCTGGTCACCGGCACCGATGCGGCGGACGCCGATGACAAGGTTGTCCACACCCTGCATACGCCGGATGGTGATCGCCAGTGGGAATGGCCACGCTTGCCGGCGGTCTTCCATGGTTCGGGTTGCACCCTGGCCGCGGCGCTGGCGGCTCGGCTGGCGCTGGGGGATTCCATGGTCGCCGCCTGTGAGCAGGCTCAGGCCTTTACCTGGGAGGCGCTGTCGAACGGCTGGTGCCCGGGAGATGATCAGTGTCTGCCGCGACGCTACTGGAACGGGCCAGGTATGTAATACTGAATGAGTGAGCCGAGGCAGGCATTGGCGGGATCGATGGCGACCACTTCGACGCTTTTCACCGGTCGATCACTGCTCGTCAAAAGTTTATCCAACGAATTATCCACAAGCTGGAGGCCGCCAGTCTCCTGCCTCCAGCATCATCCAGGGCTTTCCCTCAACAGGACAAGAGGTTGACATGACCACATCAGCGCAGCTCTTCGAACGGGCCTGTCGACGCATTCCCGGCGGTGTCAATTCGCCGGTGCGTGCCTTCAAGGGCATGGACCGTTCCCCGGTTTTCATGGAGCGTGCCCAGGGAGCGTATCTATTCGATGTGGAAGGCAAGCGTTATATCGATTATGTGGGCTCCTGGGGGCCGATGATCACCGGTCACGCCGATCCCGATGTGCTGGGCGCGGTGCGCGAGCGTCTCGATGATGGCCTGTCCTTCGGCACGCCGACGGCCATCGAGACCGACATGGCCGATCTGATCTGCGAGATGATCCCCAGCATGGACATGGTACGCATGGTCAATTCCGGCACCGAGGCCACCATGTCCGCGGTGCGCCTGGCCCGCGGCTACACGGGACGCGACAAGATCGTCAAGTTCGAGGGCAATTACCATGGTCATACCGACTCCCTGCTGGTCAAGGCGGGCTCGGGAGCCGTGACCCATGGTGAGCCGAGCTCGCCCGGCGTGCCGGCATCGCTGGCCGAACATACCATCACGCTGTCGTATAATGATCCGGATGCCGTGGAGGCCTGCTTCGAGGAAATCGGCGACCAGGTCGCCTGCATCATCGTCGAGCCGGTGGCCGGCAACATGAATTGCATACCGCCCCAGCCGGACTTTCTCGAAACCCTGCGGCGGGTCTGTGATCGCCATGAGAGCGTGTTGATCTTCGATGAGGTCATGACCGGCTTTCGCGTCGCCATGGGCGGCGCCCAGGCACATTATGGCGTTACGCCGGATCTGACCTGCCTGGGCAAGATCGTCGGTGGCGGCATGCCCGTGGGGGCCTTCGGGGGTCGCCGCTCGATCATGGAAAACATCTCGCCGCTGGGACCGATCTATCAGGCCGGCACCCTGGCGGGTAACCCGCTGGCCATGGCGGCGGGCATTGCCCTGCTCAACAAGGTGCGTGAACCCGGCTTCCATGATGCCCTGTCCCAGCGTGCCGCAACGTTGTGCGAAGGTCTGCAGACGCGTGCCGATGCCGCGGGTATCGACATGATCACCCAGCAGGCTGGAGGCATGTTCGGCATCTTCTTCACCGGACAGAGCCGGGTGGACAACTTTGCCCAGGCCACGGCCTGTGATGGCGATGCCTTCCGCCGCTTCTTTTCCGCCATGCTCGACCAGGGGATCTACCTGGCACCGTCGGCATTCGAGGCCGGCTTCATGTCCAGCGCGCATGCTCCCGAGGATATCCAGGCGACCCTGGATGCCGCCGAAACGGTGTTTGCGTCGATGAATCAGGCCTGAAGGGCGTTACTGCAAGGAGACCGGTAATGAGCCAGCAACCGCACGACAGCCTGCCGCGGGAGGCGGATTTCGACCTTGCGTCACTGATTGCCGCCTTGCATGCCTGGCATGCGCAACAGTCCACGGTGGACGAGGCATCGGCCGCGCAGTTGATTCGCGACCGCAGTCAGGCAGAGCTCCAGGCCCTGGGTGCTCTGCTGCACGGCGAAGAGGATCGCCAACGGGTGGCCGACCTCGAACGCTGGCTGGAGGAGAACATCGCGCGTCTCGAACCTGTGCTGCAGGCGCGCTGCACCGGGCTCTTGCCGGCCAGCTGGGCCAGGGCTCATGCGGAGAGTCGCTTGATCGATGACGGCCGGGTCCTGATGGCCAATGCCATTGATCGGGATCTCGCGGGCGCGGGCTCAGAGGGGCCGCTGGATGCGGCGAGCGATCTGGCCTCCCTGCTGGTCGGCCTGGAAGTCCGCGATGAGCGTCGCCTCGCCTTTCAGGCACTGGATGGCTATCTGCGCCTGACGGGCGATTACGAGTTGCCGCGACTCTTGCCGGTCTTCCAGGTGATCGAGGCATTATCCGGGGCGCGACGTGTCCTGCGGCGTTTCAGCGATGCCGGGGACGAGGAACAGCCGGCATTGCTGGCCGAGACGATGAGCGATTTTCGGCGTTATCTCGCCCTGGCCGAGCAGTATACCGAGTTTCGCTTCCCGCCCCTGGTGATCGGGGTCGGCGTCTCGGGGAGCGGCAAGAGCCGTTTCACGCGCACCCTGGTGGATCGGCTGGGTGCCATTCGCGTGTGTTCGTCCGCCGAGCGTCGTCGTCTGTACGATGTTTATCCACAGGAGGAGGGCCGGCAACCAGATGTGGACATGTTTTCACGGACGGCGACCGAGGCAACCTATCAGCGCCTGGCACGCTGCGCCGGCGCGCTGCTGGATGCCGGGTTGCCCGTCTGCATCGACAGTACCTGTCTCCAGCGGGAACAGCGTGACCTGCTGCGCCATCAGGCCGAGGCCCGCGGCCTTCCGGTGTTGCTGATCCATTTCGAGGTCGATGACGCCACGCTGCGGCGGCGCATTGCCAAGCGGGCTGCGCGGCAGTCAGTGGCGACCGAGGAAAGCCTGGGTGTGCTGGAACAGCAGTGCAGCCTCTTCGATGCCTTCACCGAAGAGGAGCGTCGTCTGCTGGTGCGTTTGGATACCACGGCCGACAATGCCGCTGAAACCCTGGCCGGGCTGATGCAGGAACACATGCGCTGAAGCGCCTGGCGTTTCAGTGCTGCTCGCCGCGGGGCGGTGGCGCCCCCAGATGCTGGCGGGCCCAGCTGACGGCCTGGCGGCGCGTGTTCACACCGATCTTCTTGAAGGTATTGTAGAGGTGTGACTTCACGGTGTGCTCGCTGACATTCAGGATGTCGGCGATCTCCAGGTTGGAAGACCCCGAGCCCAGCAGGCCGATGATTTCCTGTTCGCGCTGGGTCAGACCGCAGGCCGGTCGATAGGCATTCATCTGCTGCTGACGCAGGAACTCCAGGAGTCGCGCCATCAGTGAGCGGGACATCCAGGGGTGGCCTTCCATCAGCGTGGTCAGGCCCTTGCAGATGAGAGACAGGTCATCCTGACGATAGAAGACCCCCTGGAGGTGCATGGCGGATACCAGTTCCGCGGCATGATCCTCGTCGGCAAGGTTGAACACGGCCAGAGCCACACCGGGCTGGTCGGAATAGTGGGTATACCAGGCATATACCGAAGCTTCGCTCATGTGGTCGATATCCAGCAGGATGACCGTGGGCAGGGCTTCTTCATGCGTCGGGCGGGATTGTGGCAGCGTGACGGACACAGGGAAATCGCCCTGTTCACGCAGGTAATCCACAAAGAGTTGGGAAAAGGCGCTGGGCTCTGTCACCAACAAGAGAGAGCGGTGGTCCTTATCCATGGGTAGCCTCCTTGGCCTGGCTGAATGGTCGTCATGGTTCACGGCACTTGGCATGCATGGTGATGTTGCCTGCACCCCATGGTGTCGACGATCTTCCCCTGCAAAGAACGCCAGTCGCCCTTACGCTGCCAGTTGCCGTTAGCACGGCTGATGCAGAACCTGCGGCTAAGGCCTCTCCGGGCTCTCGGTTCACGTTGTTTCACCGCAGGTCTTAGTCGTTTAAGCTTAGTACGTCTCTATAGCATGCATCTTAACGCAATGTAATAGATGGCTGTAAAAAGTTTGTTCATGCGTTGCGCACGCCTGTCAGTGCCGCGAGCCGCCGCAGTCTGAGCGCTGTCAGACGTTCCGCCAGGCTCATTCCTTATGCTGGCTATTACGCCTAAAATACTGCCATGAATCCCTGAGGAAACACTGCTTAAATGCCTGTGCATGCAAATCGCTGCGTTGCGCGGTGCGCGAAAGCTCGCCTAACTATCTGTTATGTCTCCCTTTCTGTGCTCCGTGCGCCTTGCGCTTCACTATGCGCGGCTATTTATTCAGCGTTTCCCTTATCCGTTTTGTCTGGCAAGAGCATACGAAATGCCCCAACAATTGGTTATCGCCAGCGGTAACGCCGGCAAGTTGAATGAATTTCATCAGTTACTCTCGCCCCTGGGGTACGAGGTCCAGCCGCAGTCCGCGTATGATGTCGTGGAGGTCGAAGAGACCGGGGTGACCTTTGTCGAAAACGCCCTGCTCAAGGCGCGTGAAGCCAGCCGCGTCAGTGGTGCCGCGGCCCTGGCCGATGACTCCGGCCTGGCCGTCGACGCCCTTCAGGGGCGGCCGGGCATCTACTCGGCGCGCTTTGCGGGCGAGCCCAGGAGTGACGAACGCAACAACCAGCAACTGCTCGAGGCCCTGGCCGATACGCCGGAAGGTCGGCGCCAGGCCCGTTACTGGTGCGTACTGGTATTGCTGCGCCATCCCGAGGATCCGGTACCGCTCATCGTCCAGCAACACTGGGATGGTGAAATCCTGGCCCATCCGCGCGGGGACAGCGGCTTCGGCTATGATCCGCTCTTCTGGCTGCCGGATCAGGGCATGTCGGCCGCGGAGCTGACGGCCGCCGAGAAGAATCGGCTGAGTCATCGGGGGCGTGCCTTGGGTGCCCTGGTGACGGCCTTGTCCGAGACACCATGAGCACTGTGTCGAACGCGCTCCCGCCCCTGGCGCTCTACGTCCATGTACCCTGGTGCGTGCGCAAGTGCCCCTACTGTGATTTCAATTCACACGGTGTGGGGCGTGGTGCGGCGTTGCCGGAAGAGGCCTATCTGGCGGCGCTGATCGATGACCTGAAGGCCGATCTGCCGTTGGCGGCCGGGCGTGAAGTGGTCAGCGTGTTCATCGGCGGCGGCACGCCCAGCCTGATGTCGGCTTCCTTCTATCGTCGCCTGCTGCAGGCGCTGGAGGCTTGCCTGCCGTTAGCCGAGGATATCGAGATCACCCTGGAGGCCAATCCGGGTACCCTGGAGCGAGGGCGCTTCGCCGGTTATCGCGCCGCGGGCATCAATCGGCTGTCACTGGGCGTGCAGAGTTTCCAGGATGAGCAGTTGACGGCACTGGGGCGTATCCACAGCGGCGATGATGCCCAGGCGGCCGTTCAGGAAGCACGTGAGGCGGGCTTCGATAACCTCAATATCGACCTGATGCATGGCCTCCCGGGCCAGAGTGTGGCATCGGCGCTGGCCGATCTGGACCAGGCCCTGGCGCTCGCGCCGGAGCATCTGTCCTGGTACCAGCTGACCCTGGAGCCCAATACCGAATTTCATTCCCACCCGCCGACCCTGCCCGAGGAAGAGGTGCTCTGGGACATCCAGGACATGGGACATGACAAGCTCGAGGCCGCCGGGCTGGCACGCTACGAAATTTCGGCTTACTCACGCCCCGGGCGGCGCGCTCGCCACAATCTCAATTACTGGCAATTCGGGGATTATCTGGGCATCGGGGCCGGGGCACATGGCAAGCTGAGTGCCCGGGCGGAGGGCGAACTCGCCATCGAAAGGCGCTGGAAGGCCCGTCAGCCCGAGGCCTACCTGCGCCGGCATCAGGATCCGCGTGGCTTCGTGGCCGGTCGTTCCCCGGTCAGCGATGACGAACTGCCGCTGGAGTTTGCCATGAACGCCCTGCGGCTCGTCGATGGGGTGGCCATGGCAACCTGGGAGGCCAATGCCGGCAAGCCGGCGTCGCTGATGCACGCGCGTCTGCAGGAGGCACGAGAAAAAGGACTTTTGGTGGAAGATACCCGGAGGCTGCAAGCATCTTCCCGAGGGCTATTATTCTTGAACGAGCTACTGGCCATGATCAGTGAACCCGATCGGTGAGGCCGGTGCCCAAGGAGACACTGCTTAAATGCCTGCGCATGCGAATCGCTTCTTTACACGGTGCCCGAAAGCTCGCCTAACTAATTGTTATGTCTCGCTTTCTCTGCTCCGTGTGCCTTGCGCTTCACTTTGCTCGTCGATTTAATCAGCGTTCCCTAATGGATGTTCAATGTTATTTCAAGGAGTACTCGCATGATCAAACCCTTTCGTTCGCTCGTTCCTGTGGCTGTTGCCGTGCTGCTGGTGGGGTGCAGCACCACCAATTCGAATAGTGGACAGACCCAGCGCGGTAATACCGGAACCGGGGCGGCCATTGGTGCCGTGGTCGGGGCCGCGGCCGGTGCCCTGAGTGGTGATGGCAGCTCCAGCCGTCGTGACCGGGCCCTGATCGGTGCCGCCGCCGGCGCGGCAGTCGGTGGTGGCGTGGGGGCCTACATGGATCGTCAGGAAGAGCAACTGCGGCGCAGCATGGAAGGCACCGGTATCGGTGTCGAGCGTGATGGCAACGATATCGTGCTCAACATGCCCAGCAGCGTCACCTTCGGTTTCGACTCCAGCGAGCTGACGTCCTCGGCCACCAATGCCTTGAATGATGTCGCTGGGGTGCTGACCGAATATTCCGAGACACGCATCAACATTGCCGGGCATACCGACAGCACCGGGGATGCGGGCTACAATCAGCAACTCTCCGAGCGCCGTGCCCAGGCAGTGGGCCAATACCTCGGACGCTCCGGCGTGGCTTCCAGCCGGCTCAACATGCAGGGCTACGGGGAAAACCAGCCGGTGGCCAGCAACGATACCGAATCCGGCCGCGCCCAGAATCGTCGTGTCGAGCTGACACTGTCGCCCATCCAGCAGAGTTGATCACCCCGGCTTCTCGAGCCGTTCTCAACCCGGCCCGCCGACCTCTCCGAGGGGCGGGCTCTTGCCTTGTCGACCTCGGAATCCGTGACCATGCTTTCGTATCAGCACGCCTATCATGCGGGCAATTTTGCCGATGTTCACAAGCATTTGATGCTCCATGCCGTGATCGACCATCTATTACGTAAAAGCTCATCTGTTACGTATATCGATACTCATGCCGGCCGAGGTCGCTATCCCCTGCAGGCGGAAGAAACCTCGCGCCTGGCCGAGTATCGCCATGGGGCCGAGAAGCTCTGGCAGGCACGCCAGACGTTGCAGGCCGATCCCCTGCTCGAGGACTGGCTGGCCGGCCTGGCAAGCGCTCAGCAGCATCAGCCAGCCGCCAGGCTCGACCATTACCCGGGATCGCCCTGGTGGATGGCCCAGCGACTGCGCGAGCAGGACAGCCTGCAACTGTTCGAGCTGCATCCCGGTGAGCATGGCCACCTGAGTCAGCAGGATCTGCCCGCCCGGGCACGCCATCTACATGCCGATGGTCTCTCGGGGTTGCTGAGCGCCCTGCCGGTCAAATCGCCGCGACTCTGCGTGCTGGTGGATCCCAGCTATGAACGCAAGAACGAGTACGCCGAGGTGGCGGATACCCTGCTCAAGGCCATGCGCAAGGCACGCCATGCGGTCATGCTGGTGTGGTATCCGCTGCTGCCGGCAGGCCATCACATGACGCTGCTCGAAGCTCTCAAGGAGGGTGGCCAGCGCAAGGTATGGCGCAGCGAGCTGAATCTGGGGACGGCCGGCCGGGAACGCGGCATGCATGGCAGTGGCATGCTGGTCATCAACCCGCCCTGGGGGCTGGAGCAACGCCTCGCGGATGCCATGCGCAGGCTGACGCCACTATGGGGCGAGGCCAGCCATTACCGGGCTGATTGGTGGGTGCCCGAGTAGGGCGACAAGCCCCGCTGTTCCGTACTTGCCGGGCGCATGTCGGGAGGCATTACTTGCCGATACAGAAGCTGCCGAAGATCTCGCCGAGCAGATCATCGGCGCTGAACTCCCCGGTGATTTCCCCCAGGGCCTGCTGGGCATCTCGCAGGTCCTCGGCCAGCAGTTCACCGGCGCCGTGTCCGGATAACTGTGCCCTGCCGTTGTCCAGCGCCGAGGCGGCCCGATCGAGGGCGTCCAGATGGCGGCGGCGGGCCGAGAAGCGGCCTTCGGTGGTTGTGGAAAACCCCATCACCGACTTCAGGTGATCCTTCAGGTTATCCACACCCTCACCGGTCTTCGCCGAGAGCCGGATGATCGGTGTGGCGCTGGAAGTGTCCATGCCCGGCGTTTCCCGGCTGGTATCCACCTTGTTGCGCACCAGGGTCAGACGGCCGGGATCGGCGAGTCGGGCGACGAATTCCGGCCAGATGGCCATCGGATCCACGCTGTCGGTGGTCATGGCATCCACCATCAGGAGCACGCGATCCGCTTTTTCGATTTCCGACCAGGCCCGGGCGACACCGATCTTCTCGACGGCGTCCGGGGTGTCACGCAACCCGGCGGTATCGATCACGTGCAACGGCATGCCGTCCAGATGGATGTGTTCGCGCAGGACGTCGCGGGTGGTGCCCTCGATCTCGGTGACGATGGCGGTGTCCTGCTCGGTGAGGGCGTTCAGCAGGCTCGACTTGCCGGCATTGGGGCGCCCGGCGATGACCACGTTCATGCCCTCGCGCATCAGGGCCCCCTGGCCGGCACTGTCGCGCACCTCGGTCAGGGTGGTGCGAATCGCGTCGAGCTTGCCGGCGACATGGCCGTCGGCGAGAAAGTCGACTTCCTCCTCGGGGAAGTCGATGGCGGCTTCGACGTACATGCGCAACTCGATCAACTGCTGGACGAGGGTGTCGACCCGCGTCGAGAACTCGCCCTGCAGCGAGCGCAGCGCATTCTCCGCGGCGCCGCGCGAGCTGGCTTCGATCAGATCGGCAATGGCCTCGGCCTGGGCCAGGTCCAGCTTGTCGTTGAGGAAGGCGCGTTCGGAAAACTCCCCGGGTCGGGCCAGCCGCGCGCCCAGCTGAACACAGCGCTCCAGCAGCAGGTCCATGATCACGGTGCCGCCATGGCCCTGGAGTTCGAGGACATCTTCCCCGGTAAAGGAATGGGGCCCGGCGAAGAACAGCGCGATGCCTTCGTCGAGCAGGCCGTTGTGGCCCTGAAAAGGCAGGTGCAAGGCGTGTCGCGGTGCCGGGCAGGACCCCAGCACCCGCTCGGCGATCGAGCGGCTGAGAGGCCCAGAGACGCGAATGATGCCGACACCACCCTGTCCGGGCGGTGTCGCCAGGGCGGCAATGGTGTCTTGCGAATACAGGTGGTCGGCCATCGGCTAGTCCTCGGGATGATCGCGGATATTGTCGGTTTCATGGGCCATAAACACCAGACCCCCGCAGGGGCGGGGGTCCGGTGAATCGAGCAGGGCAGGCGTGGCCGCTTACTTGGTCTTCATGCCCTTGCCGATTTCGGGGTCGGCCTCGATCTTGCGCGTGATGAAGTACTGCTGCGCGATCGAGGTGATGTTGTTGACCACCCAGTAGATCACCAGGCCGGCCGGGAACCACAGGAAGAAGAAGGTGAAGACAACCGGCAGCATCTTCATGATCTTGGCCTGGGTCGGGTCCGGCGGTGTCGGATTCAACAACTGCTGAACGTACATGGAGGCGCCCATGAGGATCGGCAGCACGAAGAAGGGATCCTTCACCGACAGGTCGGTGATCCACAGCATGAAGGGCGCATGGCGCAGCTCCACGGACTCCAGCAGCATCCAGTACAGGGCGATGAAGACCGGCATCTGGACCAGGATCGGCAGACAGCCGCCCAGCGGATTGATCTTCTCCTTCTGGTAGAACTTCATCATCTCCTGGGACATCTTCTGGCGGTCGTCGCCGTACTGTTCCTTGAGACGCTGCATCTCCGGCCCGAGCTTGCGCATGCGCGCCATGGACTTGTAGGCCTTGGCCGACAGCGGCCACAGGGCCGTCTTGACCAGCAGCGTCAGGATGACGATGGACCAGCCCCAGTTACCGATGATGTCGTGGATCTTGTCCAGCAGCCAGAACAGCGGGTTGGCGATGAACCACAACCAGCCGAAGTCGACCGTCAGCTCCAGGTGAGGCGCCACGGCTTCCAGGCGATCCTGGATCTTGGGCCCCATGTAGAGGGTCGCCTGCAGCGAACCTTCGCTCTGGGCGCCCAGTGTCTTGGTGGGGCCGGCAAAGGCCGCGACATTGCGGTTCTGGGAGTCGGTCGCGCCGTAGTAGAGGTTCTGTTGATCCTGGGGAGGCGCCCAGGCCGACGTGAAGTAATGCTGGATGATGGCGACCCAGCCGCCTTCCACATCCCGGTTGGTGAATTCGCCGTTGCGAATTTCCTCGAAGTCGACCTTCAGGTAGCGGTCTTCGGGCGTGGAGAAGGCGGCACCGAGGAAGGAGCTCATGCCCATCTTCGGACCGCTCGACGGGTCGCTGGTGTTGTCGCGCACCAGCTGGCCGACGAAACGCGCCGTCAATGGCGTTTCGCTGGCGTTGTTCATCAGGTACTCGACATTCACCGCATAGCTGTCGCGGTCGAAGGTGAAGCGCTTGATGACATCCACGCCATTGACCGTGGCGCTCAGATCCACCTGCAACTGATCATCGCCTTCGGCCAGCTGGTAGGAGGTCTGCTCCGGATCGAAGGCGATGCGGCCATCATGACCTTCCAGCTGCAGCCCCGAGCGCGCCACATAACTGCGGGTGCCGTTGTCGGAAAGCAGCACGAAGGGCTGATCGGAATTCTCGGCGTACTTGTGCTGGGGCAGGGCGGCATAGACGATGTCGCCGCCCTGCGGGTCGATGCGGATATCCAGCACATCCGTGGTCACGGCGATCAGGTCGCGGCTGCTGGATGCGGGTTCGTTACCCGGCATCTGACTTTCCATGTCCGCACTGGAAGGGCTGCTGGCAGGGACCGAGAGGTCATTGCCCTGTTCTTCGCTGCCCTCGGACGCTGTCGAGCTCTCGCTCGCAATGCCCGGAGCTTCCGGCGCCTGTGTGGCCTGGCCATAGTCCTGATTCCACTGCACTACGATCAAGTAGGCGAGCACTGCCAGGGGAATCAGCAGGAGGAGTCGTTTTACGTCCATGAGGGGTCTGCCCGATGGGTGGTGAACATTCCGATGGCGTAGCGTGAGTCGTACACCCTGCACAAACGAAAGCCCGCCAATGGCAGGCCGGCTCTCGTCAGAGGAGCGTCCGCTTTCGGCGGGGTGACGTCAAGCTTGGCGGCAAGCGGAGAAAACAAGCTCATCAGAGCTCCAGGCGATGATGACAGCCGCAGGGTGGATGCTTCATCGATGCTCTGTCGAGGCGTCAGAGGAGTGACGTGAGGCCTTCTGCGCTTCACGCTCGAGGCGACGCCACATGCCATGTAACTGGCGGTGGACAACATCATTGTCCAGCTCCTGTACGCCACGTCGGGCGAGCAGCACGATATCCACGGCGGGAAGTCGGTGCTGTCGATGCCGTATGGATTCACGCGTGATTCGCTTGAGGCGATTGCGATCAACGGCCCGACGGACATTTTTCTTGCTGAAGATCAGGCCAATACGCGGGTGGCCCAGGGTATTGGGTGTGGCCAGCGCCATCATCCCTTTGCCGTGCAGCTTGAAGGCTGCCGAATCGAAGACACGTCGATAGTCCTCGGCGGTCAGCAGTCGCAGCCGCCGAGGAAAGCCCTGACAGGACACGTGTTCTCGATCAAGCGCTTAGACGCTTGCGGCCCTTGGCGCGACGACGCGCCAGGACGGCACGACCATTCTTGGTGGCCATGCGAGCGCGGAAACCATGCATGCGCTTGCGCTTGAGAACGCTGGGTTGAAAGGTGCGTTTCATAACTGATTATTCCCACGTGGTGTTGGTACGGAGTCGAAAGCTGTCTGAGGCGCTCGGCTGCTGCATTGGCGCCGAGCAAAACCGGCTCAAGACCGGGCATTGTAGTGATTTCCAGACGCTGGCGCAATTCCTGCTCGACCTGAGCCCGACAAGCCTCGTTTCTCGGGTTGCCATGACAATCATTATTACAAGAAGAGAGGATAACTGATGCTGTTATTATTGTTGGGGAGAAAAATTGTGGAAAACCCGGTTTAAAACATTATCTTCAAATAGTTAGCTTTTTATTGCTGCTGTGCACAACCTTGGAGGAAAGTGGGCGTTGGCTGTGAATGGCCTCTGCAGGGATTCCTTAGCTGTACACAGGGGCCGATGCTGCCACCTGTTGTGCGCCGCTTGACACCCAGCCTGAAAACAGGGTTTTCCACATTACCAAATCAGACATGCTGTCATGTGGATAACCCGCAGGTTGAGCGCTACAATGTTCGGCCGTTCTTGAATCTACGATGTGAGGTCGTGTGTCACTCGCTCTCTGGCAACAGTGTCTGGCTACCCTTCAGGATGAGTTGAGCTCCCAGCAGTTCAATACCTGGATCCGCCCCCTGCAGGCGGAAGAGGGGGAGGCCAACCAGCTTCGCCTGCTGGCGCCGAACCGCTTTGTGCGCGATTGGGTCAGTGACAAGTACGCCAAGCGCATCAGCGAACTGATGCGCGAGCTGGCGCCTGCCAAACCACCCAAGGTCGTGCTGGTAGTGGGCAGCCGTCGTGCCGCTCCTGCCCCGCAACCCAGAGAGCTCGGCGATCCCGTCTCGGCAACGCCTCAGGCGCCCAATGTGCACACGCCGCCGCGCGGTGATGTGGCGGACGAGTCGGAGATCGATCAGGCCGGGGATGAGGCCGAGGAAGCCCGCGCTCCGCGTCGGCCCTCGGGAGAGCGCCAGGTGCAGGTCGAGGGTAGCCTCAAGCACAACAGCGGGCTGAATCAGAACTTTACCTTCGACACCTTCGTCGAGGGCAAGTCGAACCAGCTGGCCAGGGCCGCCTCCCGCCAGGTATCCGAGAACCCCGGGGGCGCCTACAACCCGCTGTTCCTGTATGGCGGGGTAGGCCTCGGCAAGACTCACCTGATGCATGCGGTGGGCAATGCGCTGGACATGCGGCGCGAGAATGCGCGCGTGGTCTACCTGCACTCGGAACGCTTCGTGGCCGATATGGTCAAGGCGCTGCAGCTCAACGCCATCAATGACTTCAAGCGCTTCTATCGCAGTGTCGATGCACTCCTGATCGATGACATCCAGTTCTTTGCCGGCAAGGAGCGCTCCCAGGAAGAGTTCTTCCACACCTTCAACGCCTTGCTCGAGGGTGGCCAGCAGATGATCCTGACCTCGGACCGTTATCCCAAGGAAATCAGTGGGGTAGAGGAACGTCTGAAGTCGCGCTTCGGGTGGGGGCTGACCGTGGCGATCGAACCGCCGGAGCTCGAGACGCGGGTTGCCATCCTGATGAAGAAGGCCGATCAGGCCAAGGTCAACCTGCCCCATGACGCCGCCTTCTTCATTGCCCAGAAGATCCGCTCCAACGTACGTGAGCTGGAGGGCGCGCTGAAGAAGGTCATTGCCGATTCGCACTTCATGGGCAAGACGATCACCCAGGACTTCATTCGCGAGTCGCTCAAGGACCTGCTGGCACTGCAGGACAAGCAGGTCGGTGTGGATAACATCCAGCGCACCGTGGCCGAATACTACAAGATCAAGCTGGCGGATCTGCTGTCGAAGCGGCGCTCGCGTTCCGTTGCGCGGCCGCGTCAGGTGGCCATGGCACTCGCCAAGGAACTGACCAATCACAGCCTGCCCGAGATCGGCGATGCCTTCGGGGGCCGTGATCACACGACCGTGCTGCATGCCTGCCGCAAGGTTCAGGCGCTGCAGGACGAAAGCGCGGATGTTCGCGAAGACTACAAGAACCTGCTACGAATACTGACGAGCTGAGTGCCCCGCAATCGATCCGGTCGGCTCGCCGGCCTCAGGAAGTGCTGCATACATCGCCGAGCATAGTGAAGCGCAAGGCGTATGGAGCACAGAAAGCGAGACATAACAAGTAGTTAGGTGAGCTTTCGAGCACCGCACAACGAAGCGATTTGCATGCGCAGACATTTATGCAGTGCTTCCTTCACACCCCTCCAGGACAAGAAGTGGAGTCGACATGAAATTTTCCATTTCCCGAGAAGCGCTGCTGCGCCCGCTGACTCTGGTCGCCGGCGTGGTGGAGCGGCGTCAGACCCTGCCGGTACTGTCCAACGTCTTGATCCAGGTCGAGCAGGATCAGGTCTCGCTGACCGGCACGGATCTGGAAGTCGAGCTGATCGGTCGCACCGTGGCCAACCAGGTCGATGAGGCCGGCTCGGTCACCGTGCCGGCGCGCAAGCTGATGGATATCTGCAAGTCGCTGCCCGAACAATCGGACATTCAGCTGGCGGTGGAAGACAATCGCGCCGTGCTGCGCAGCGGCCGCTCGCGTTTCACGCTGTCGACGCTGCCGGTGGCGGAATTCCCGAACATCGAGGATGGTCAGGCCAGCACGGAACTGAGCCTGCCGCGCGGCACCCTTAAGCGCCTGATCGATGCCACTTCCTTCGCCATGGCGCAGCAGGATGTGCGCTACTACCTGAATGGCATGTTGCTGGAATTCGGTACCAATCTGGTGCGCACCGTTGCCACGGACGGCCACCGTCTGGCCGTGGCGTCGCGCTCTGCCGAAGTGCAGGTCGAGCCCGCGCAGAAGCTGATCGTGCCGCGCAAGGGCGTCATGGAGCTGGTGCGCCTGCTGGACGATGGCGAGGACCCGGTGAGCATCACCCTGGGGTCCACCCATGTGCGCGCCCATACCGGCGATTTCACCTTCACCTCCAAGCTGGTCGACGGCAAGTTCCCGGATTACGAGCGCGTGGTGCCCAAGGGGGGCGACAAGGTGCTGATCGCCGATCGTGCCGAGCTGCGCCAGGTGCTGTCACGCACGGCGATCCTCTCCAACGAGAAGTATCGCGGTGTGCGCCTGAATCTCGAGGAAGGCAACCTGCGCGTGATGGCCAACAACCCCGAACAGGAAGAGGCCGAGGAGAATGTCGGTGTCGAATACACCGGCCCGGCCATGGAGATCGGCTTCAATGTCGGATATCTGGTCGATGTGCTGAGCGTGCTGGACGAGGATCGTGTTCAGTTGACCCTGGCCGACCCCAACAGCAGCGCCCTGCTGGAGGAGCCGGGTGGTGGCGATGCCCTCTATGTCGTCATGCCCATGCGTCTCTAGGCAGTCGTGACGTTGCCGCTGGCGCCATACGGCAGGCGGCCCGCCTCGGCCTTGCTGTGCGGGCCGGGTCATGGCGCGCGACGCTTCCGCAATCACCCTGACTCGCCGTGCCGGTGCCCTGGTTGACAGGGCATCGGCAACAGGACCCTCTTCTCAATGCCTCTCGATCGTCTCGCCTTCCAGGGTCTGCGCAACTTCAAGACCCTCGAGCTCTCTCCCGGACCACGCATCAATGTCTTCGTCGGTGAAAATGGCTCGGGCAAGACGAGTCTTCTCGAGGGAATTCATGTGCTTGGCATGGGGCGTTCCTTTCGGACACGGCAGCTGCGCAATGCCATCGCGCACGATGCCTCCGAGCTGGTGTTACACGGACGTCTTGATGGTGAGCCGCCGGTTCCCGTCGGGGTACGCCGTCGTCTCGATGCCGATGAGCTGGAAATGCGGCTTTCCGGCGAAAAGGTAGGGCGGGTGTCCGAGCTGGTGCAGACGCTGCCGTTGCAGCTGATCAATCCCGATGCCTTTCGTCTGCTGGAAGGCTCACCGGCCGGCAGGCGTGAGTTTGTCGACTGGGGTGTGTTTCACGTGAAACATGATTTTCTGGATGCCTGGAAACGCTATAGAAGAGCGCTGAAGCATCGGAATGCCCTGCTCAGACATGGTAGAATGCAGGATGCATCAATGAGCGCCTGGGAGCGGGAGCTGGCGCATTGGGGCGCCCGCATGGATGACCTGCGACGTGCCTGGCTGGATGCCTTTCTTCCCGTCTTTCAGGAAACGCTCGAGGGGCTTATCAGCTTGCCCGATCTGCAGTTGCGCTATGCCCGCGGCTGGGACCGCAAGCGTGAGCTTGCCGAGGTGCTGGAACAAGGTAGAGAAACCGATCAGCAGATGGGCTTCACTCAGCAGGGACCACAGCGTGCCGATCTGAGCATTCGCCTCGGACGCCGGCCTGCCGTCGAGATCCTCTCCAGAGGCCAGCAGAAGCTCGTGGTGAGCGCCTTGAAGCTGGCCCAGGGCAGGCTCCTGGAACGCCTCACAGGGCGCTCATGCGTCTATCTGATTGATGACCTGCCCGCCGAGCTGGATGATGGCCGGAGGCGCATCTTCTGTGAGTGGCTGATGCACATGCGCTGCCAGGCGTTCATTACCAGTGTGGATCCGGGCGCCTTGATGGAACAGTGGGACCCGAACACACCAGTGTCGATGTTTCACGTGAAACATGCCGAGGTGGGCCAGGGGCAGCTGCTGCCAATGGACAGACAGACTTCATGATGGAGTAGTCAATGAGCGAACAAGCTTACGACTCATCGAGCATCAAGGTTCTCAAGGGACTGGATGCGGTACGCAAGCGGCCCGGTATGTACATCGGCGACACCGATGACGGCACCGGCCTTCACCACATGGTCTTCGAGCTGGTGGACAACTCCATCGATGAGGCACTTGCCGGCCACTGCAGTGAAATCGGGGTGGTGATTCATCCGGACGAATCGATCACGGTACGCGACAATGGGCGTGGCATTCCCACCGAGATCCATGAAGGCGAGGGAGTATCGGCCGCGGAAGTGATCATGACCGTGCTGCACGCCGGCGGCAAGTTCGATGACAACTCCTACAAGGTTTCCGGTGGCCTGCATGGCGTCGGCGTCTCTGTCGTCAACGCGCTCTCCGAAGAGCTGAAGCTGACCATCTGGCGTCAGGGACAGGTCCACGAGCAGGTTTATCGTCATGGTGTGGCCGAGTCGCCACTCAGTGTCGTCGGCACCACCGAGCAAAGCGGCAGCCGAGTGCATTTCCGGCCTTCCACCGAGACTTTCCACAACATCGAGTTTCATTATGATGTGCTGGCCAAGCGCTTGCGCGAGCTGTCATTCCTGAATTCCGGTGTGGCCATTCGCCTGACCGACGAGCGTAGCGGCAAGGAAGAGCTTTTCCACTACGAGGGCGGCCTGAGGGCCTTCGTCGACCATCTGAACACCAACAAGACGGTCCTCAATCCGGTCTTCCACTTCAATGTGGAGCGCGAGGATGGCGTGGGCGTCGAAGTGGCGATGCAGTGGAATGACACCTTTGCCGAGAACATCTTCTGCTATACCAACAACATTCCCCAGGGGGATGGTGGTACGCACCTGGCCGGTTTTCGCGCCTCCCTGACGCGCAGCCTGAATCACTACATCGAGGCCGAAGGGCTGCTGAAGAAGGCCAAGGTCAGCACCTCGGGGGATGATGCACGCGAGGGCCTGACGGCGATCATTTCCGTCAAGGTACCGGACCCCAAGTTTTCCTCGCAGACCAAGGACAAGCTGGTGTCCTCCGAGGTCAAGACGGCCGTCGAGCAGGAAATGGGGCGCCAGTTTTCCGACTATCTGGTCGAGCGCCCGAACGAGGCCAAGGCCATCGTCAACAAGATGCTGGACGCCGCTCGTGCCCGCGAGGCGGCCCGCAAGGCGCGCGACATGACGCGTCGCAAGGGTGCCCTGGACATTGCCGGTCTGCCCGGCAAGCTGGCCGATTGTCAGGAAAAGGATCCCAGCCTTTCCGAACTCTACCTGGTCGAGGGTGACTCGGCGGGCGGCAGTGCCAAGCAGGGACGCGATCGGCGTACCCAGGCCATCCTGCCCCTCAAGGGCAAGATCCTCAACGTCGAGAAGGCGCGCTTCGACAAGATGCTGTCATCCGCGGAGGTTGGCACCCTGATCACGGCCCTGGGCTGTGGTATCGGTCGCGAAGAGTTCGATCCCGACAAGCTGCGCTATCACTCCATCATCATCATGACGGATGCCGACGTCGATGGCTCGCACATTCGGACTCTGCTGCTGACCTTCTTCTTCCGTCAGATGTCGCAGCTGATCGAGCGCGGCCACGTCTATATCGCGCAGCCGCCGCTCTACAAGATCAAACGGGGCAAGCAGGAAAGCTACCTCAAGGACGAGCAGGCCCTGACCCAATACCTGACGACGACGGCACTGGATGGTGCACGCCTGCACGTCAATGCCGATGCACCCGGCATCGAAGGCGAACAGCTCGAAGCCCTGGTCAGCCAGTATCGCGATGTCATGAACCGTATCGATCGCCTGTCTCGCGTCTACCCGGACATCGTGCTCAGAAAGATCGTGCATGCCACCAGGCTGCAGGGCGAGGAGAGTCTGCGCGATCGTGCCGTCATGCAGAGCTGGATCGACTACCTGCAGTCCGAAATGGATGCCATCGTCTCCTATGAGGGTGGTCCTCGGTACCACTTCCATCTCGAGGAAGACTCCGAGCGCGGCTTCTTCCTGCCGGCGGTCAGCCTGACGGCCCACGGCACCACTTCCAACTACGTCTGGGGAGTCGACTTCATTACCGGGGCCGATTACCGCGCCCTGGCGGGGCTGGGCGAGACCCTGGATGGCCTGCTGGAAGAGGGCGCCTATATTGCCCGCGGCGAGCGCAAGAAGTCGGTCAGCAACTTCTACGATGCCCTGGAATGGTTGATGAACGAAGCCCAGCGGGGCCTCTCCATCTCCCGCTACAAGGGTCTTGGCGAAATGAACCCCGAGCAGCTGTGGGAAACCACCATGGACCCCAACACGCGTCGCATGCTGCGGGTCTCCATCGAGGATGCCGTGGCCGCCGACATGATGTTCAACACCCTGATGGGTGATGAGGTCGAACCGCGGCGTGACTTCATCGAGCGCAATGCCTTGACGGCCAATCTGGATATCTAGCCTGTGACTCCAGGGAGTGTTTCACGTGAAACACTCCCAGTGCTCGCCTGTGGCCAGACAACAGCAGAAGCGCCACACCGATGCTGTCGGTGTGGCGCTTTTTTATGCCAAGTTATTGATTAATGGGCGCAATTCTCTGGGGTGGTCTGTTCGTCGCTTCGCGTTGGCGGCAATAGTCCGTAACCGCAAGTCTTGAAACGTATCGCGCTTGGGTAGCCCGGCAGATGGCGTGAGAGGGGGTGCGTCGGATGCATGCAAGGTGTTTCACGTGAAACGAGGCTGTCGGGTTGGTCATCCCCTGAGTGAAGCGGAAAAGGGCAGCTGTCCTGGTTCCCGGGCGAGTCTACCGAGCCTCAACGGCTATCCCCGTCATGCAACAGCCATGCGGTAAAGGCCGCCAGATCCTCAAACACCGGTGTGTCGGAAGCGGCAATATCGGGGTGTCTGTCGAGAGTGCGCTGGCCTTTCCCTGTCAATACCAGCGCCTGCTGGCAGCCGGCGGCCTGTCCGGCCTGAAGGTCCCCGAGGCTATCGCCTATCATCCAGCTGTCCTGCAGCGTTTGCAGGCCGAGGGCTTCCCGGATATCGATCAGCATGCCAGGCAGAGGCTTGCGGCATGCACACTGGTCGTGCGGCCCATGGGGGCAGTATGCGATATGGGCTATCTCGCCGCCGGCCTCGGCAACCAGCGCATTCAGGCTATCGTGCATGCGCTTGAGCTCGGTCTCATCATAGTAACCGCGGGCAATGCCGGACTGGTTGGTGGCGATGGCAGTCGTCCAGCCAGCTTGCGTCAGGCGTGCGATCGCCTGGATGGCGCTCGGATAAGGGATCCATTCCGCCAACGACTTGATGTAGTGGTCGGAGTCCTGGTTGATGACCCCGTCGCGGTCAAGAATGACGAGCTTGGTTGGCATGGCTGGCGGCTGTTTCATGATCAGGGGAGTCGCCAGTGTAGAAGGATGTTTCACGTGAAACAATCGGGGTTGGTGTGAGGTGTGAGGTGTGAGGTGTGAGGTGTGAGGGGAGAAGAGGGAAGAGGGAAGAGGGAAGAGGGAAGAGGGGCCGCTTGTTTTCGTGGTGCCGTATTGATTATTAGCTTGCTCAGCGGGTTAATGTTTCACGTGAAACATATGGCTCTCCTGAGTGAATTCACTGTCTGACATGCCGACAGTCACTCGGTGGTGTGGGAGGGGCGGAAAAGTTAGCCAGGGCAGCAAGCGGGGAGCCTGTGTCTCCCGAGTCGAGCGTCAGCCAGGTGAAAGCGAGAGTGTTTCACGTGGAACATGGATGGCGTGCCGGTGAGTGACCTGATTGGCCGTTGAGGAAGTCGCCTGGTGGCTGAAAGGAAGAAGGGTGAAGGGTGTAGAAGGTCTGAAACGGAGGGGGGGGGGGAGGCTGGAACCGGATCAGGGCGCCGTCAGGGAGTGGACGGGGCCTTGAAAGGCAGGGGGCGTGTTTCACGTGAAACACGCCCCCTGTGTCATCGGGGAAGGGTTACATCCCCGCCTGTGAGCCGCTCAACCCTGAGGTTTTACCGACTCAGGACAACTCGGCGATATCCGCCACTTCCAGGAAGAGCCCCTGCAGGCTGGCCAACAGCGCCAGGCGATTGCGTTTTACGGCGTCATCGTCGGCCATGACCATCACCTGGTCGAAGAAGTCGTCGACCGGCTGGCGAAGGCCCGCCAGGACGTCCAGAGCGTCGCTGTAGCGGGCTTCGGCAAATAACGGGTCCACCTGTTGCCGGCAGGCCGTCACTGCCTCGCAGAGGGCCTTCTCGGCGTCTTCCTGAAGCAGCCCGGTATCGACATCGAGGCCTGCGCTACCACCCTGCTTGGCGAGGATATTGGCGACGCGCTTGTTGGCGGCGGCGAGAGCGGCGGCCTCTTCTCGAGCGGCAAACGCATGCACGGCTTGCAGGCGACGTGCGAAGTCCAGAGGCTTGGTGACCGGACGGCTGCGCACGGCCAGGTACACCTCTGCGCCGATGCCTTCGTCGCGGGCCCAGGCACGGAAGCGATCGAGCATGTAGGCCTGCACCTCGTCGACTAGCCCCTGGGCCTTTGGCAGGTTCTGGTGCTGGGAAGCGGCCAGCTCGAGGAGCTCGCGCAGGTCCAGGTCCAGCCCGGCCTTGATCAGGATGTTCAGCACCCCGATGGAGGCGCGACGCAGGGCGAAGGGATCCTTGGTGCCACTGGGGCGCTGACCGATGCCGAAGATGCCGGTCAGGGTGTCGAGACGGTCGGCCAGTGCCAGGGCCAGGCCGGTGGCGGTAGCGGGCACCTCGTCACCGGCAAAGCGCGGCAGGTACTGCTCTTCGAGGGCACGGGCCACCTCGTGCGATTCGCCGTCATGGGTGGCGTAATAGCGGCCCATGGTGCCCTGGAGCTCGGGGAACTCCTGCACCATCTCGGTCACCAGGTCGCACTTGGCCAGCTCGCTGGCACGTTGCGCCTGGTTGACGTCACCTCCGATACGGTTGGCGATGAAAGCGGCAATGGCACCACTGCGGTGGGCCTTGTCGGCCAGCGTGCCCAGCTGCTGCTGGAAGACCACGCTGGAGAGCTCCTTGATGCGCTCGCCGAGGGGACGCTGGCGATCGGTGTCATAGAAGAAGGCAGCATCCGCCAGGCGAGGGCGAATGACCTTCTCGTTGCCGTCGATGACCAGCTCCGGCTTCTGGCTCTCGATATTGGCGATGGTGATGAACTGGGGGCGCAGATTGCCTTCGGCATCGAGCAGGTGAAAGTACTTCTGGTTGGCCTTCATCGAGGACACCAGGCACTCGGCCGGCACTTCCAGGAAGCGTTCGTCGAAGCTGCCGGTCAGGGCGACAGGCCATTCCACCAGACCACTGACCTCGACCAGCAGTTCCTCGTCGATGACCGCGGTGGCCTCGTTGACCTCGGCTTCGGCGAGGACCTGTTCGCGAATGCGCTCGCGACGCTTGTCGCGGTCCACCAGCACCCAGGCGTTCTCCATGCAGGCCAGATAGTCATCGGCGTGATCCAGGTCGAAGGCCTGCGGGGCGTGGAAGCGATGGCCGCGCGTCGTGCGACCGGATTGCAGCCCCAGCGCCGAGGCCTCGACCACCTGCTTGCTGTAGAGCATGACCAGCCAATGGGCCGGACGCGAGAACTCGACCCGCGAGGCGCCCCAGCGCATGTTCTTGGGAACGGGCAGGGCGGTGATGGCGTGCTCGACAATCGCCGGCAGCAGCGAGGTAGTGGCCTCGCCGATCTGCTGCTCGCGGTAGCCCAGCCAGGTGCCCTTGTCGGTTTCCAGGTGGATCAGTTCATCGACGCCGACGCCACAGGAGCGGGCGAAGCCTTCGGCGGCCTTGGTGGGTTCGCCATCCTTGAAGGCGGCGGCGAGGGACGGGCCACGGCGCTCGACCTCGCGGTCGGGCTGCTTGTCGGCCAACCGGGCCACCTGGACCGCCAGGCGGCGAGGACTGGCGAAGGCGACGACCTGGCCGTGTTCGACATTGGCGTCATCCAGCCCCTGGCGAATGCCCTCGGCAAGGGCATCCGACAGCGTATCGATGGCGCCCGGCGGCAGTTCTTCGACGCCCAGTTCGAGCAAAAAGGTATCGGCGGCCATGATCAAGCGTCTCCCTGTTCGGCAGGCGACTCGTTCGCCAGCAATTCTTGGCGCAGGGCCTCGGAAGCCAGCGGGAAGCCGGCGGCCTTGCGGGATTCGTAGTAGGCGTGAGCCACGTCACGGGCCATGGTGCGCACACGCAGGATATAGCGCTGACGCTCGGTCACCGAGATGGCGTGGCGGGCATCGAGCAGGTTGAAGGTATGCGAGGCCTTCAGCACCTGTTCATAGGCCGGGAGAGGCAGTCTGGCATCGAGCAGCTTGTTGCACTCGCCTTCCTGGTGGTCGAAGGCCTTGAACAGTTCCGGGACATCGGCATATTCGAAGTTGTAGGTCGACTGCTCGCGCTCGTTCTGCAGGAAGACGTCGCCATAGGTGACGCGGCTGCCGTCCGGCGCGACCGTCCAGACCAGGTCGTAGACACTGTCGACATCCTGGACGTACATGGCAATGCGCTCGAGACCATAGGTCAGCTCGCCGGTGACGGGATAACACTCCAGGCCGCCGGCCTGCTGGAAATAGGTGAACTGGGTCACCTCCATGCCGTTCAGCCAGACTTCCCAGCCGAGCCCCCAGGCACCCAGCGTCGGCGACTCCCAGTTGTCCTCGACAAAGCGTATGTCGTGGACCAGCGGATCGATCCCCAGGCACTTCAGCGAGCCCAGGTAGAGTTCCTGCAGCTCGGCCGGCGAGGGTTTCATCACCACCTGAAACTGGTAGTAATGCTGGAGGCGGTTGGGGTTCTCGCCGTAGCGACCGTCAGTCGGGCGGCGGGAGGGCTGTACATAGGCCGCGTTCCAGGTCTCGGGGCCGATGGAGCGCAGGAAGGTGGCCGTATGGAAGGTTCCAGCCCCGACCTCCATGTCCAGGGGCTGGAGGATCACGCAGCCCTTTTCGGCCCAGTACTGCTGCAGGGCCAGGATCAAGCCCTGGAAGGTTGTCACGTCTGGCGTCGACTGTGTCATTGCGAAAGCACCGTTGGCCATGAATTCACGAGCCGTCAAGTATACAATCACAGGCAGATCGGTTATAGCCGCAGGCCCGGAGTCTAGAGGAATCTCATGATCGTAGTGACAGGCGGAGCCGGCTTCATCGGCTCGAATCTGGTCAAGGCCCTCAATCAACGAGGCCGTGACGACATCCTGGTGGTCGACGACCTTCGCGACGGCACCAAGTTCATCAACCTGGCCGACTGCACGCTGGGCGACTACCTCGACAAGGATGACTTCCTGGCGAGGGTGCGGGCCGCATTGAATGGCGAGTCATCCCATCTGCCCCCCATCGAGGCGGTCTTCCATGAAGGCGCCTGCTCGGATACCACCGAGTGGGATGGCCGTTTCATGCTCGAGAACAACTTCGAGTATTCCAAGGAGCTGCTGCATTTCTGTCAGCTGAAGGGCATCCCCTTCCTCTATGCTTCCTCGGCTGCCATCTACGGGGGCAGCGAGGTCTTTCGTGAAGACCCCGAGCACGAGAAGCCACTCAACGTCTACGGCTACTCCAAGCTGCTCTTCGACCAGTACGTGCGGGCGCGCCACGACGAGTTCGAGAGCCAGGTCGTCGGCTTTCGCTACTTCAATGTCTATGGCCCGCGCGAACAGCACAAGGGCAAGATGGCCAGCGTGGCCTTCCACCATCACACCCAGATCAGCGGCGGGGAGAATCTCAAGCTGTTCGGCGCCTGGGACGGTTACGCTGCCGGAATGCAGAGCCGCGACTTCATCTATGTGGGCGATGTGGTCGATGTGAACCTGTGGTTCCTCGATAATCCCCAGGCTTCGGGGATCTTCAACCTGGGAACCGGGCGTGCCGAGCCTTTCAAGGCGATCGGCGAGGCGGTGATCGACTATTACGGCAAGGGCGAGATCGAGTACATCGACTTCCCCGAGAGCCTCAAGGGTCGTTACCAGAGCTACACCCGCGCCGATGTCGAGCGGCTGCGCGAGACGGGTTACGACCGCGAGTTCCGTACGGTGGCCGAGGGCGTGCGGGCCTATCTGGAGTGGCTGAATGGCTGAGGCGGCCACGGCAGAGCGCATCCTGGTCGTCGGCCCCGCCTGGGTCGGCGACATGGTCATGGCCCAGAGCCTGTTCAAGACGCTCAAGGCGCGTCAGCCGAGGGCGCGGATCGGGGTCGTGGCGCCGGCCTGGTCGCGGCCGATTCTCGAACGCATGGCAGAAGTCGATGAAGTGGCGGGCCTGGAGGTCGGGCACGGTGAGTTCGGTTGGGCGACACGCCGTCAGCTGGCCGCTGAGCTGCGCGGACGCTTCGACCGGGCCATCATCCTGCCCCGCTCGTGGAAAGCCGCTCTGGTGCCCTTCCTGGCGCGTATACCGCGACGTGTCGGCTTTACCGGCGAACAGCGGTACGGCCTGCTCAATGAACGCCGACACCTCGACAAGACGGTTCTCGACCAGACCGTGAAGCGTTTCGTGGCGCTCGGCCTGCCGGCCGATGAAGCCGCCGGTGGCGACTTTGCGCTGCCGCGGCCAGCGCTGCGGCTCGACTCCGACAATCTGGCCCAGCTGCAGGAGCGGCTCGGACTGAGTGCGCGGCCGGCCATCGCCATGATGCCCGGCGCCGAATATGGCCCTGCCAAGCAATGGCCGCTGGCGTATTTTCGTGAGCTGGCCGAGGCGCTGGTAGCCAGGGGGCATGAGGTCCGCGTGATGGGCGGCCCCAAGGACGCCGCCGCCGGGGACGAGATTGCCGAGGGCATCGAGGGCGTGCACAACCTGTGTGGCAAGACGCGCCTGGGCGACGCCGTGGACCTGCTGGCCGACTGCGCGCAGGCGGTGACCAATGATTCGGGGCTGATGCATGTTGCTGCCGCAGCGGGAACCCGGATCCAGGCGGTCTATGGCTCCTCGTCGCCGGCCTATACGCCACCGCTGACCCCGGACGCCGATATCCATTACCTGGCGCTGGAGTGCTCGCCCTGCTTCCAGCGAACCTGCCCCCTGGGGCACACCAACTGCCTCAACCAGCTGTCGCCGCAACGTCTGCTGAGGGCCATTCTGGCAGCGTCGGACCCAGCCTCCTCGTGAAGCGGCTGCCCGATGCACCTCCTGGCAGGCAGCAGCGGGCTATTCGCCTTCCGAAGGCGAGAGAGAAACCTCATCCGGCGCCATGCCGCCGATATCCAGCCCCTGCCAGAGCCGCTCGTGAAGCGCGGTCTCGCGCTTGAGACGTGCGTTGAGCGTCGCCATGCCATGCTCTTCGACCAGGGTGGGCTCATCCGCGAACAACGAGACGCCCAGACCGGCACGGTGCCAGTCGATGGTGAAGCCCATGCCCTCGAGAATGGTGGGCAGGACGTCCATGGTCGAGGCTTCGACCTTCATGCGCCGCGGCGTCAGATCATTGCCCAGCAGCATGAAGGTGTTGCTGCGTGGCCCCGCCGTCAGTTGCTCCCAGGCTGAGACACGCATCGACAGGTGGTCACTGGCGATGACCACCAGGGTATTCTCGAGCAACCCTTCGCCGGCCAGTCGCTTGACCAGATCATGGGCCATGCGGGCCGAGCACTCCACGCTGTAGAGGATATCGGCGCCGTCGAACTCGCCCTGGCGTTGCCGGCACTCGCCGGGCGGGTAGCCATAGGGCGGATGGGTGGCCAGACTCAGGTTGACCAGCCCCCAGGGCCCTGGCCGGGCGTCCAGGCGGCGAATTTCCTCGACGGTCAAGGCGTAGAGGTCATCATCAAAGAGCCCCCAGCTGTTGAGGTCCTGCGGTGACCGCAGGCGTGGGGTGAGGTCATCACGTCCCAGTACGCGGGAAAACCCATGGCCCTGATAGAAGCGCCCCTTGCCGGCAAACGCCTTGCTGGCGCCGCCCATGTAGGTCAGCTCATAGCCCTGATCGGCCAGCAGGTCACCCAGGCAGTTCACGCCGGGCACGACCCGTTCCAGGGGCTCCAGCTGGCTGTCATGCAAAAGCCCCGCCGGCATCAGCGGCACACCGCACTGACTGGCGATCATGCCGGCCATGGTCCAGCCGGTATTGTCGACCTGGCGGACCCCCTCGAAGACCACGCCCTGATCGCCCAGGGTGCCGAGCGGCGCATAGACATCGTCGAAGCGCTGGCGATCGGCGTAGGTGCGCTCGAGGCTTTCCAGATAGAGAACCAGCAGGTTGGGCGGGGCCTCCGGTGCCTCGAGTATCACCGGGGCCACATAGCGCTGATCCAGCCAGGCGCCTTCCTCGGTGACGACGGCCGCACCCCGCTGACCGATGCCATACAGCAAGGGGTTGCTGGCCAGCAGGGCCAGGGCCAGCAGACGCTCGACAAGTCGCCAGCGGCGGTCGTGCCGCACCAGCCAGGTGAAGGACGCCAGAATGGGCAGCATGGCCAGGGTATAGACGAGCCCGACCAGGGTGCGCTCGCCGCCGCCATGTTCACTGATGCCGGCCTGCAGATGGAAGAAGACCGCACCCAGGTCGACGATGCCGAAGCTGTCGGCGAGGTAGACATAGATGCCCCACAGGATCAGTGGCAGCAGCGACCAGGGCCAGGTGCGCGACGCCGGCTGGGGCGACCTGGCGCCCCAGCGCAGGGTATGCGCCATCATCAGCCAGGCGGCCGTGACGGGCACCAGAACCCAGTGGGACAGCTGGGTGACGGTCGCCGTGGCATAGCCGAGGGCGAGCCCGAGGACCAGCAGGGCCCACCAGCGGGGGCCCTGCCAGGTGGCAGGCAGGGTAGCGAGCAGTTTCTTCATTGGCGGTGGCATCAGGGCGGCACAGGGTCACTCGGGTTATCCGCCCAGCTTGTCACACTCCGCCCCGGCGGGAAACGGCGGGTGTCAGTCGCCGCCGGGCAGATCGAGGGGCGGGAGCTGGCCGGAATCGGCGAAGTACTTGTGCAGCACCAGCAGCCCGATCAGGCGCTCGCGCGCCTGGTCCCTGAAGGTATCGACGTAGCGGTTGGCGCGGCGAATGATGGCTCTGGCTTCTTCCGGGTGGGCGTCATAGTAGGCCAGCTGGTCGTCCAGGTCGGAATAGTCGTCCTTGAGCGGGACATAGTGAACGCCGGGCTCGAGGCGCCCTTCCATGAACCAGGTCTCGAAGCGCGGCCGACGCATCAGGCAGAGTGAATTGGAGGCCATGATCCACTTCAGGTTGGTGGCCACGTCCTTGCCCTCCAGGCTGATGATATAGCGATACTGCAACTGTTCGTCGACCGACATGAAGTCGCCATGCCAGGGCTTGCCGGCGGCATTGGGATGGATATCGGCAATATTGCAGCGCGGGTGGTCATGGAAGGTCTCGACAAACCGGCGCCGATGATCCTGGTGGCAGGATCCGCGCCACACCGCCAGTGGCTTCTTCTGTTCATGGCTCAGCCGGTCGCGGGGCAGGTAGTAGTGACGCACGCGATTGAGCTTGAGCAGCACGCTGTTGTGGTTGTCGTCGGTGATCGGGCGACTCTTGACCAGGGTCGGCACCTCGGGGATGTCGGTGATGTCACCGAACAGGTGACAGAAGCGCAGCTGCGGCGGGAAGTAACGCAGCATGGCCACCAGGTCCAGCTGGTAGGAACGGCTCTTCTCGCGCGGGAAGTCCGCCAGGCTGCTGGTGGTCGGTGGTAGCGCGGTCGGCGCACTCAGGCGGTTGCAGTAATGCACGCGCTGGCGGATGGCGTTCTGCTCGGCCAGGGGCAGGGTTTGCAGCTGGCGCAGCAGCCGCTCGCGCTGATGCCGCAGCCAGGCGGCGGGAACCAGTCGCTGAGCGGCATGGCCCGAGTAGATGCCGACTTTATGCAGGTTCTTGTGTGCCTTGGCAGTGACGGGGCTCACTGGAACAACTCCTGATAATGCGTGCGTTATAGTTGGCGATAGAGACGCAGATACGCCTCGGCCATGGCCTGCGGGCTGTAACTCAGCAGACGCTCGCTGGCTTCCCGACTCAGCCCGGCAGCCAGGTCGGCATCGTCGCACAGGCGCTTCAGCCCTTCCGCCAGGGCGGCGGCATCCCCGGGGGGGAACAATAACCCGGTGGCGGCGTGCTCGACGAGATCGGGAATGCCACCCACGTCACTGGCGATGATCGGTACCTCGAGCTGCATGACATCCAGCAGCACGGACCCCAGGCCCTCGTTGCGCGAAGGGAAGGCAAACACATCCAGGCCCGCCAGGTAATCGGCAATGTTGTCCTTGAAGCCCAGCCAGCTCACATTGCTCAGGTCACCGGATTCCGCGCGCAGCGCTTCGCCATCCGGGCCTTCGCCGAGCAGCACGAAGTGCATCTCGGGGCGCTGCGTGGCCAACTGTCGAGCGCTCTCGAGGAGCACCCGCTGGCCCTTGTGGCGATCGACCAGGGCACCGGCGTGGCCCACCAGGAACCTGCCCGCAAAGGTCTCGCGAAAGGCCTGAGTGGCGACCGGGTCCGTGGTCAGCTCGGCATGGGCGCTGGGGATACGCTCGATGTCACCCCAGTGGCGTGCCTCCAGCTGTGCCTGGATGGGGCGCGAGATGGCCACCCGCCGGGCCGCCTGGCGATAGCACAGGCGGTTGATGGCCTTGTCCTTGACCGGCGTGTCCACGCGGCGGGTGATCAGGTAAGGGGTGCCCCTGAGCCGGTGCTGCAGCCAGGCCCAGTGCACGGCCTTGGCGTCATGGGCATGGACGACGTCCGCCGGCCCGGCCCGCCATTGCCCGCCCAGCTGATGATCCGCGGTGACGAAGCCGAGCCCCGGGACTCCGGCCAGGTGCTCGCGCATCGGCGAGTCCCGGCGGCAGACCAGCTGCTGGTCGAGCCCCTCATGGCTCAGGGCGCGGATGAGCAGTTCGGTCTGGCGCTCGCCGCCCCGAAAACCGCGGGCCAGGTTGACGTGTGTTACCCGCATGACTCACCAGACCTTGTTGAAATCTTCATTGGCCAGCACCTGGGGATCGCGCTGATATTCCAGCAGCTTGGCATATTTCAGATAGCTGTTCAGGCTGGCACTCAACGCCACCGAAAGGCCATCGACTCCGCCCATAAATCCCTTTTGAAACAAATACTTGCGAACAAAAGCGGCCAGCCCGTGAAGGAACGGTGACCAGCCGTTGGCGCGCTTGCCCTTCTGATACATGATCTTGGCGGAGCGGCCGCTGAAATTGCGCGCCGCCTTGGTGAAGAGCTCGCCGAGGTTGGCAAAGGAGTAGTGCCAGAGGTCGGCATCGAGCTGTCTGACGTTGGCGGCGCCGACACTGGCATGCTGCTTGACCTCGCCGAAGCGCGTGCGCCGACGATCATAGAGGCGGATGCAATAATCGGGATACCAGCCACACACCCGTATCCAGCGCGAGCCGACCATGTTGCGGCGGCGGAAGGCGAAGCCGTCATGCGGGGTAGCGGCCAGGTCCAGGCGGCGGATCGCCTCCACCATCTCGGCCGTCAGGCGCTCGTCGGCATCCACGCTCAGCACCCAGTCATGCTGGACATGCTCAAGGGCAATGTTCTTCTGCAGGCCATCGCCCAGATAGGGCTGGTGCACCACCCGCGCGCCGAGGGACTCGGCAATCGCCACGGTGGCATCCTGGCTGCCGGAGTCCACGACCACGACGTCATCGCAGACCTGGCGCACCGAGGCGATGCAGTCGGCGATATGGTCGGCTTCGTCGAGGGTGATGATATTGGCGGAAATCATGAGTCGGCAGGCTCCTGCAGAAACTGGGCGGCAATCCGGGTCGGCGCGAAGGCATTCAGCCAGGCGTCGTCTATGGCATAGCCGTCGGCCGCGAGCGTTCGGTCCAGGCACTCGGCCAGGGCCTCGGGGGTCATCTCGCAGAGGTGGTCGGCCAGCTCACCCTGCATGATATCCCGCACCCCGCCGGGACAATCGACGCTGACCACGGGGGTGCCGCAGGCCAGGGCTTCCAGCAGCACGATGCCCAGGCCCTCGTGGTTCGAGCTGAGCACAAACAGCCGGGCCTGTTGCATCCAGGGGTAGGGGTTGAGCTGATTGCCCACGAAGTGCACCCGCTCGGCGATCTGCAGCGACCTGGCCTGCTCTTCCAGCTCCGCGCGCAGGCGCCCCTCGCCGACGATGACCAGCGGGATCGGTGTCGTCATCAGGGCATAGGCCTCGAGCAGCCGTCGCTGATTCTTCTGCGGCACGAGACGGGCCACATTGAGCAGGTAGGGTGGATAGCGGCTGGCCGCTGAAGTCTCCGTGGCGGCGCGGCGAATCTCGTCGATGGGGCAGGGGTTGGTGATGGTGCGCAGGGAGGCCGGTGTGGCCCCCAGGGTGTCCAGTGTCTCCCCGACCTGTGTCGCGACGCCGGAGGACACGCAGACCAGGTGCTTGTCGTGAAACAGGCAGCGTGCCTTGTGGTGTGCCAGTCGGTCCTGCTCGCGACTCAGTCCCAGGACGTTCTCCAGCACATAGCAGGCACGGGCATCGTGAAAGGACCAGACCGCCTCGAAGGTGCCCATGCCCCGAAAGATGATGCGATCGAAGCGCCCGTACTCGTCTTCCAGCCGTGCCAGCTCGCGTGCGAAGAGGCGACCCGCCCACCAGCCGGCAATCAGCGAGTGGCTCTTGCGCACCAGGCTGTTGGCGACGCGCGCCAGGATATCCACCGGGCCACCCAGACCCGACGTCCACATGGCACGCGACAGGGCGAAGTGATGCACCCTGACGTGCTCATCCCGTGGAGCGAGCTGGGGCGGGCGCGCCTTGAAGTACATCAAATGGCTGTCATGCCCCTGCTCGGCGAAGGCATCCGCCAGATTGACTGCCACCCGCTCCATGCCACCGACTTTCAGGGTACGAACGACGATCAGGGTTCTCATCAGCGCGCCTCTCGGTCGGTTACGGGCAGCGTCAGGCTGGGGGCTTGCCGAAGGCGACGGCGTCGGCGCCACATCCTCGGCAGCTGCATGGCCCGTCGCAAGCGTTGCCTCAGAGTGGGCGGCGTGCCTGCCCGGGTCGGAGCCCAGGGGGTGAGGCGCATGTACTCGTGGAAGAGCGGGGCCAGCGGGTGTCGGCAGCTTCCATGCCAGGGCTTGGTGGCACCGATGAAGTGCACCATGGCGGGCCGCTCCACGGCCTCGACCAGCTCCCGGTGATGGTCGACATAGTGCGCGACGCCTTTCTCGGTGGCCGGGTAGGCATAGGGCTGCATGTTCCAGCGCAAGGGCAGGCGCCGCCAGTCAGGGAAAATCAGGTTCAGGGCGTCCTGATCGGGATAGCGCCAGTCGGGGCCCGAACCTTCGGCAAGCCGTTGTTGAATCCCCGCGACGACCCGGCGCGACCGCCAGCGTTCGAGATCCACCAGCAGCAGGCCCGAATTGAAATACGCCGTATGGGGGGTGCCGAGGCGGTCCTCGGGCCCGTTCTGCAGATTCATGACGGCACCCAGTGCCCGACTCTGCAGGTCGACCTCTCCGAGTCGGGCGATGTCATCGAGCACCAGGACATCGCAGTCCAGATAGACGACGCTTGCCACCTCGGCGGGCAGCCACTGTTCCATGCTCAGGCGCAGCATGGCGGCGGGGCCAAAGCGCCCCAGCGCCAGTGTCTGCCATTGCGGCATGGGGCTGTCGAGCGTCTCGGTAAAGCGCAGGCTGGCGGGCAGGTTGGCGAACCAGGCTTCCAGCCTGACTCGTGAAGCCGTACTGACGTCGTGACCCAACAGATGAAAGGTGATCTCCGCGGGCCGGCTGGCATGGCACAGCACGGAAGCCATCACGGTGGCCGCCTTGTCGATATAGGCTTCGTCGGCGCACAGCAGGATGTTCATCGGTGACTCTCCTGGGCCTGGCCGGGGAGGGACGGTGCCCAGATATGCGTCAGGGAGCCGGCCACGACGAGGTTGAAGAGCAGCGCGCCGGTCCAGAAGAACCAGTAGGACTCGAACAGGTTGACCACACTCCAGAAGACCACAAAGGTCAGGGTGAACACCATGATATCGCCGGGCATGCGGCCGGCTTGCCAGGCCTTGAGCGAATGGCGGACCAGCCAGCCGAGCAGGCCGAAGTAGCCGACCAGGCCGATCAGACCGTATTGCAGGCTGATCTCGATGTACAGGTTGTGCAGGTGACCGAAGTCCAGGTTCTGGTAATGCGCCTGGTTGTAATCGATGTTGTCGAACAGCCAGGTCACGCCATTGTCACCCCAGCCCAGCAGCGGGCGCTGCAGAATCATTTCCCAGGCGCCACGCCAGCTGTACAGGCGCTCCCCGATGCTGGAACGGTTGCTCTCCGTGGAGAGGGGCACGGCGTCCCAGTTGCCCTGCAGCAGCTGGTGGATGACATCGGCCTCGGCCGTGAGGCGCTCCATGAACACCGGATTGGAGACCAACAGATAGCCGCCCCCGGCGATGCTCAGCAGCACCAGCAACGGCAGGTAGCGAATCCGGCGCCGGTGATGCCACAGCAATCCGGCCATCAACAGGCTGGCCGCGACCATCAGTCCCAGCCAGGTAGCCCGCGTCTGCGCGATCAGCACACCGGCGACCAGGACGCTCAACGCCAGGGCCCAGAGCGGCAGCATCCAGTAGCGACCACGCGCCTGCAGCAGGCGTGGCAGGAAGATCAGCAAGCCCAGCAGGGCGGTGCCGAAGAACATGGCGGCATGCTGCACGTTGCGAATGCCAAAGCCGATGCGCTGTCCCGCGAAGCCGCGCTGGAAGTCGTTCAGCCCGTCACCCGCGATCCACGGCGACGACACCACCGCCAGGGCAGCAATGCCCCAGAATATCAGGGTGTTGCGAGTGCTTCCGGCCAGCCACCAGGCCAGCAGCAGAAAGATGAACAGGCGCGCCATGTGGTCGAGCTTGGGGTAATCCCGTGCCAGGGACTCGAGCGTCATCCAGATGAATAACCAGTGGAGGATCGCAAAGCCCAGGGCGATACCCAGAAAGCGAAAGGCCGTGTGTCGCCAGACCGGTCTGCCATACAGGGTCAAGGCTGTCAGGCTCACCAGAATGAGCGCGCCCTTGGCCAGGCTGCCTACAGCATCGAAGTGGACCTTGGTGAAGGCATACAGCAGCGTGCTCAACACACCGAGCTCGACCAGCAGCGCCGGCGTGCTGCCGAGATGGCGGGTTTCCCAGCGCAAAAGTCTGGTCGGGGACAATTTATCCATAACCATGCTGAATCTGTCGGGTGACGTGCGAGGCGATATCCGGAGTCAGGTGCTTGTGCAGCGAGCGTTCCAGACGCGTCAGGTTGGCCTGTTGCCACCTGCCGGGGCGGCGCAGGCGGCAGCGGTCAAGGTCGATCAGCCAGACGCTCGCCTCGGCATCGACCAGCAGGTTGCGGGCGTTGAGGTCGACATGATCCAGGCCTGCAGCGTGAAAGCGCCGGATGGTGCGGCCCACGCGCTGCAGCAGGTCGTCATCCGCCTCGTCCAGGCAGTCGGCCAGGGCGCGGGCGCCGGGCAGACGCACGGTGATCAGGGCGGCCTCATAGGTCAGCCAGTGCCGCGTCACCCGGGCGGCGACCGGGCGGGGCACCGGCAGGCCCTGTTCATGCAGCTGGGCGGTCAGGCGCATTTCGCGGAAGGCGCGGCTATGGTCGGCGCCGCGCCACACGTAACGGTTCTGGCTGAGGTGCGCAACCAGGCCTCCCCGACGATAGGGGCGCAGGACCCACTGGTCGTCACCGGCGTCGAGGAACAGGCTGGCCCCGCGCCCCGGGGCTTCTCCGAGGATCCTGCCGCTGTGACGCCAGTAATCGGGCGCGAGGGTGGCGGGTTCGATTTGTGGCGTCCCGTTGGCGTCACATAAACTATCCGCATCATATAGAATGCAGGTCTTTCCGTTTCGAAACGTTGCCAATCGCATGAAGCATCCTCTGCCCGCCCGACCCGAGCACATTGGTGTGCTGCGCCTTTCCGCCCTGGGCGATGTCTGCAACCTGGTGCCGACGATACGCGCGCTGCAACGCCAGTGGCCCGAGGCGCGCATCACCTGGATCATCGGCAAGGGCGAGCACAGTTTACTGGCCGGACTTTCCGGGGTCGAGTTCATCGTCTATGACAAGGCCTCGGGCCTTGCCGGCATGCGCCAACTCTGGCGCCAGCTGGCGGACACGCGCTTCGACGTCCTGCTGCACATGCAGCAGGCATTGCGGGCCAGCGTCTTGTCGCTGGGCCTCAAGGCGGATCTGCGCATCGGCTACGACAAGGCGCGCGCCAAGGATGGCCAGCACTGGTTCACTCATCGCCAGCTGGCGCCGCACGCCCGGGCGCACGTGCTCGAGTCGTTCCTCGACTTTGCGCGCCTGATGGGCGTCGACGATCTGTCGCTGGAGTGGTCCCTGGCCGTGCCCGAAGCGGCCCGTCAGGAAGCCGCCGGCTTCACCGCCGGCGCGCCCTATATCCTCATGAGCCCCTGTGCTAATCCGCGGCTGCGCAATTTCCGCAACTGGTCCGCCGAGGGTTATGCCGCCGTTGTCGAGCATGCCTGGATGCAGCATGGCCTGAAGACGGTATTGACCGGCGGTGGCAGTACCCAGGAGCGCGAGATGGGACAGCTCATTGCCGCTCGGGCCCGGTCGGGGGCGGTCATCGACGCGATTGGCGAGTCATCGCTGAAGGGGTTGCTGGCGCTGATCGACGCGGCGCAGGCGGTCATCGCGCCGGATTCCGGGCCGGTGCACATGGCCAATGCCATGAACACCCCGACCGTCGGCCTGTATGCCACGACCAACCCCGACCGGGCAGGGCCTTATCGATGGCGCGAGTTCGTGGTCAACCGCTACCCCCAGGCAGTGAGTGAGTACTTGCACAAGGCAGCTGACAGCGTGCCCTGGGGACAGCGCGTGCGCCATCCGGATGCCATGTCGCTGATTCGTGCCGATGAGGTAATCGAACGCCTCGAGGCCGTGCTGGCGCTGCCCGCGCCTCATCAGACAACGGAGCCTGCCGATGAAACTTGATTTGACGGCCCTGGAGCGCTCGCGCCTGCTGGTCGTGGGGGATGTCATGCTGGACCGCTACTGGCATGGCGGCACCTCGCGCATCTCGCCCGAGGCACCGGTGCCGGTGGTGCGGGTCGAGGATGCCGAGGACCGCCCCGGGGGTGCCGCCAACGTGGCGCTCAATATCGCCTCGCTGGGAGCCCGGGCCGGTCTGGCCGGCCTGGTGGGCGATGACGACAATGCCGATCGCCTGACGCAGCGCCTCGAAGATGCCGATGTAAGCACTTACTTCGCACGTAGCGCGCAAATCCCGACGATTACCAAGCTGCGGGTGATGAGTCGCAACCAGCAGCTCATTCGCCTCGATTTCGAGGAAGGGCTGGGCAAGGTCGATACGCAGGGGCTGGCCGAGCAGGTAGAGCTCGCCCTTCCGGACGCCGATCTGGTGATTCTGTCGGATTACGGCAAGGGCACCCTGAGTGACGTCGGTGGCTTGATCGAGCGTGTGCGTCGCGCCGGCAAGCGTGTCCTGGTCGACCCCAAGGGCACCGATTTCACCCGTTACCGTGGTGCCAACGTCATCACGCCCAACCTGGCCGAATTCGAGGCGGTGATGGGCCCATGTCCGGATGATGCCACCCTGGCGGCGCGGGGCGAGAGCCTGCGCGCCGAGCTGGGGCTCGAGGCGCTGTTGATCACGCGCAGCGAGCGCGGCATGACGCTGATCCGCGATGGCGCAGAGCCGCTGCATCTGCCGACCCGGGCGCGCGAGGTGTTCGACGTAACCGGGGCCGGCGATACCGTCATCGGCGTGCTGGGCCTGGCCCTGGCGGCAGGGCACGGCTTTGCCGAGGCGATGACGCTGGCCAACCTGGCCGCCGGACTGGTGGTCGCCAAGCCGGGTACCGCCACCCTGTCGATTGCCGAGCTGTATACGGCGCTGCACGGCGACAAGCTGGCCGAGTTCGGTGCCATCGAGGCGGCGCCGCTGTGTGAAGCCGTGCGCGCCGCCCAGGCGCGTGGCGAACGCGTCGTCATGACCAACGGCTGCTTCGACATCCTGCATGCCGGGCATGTGGCCTATCTGGAGCATGCCCGCCAGCTCGGTGATCGCTTGATCGTGGCGGTCAACGACGACGCCTCCATCGGCCGGCTGAAGGGCCCCTCGCGGCCCATCAACCCGCTGGCGCGGCGCATGCAGGTACTGAGCGGCCTGGGGGCCGTGGACTGGGTGGTGCCGTTCAGCGAGGATACCCCGCAGCACCTGATCGAGGCGGTCCTGCCGGATGTGCTGGTCAAGGGCGGTGACTATCGGCCCGAGGACATTGCCGGGGGAGACGCGGTGCGTGCCGCCGGCGGCGAGGTCAGGGTGCTGGACTTCGAGGATGGCGTTTCCACCACCGCCATGATTTCGACCATCCTGGATCGAGAGCGCTGATGGCCGGTGGCCACCCCTGGGCCAGGCGTGTCTATTCCGCGGTTCTGCTGTTGCTGACGCCGCTGCTGTGGTGGCGTGTGTGGCGCGAGCACCTGCCCGGCCGCAGCCGCATGGAACGGCTCGGCCGGGTGCCCGTCGCCAGCGATCGCCGGCGACCGATCTGGTTGCACTGTGCCTCGGTCGGCGAAGTCCAGGCTGCGCGCTCGCTGATCGAGTCCCTGTACCGATGCTATCCCCGGCACCGCCTGGTGATCACCACCATGACGGCCACCGGCGCCGAGCGTGCCATGGCACTGGCAGAAAGTCTGCAGCGTGAAGGGGGTGGCAGCGAAGTGAGTCATTACTTCGTGCCCCTGGACTTGCCCGGCGCGGCGCGGCGTTTCGTGACGCGACTGCAGCCGGCCCTGGCGATCTTCTTCGAAACCGAGCTGTGGCCCAATCTGCTGGCTTCCTGCGAGCGCCATGAGGTGCCCGTGGCGGTCGTCAACGGGCGGCTGTCGGCGCGCTCGTTGGCGAGCTACCGGCGGCTATCGCGCCTGATGGCCGAGGCCCTGTCGCATGTCGACTGGCTGGGTGCCAAGTCACCCGAGGACGCCAGGCGCTTCCAGGCCCTCGGCATGGCCGTGCATGCGACCTCGATCACCGGCTCGCTGAAGTACGACATGGCCGCTGATGATCAGTCTTCCGAGGTAAGTGAGCGCTTACGAACAAGTCTGGGATCGCGCCCCGTCTGGGTGGCCGGCTCGACGCATCCCGGCGAGGATGAAGTGGTGCTGGCGGCGCATGCCAGGCTGCGCCAGGCGTTGCCCGACAGCCTGTTGATCCTGGTACCGCGTCATCCGCGCCGCTTCGAGGCCGTCGCCGAGCTGTGCGCGAGCTCGGGCATGGCATGCGTGCGGCGTTCGGCGGGTGACATCCCGGCGGCGACCACGGCGGTGTATCTGGGCGACACCATGGGCGAGCTCGGGGCGCTCTATGGCGCCGCCGATCTCGCGTTCGTCGGCGGCAGCCTGGTGCCCGTGGGCGGGCACAACCTGCTCGAACCGGCGGCCATGGGCATCCCCGTGCTGACCGGTCCCGAGCTGGCCAATTTCGAGGATCTCGCGGCGACCCTGCGCGAGTCGTCGGCGCTGGTCGAGGTTCAGGACAGCGCGACCCTGGCGGAGGCACTGTTGCGCCTGTTCGGTGATGCGCCGGAGCGGGCGCGGCTCGCCGAGGCGGGCCGCGCCGTGGTCGAGGCCAACCGAGGGGCCTTGCACGCTACCCTGGAAGGCCTGGCGCGGCTCTTGCCGGAGAAGTGAGTGCTTGCTTACGCTATGGCGCCCCTGATGCGCCACAGCGCCCGCCCGATCGACCCGGGCCGACGACTCAGGGCGTCGAACGCTCCACGCCCCGCTCGGTGCCCAGCAGCAGCACATCGGCACCGCGTGCCGCGAACAGGCCATTGGTGACAATGCCGACGATGGCATTGAGGCGGGCCTCCATGGCGACCGGGTCATCGATCATGAATTCGTAGCAATCGAGGATCTGGTTGCCGTTGTCGGTCACCACGCCCTCGCGATAGACCGGGTCGGCCCCCAGCTTGACCAGCTCCCGTGCCACATAGGAGCGCGCCATGGGGATCACCTCGATGGGCAGGGGAAAGTCGCCGAGGTGCTCCACACGCTTGGAGGCATCGGCGATGCACACGAAGCGCTTCGAGCAGGCCGCCACGATTTTCTCGCGGGTCAGCGCCGCGCCGCCGCCCTTGATCATGTGGAAGTGAGCATTCACTTCGTCGGCACCATCGATGTAAACGGGAAGCGTGCCGGCTTCATTGAGTTCGAAAACCTCGATCCCATGACCCCGCAGGCGCGTCGCGGTGGCTTCGGAGCTGGCGACGGCACCGCGGAAGTCGCCGCGCAGGTCGGCCAGCTGGTCGATGAAGCGGTTGGCGGTCGAGCCGGTGCCGATGCCGATGATGATGTCCTGCCCGAGCAGCGGGCGGATCTCGTCGAGGGCGGCGGCGGCCACGGCGTCCTTGAGGTCGTCCTGATTCATGGTGGTACTCGCTTGCGGAAGATGGCGAATGCGGCGCCATTATAGGGGATAACGCGGTGCCGTGCTGGACGCCATGGCAGGCGGGATGCTACCAATAAAGGTTTACCCTGCTCTTGGTTCGTGAGGCGTTCTCGCGAACCGCCGACACTGTATCTTTGTAGAGATATTGCGTGCGACGCCGGTCCGGCGATCGCGATCTTCATGCGCTACCCCATTGGGATATCAGGATGCTCGAAGCCACCGTCAAGAAAATCCTCCAGGCCCGGGTCTATGAAGCGGCTCGGGAAACGCCGATGTCGCCGGCTCCCTTTCTTTCCCGTCGTTTCAACAACCAGATCCTGATCAAGCGCGAGGACCTGCAACCGGTCCACTCCTTCAAGATTCGCGGGGCCTACAATCGCATGGCCCAGCTGACCGACGAGCAGAAGGCCAAGGGCGTCATCGCCGCCTCGGCCGGCAACCATGCCCAGGGGCTGGCCATGGCGGCCAAGCTGATGGGCGTCAAGGCGGTCATCGTGATGCCGCGCATCACCCCGGAAATCAAGGTACAGGCGGTGCGCGCGCGCGGTGCCAGGGTCGTGCTCAAGGGCGATGCCTTCGCCGAGGCGGCGGCCCATGCCCAGGAGCTGATCCAGGAGCATGGCTACACCTATATCCCGCCCTTCGATGATATCGACGTCATTGCCGGACAGGGCACCGTGGGCATGGAAATCCTGCGTCAGCAGGCCACGCCCCTGGACGCCATCTTCGTGCCGGTCGGCGGAGGCGGCCTGATCGCCGGTATCGCCGCTTACGTCAAGTACCTGCGGCCGGAGGTCAAGGTCATCGGGGTCGAGTCGGAAGACAGTGCCTGCCTCAAGGCAGCGCTGGAATGCGGCGAGCGGGTGATCCTGGATCAGGTGGGCGTGTTCGCCGAAGGGGTGGCCGTGGCGCAGATCGGTGAAGCCCCCTTCGCCCTGATGCGTGACCTCATCGATGAGGTGATCACCGTCAACACCGACGAAATGTGCGCGGCGGTCAAGGATATCTTCGAGGAGACGCGTGCCGTCTCCGAGACCTCGGGCGCCCTGTCGCTGGCGGGGCTCAAGAAGTATATCCAGACCACCGGGGTCAGCGGCGAGACGCTGGTCTGCATCAACTCCGGGGCCAATACCAATTTCGATCGGCTGCAGCACATCGCCGAGCGCACCGAGCTCGGCGAACAGCGCGAGGCCATCCTGGCGGTGACCATCCCGGAGCGGCCCGGCAGCTTCAAGAAGTTCTGCCGCACCATCGGCAAGCGCATGGTGACCGAGTTCAGCTATCGCTATGCCGATCCGGAGTCCGCGCACATCTTTGTCGGTGTGCAGGTCAAGCCCGGAGGCGAGGACCGCCAGGCCGTGATCGACAAGCTGCAGGAAGCGGGCTATACGGTGGAAGACCTGACCGACAATGAGCTGGCCAAGCTGCATATCCGTCACCTGGGGGGCGGGCGGCCCCAGGAGCAGTTCGCCGAAGAGGTCTATCGCTTCGAGTTCCCCGAGCGCCCGGGTGCGCTGATGAACTTTCTGACACATCTGCCCCAGGACTGGAATATCTCGCTCTTCCATTACCGCAATCACGGGGCGGCCTATGGCCGGGTGCTGGTCGGCATGCAGGTGCCCGCTGATGATCTGTCCCACGTTCAGGGTTACTTCGACGACATCGGCTACCGCTACTGGAAGGAAACCGACAATCCGGCCTATCGGCTGTTCATGGCCTGATGTCCGGTCGGTGAAGCGATAGTGAGTGCACACTTTCGGGCTGCGCCGCCTGCCGCGGCGGCCCCTGCTCGGTGGATCCCGAGTCCTTTCCTGGTATCGTCCACCAGAGGGATACCCGGGCATGAGAGTTGTCATGCCCGGCCTCATCCGCTACCCTCGCCCTCGATTCGGCAGATCGGTGCTATCCGGCCGCGGTAAAGCCGCATTTTGCGCGACGTTCGCCACCGAAGCCGAGCACCGGGTGATGTCGCCCATGCAAGTCAGCACAAGCAAGGAGTCGAAGATGAAGCGCAAGCCTGACCTGGTCATGGTGCTGGTTCTGATGTTCGGTGTAGCCGTCGTGATCACCGGCTATGCACAGGCCCTGGCCGGCAACTGAGCAACGCTTCCGCTGACAAGCTGCAGGATTCACGTAAAAGCGGCCGGTGCCCG
>NZ_JAUFPM010000008.1:259657-335536 GCF_030409265.1 Halomonas sabkhae
GGCACCGGCCGCTTTTTATATAGCGTCGCATGGATCGCTCAGAGGGTGTTCAGCAACGATTGTGCGCCCTGTGACGTCCTCAGGGACGCAGAACCTGCCGGTCGCTGACGATGGCATCCAGCGGCACGTCCCAGGGCTCGACCGGCAGGCGTTCGACCCGCTGGCACTCATGAGCGACACCGATCAGGCTCGGGCGTGGTCCGGGGCGGCGGGTAAAGGCCAGGGTGCGGTCATAGAAGCCGCCGCCCATGCCGATGCGTTGGCCTTCATCATCGAAACCGACCAGCGGCAGCAGGATGGCATTCAATGTCCAGGCCGGCTGGCGATGGGCCCGATGGGCGGCGTAGCGTCGGTCCGGCTCGGAAATGCCGAAGCGGTTGGTCACCATGGGTGTGTCGGCATGGTAATGCACGAACCACAGGCTATTGCTGGCCAGCGGACGCAGGACCGGCAGATAGGCGTTGGCGCCGCGCCGGGCGAGCCAGGGCAGCAGGGGCGTGGGGTCGATTTCCCCGTCATTGGGGAGATACAGGGCGACGCGACGGGCCCGGAAGAGTTCCGGCAGCTGTCGCAGGCCATGGCAGAGGCGTCGGGCGGCAAGCTGTTGCTGGCGCGAATCCAGCTGGCGTCGGCGACGGCGGAGTTCTCGCCGTAGTGTGCGTCGATTGGTGGGTGCGACGGTATCCGACATGCTGTTCATGATGGATGAAGTTCCCCAGAGTGCCGCTGTCATTCTGGCCCTTGAACCCACAGGTTCAAGGTGGGTGGCCGCAGCCGAGCCGTCAGGCTTTCCGTCTCACGGACATGCACACGGGCCCGGCTAGCAATTGGCCCCCTGGGTAATGCGCATAGGCTCGAGGGACGATAATGACTGGCGAACACCCCAGGGAACGTCTCCATCCTAGCAGAGGCAGGCGCCTGGCCAAAGCCGGGAACCAGAGAATTCATGTTCGAATACCCAGAGTCGTGAAACATTCGGCGCCTCACCGGCTCGTACCCGTTATTCGCTATTGCCTTCACGCTTGCCGGGGGCGTGATTCAGCGCCTTGTCCAGGCGCTCGCCCAGTTCGCTCAGGCTCTGCTCGCCGGCACGCTGATGGTCCTGGGTCTCGAGCAGTTCGTTGGCGATGTTCAGGGCCGCCATGATGGCGACCCTTTCGCGATCCATGACCTTGCCCTGGGCGTGTATGCCCTGCATGGCACGATCGAGGTAGCGAGCGGCTCGCTCGAGCTTGTCTTCTTCCTCCGGCGGGCAGGCAATGGTGTACTGCCGCTCCAGCAGGGTGATGTCGATGGTAGGCCTAGAAGAGTCGCTCATGGGTGCTCCGGCGGGCCGAGGGCGCGTCTTGGGGGGACGATGCGTTAACATCGGGCATGCATACGAATTTCAGTCACTATAAGAGAGCCGCTCAAGCGCGGTCAACGCGCACGATTGCTCCAGGATCGCGACATGTCACTGATCAACGAACGCCAGGACTTCTCCACCATCGCCGATATCTTCCTGCTGCATGGCAGCATGCAGGCCCCGTCGTTTCTCGATGGCCGCCTGTGTGCCTCCCTGGCCCTGCACGATCTGGATGCCGAGGGCTGGCTGCAGATGGTCTGTTACAACCTGGGAGTCGAACAACCCCGGGATGCAACCTCCGCTGAACACCTTCTGGGCTGGCGCCGCCAGACGCTGGAGGCCCTCTCGGCGGCGGAAATGAATTACGAGCCTCTGTTGCCGGATGAGCTGTTTTCGCTGGGAGAGCGCGCTCAGGGCCTGCAGGACTGGACGCTGGGCTTTCTCGAGGTGGTCCGGGATGCCGGCGAGGAGCCGCGCAAACAGTGGTCCGAGGCCCTGCGTGAGGCCATCGATGACCTGGCAGGACTGACCGACATCGAGACCGACATCGACGACAGCACCGAAAACGAGAACGATCTCTTCGCGCTGACCGAGCATGCCCGGATGGCGGCCATGATGCTGTATACCGAGCAGCACCCCGGCCAGCCCCAGGTCGAGCAGACCGAACAGCAGGGCCCCGCCCACTGAGTCGCGTCGGCCCTGCCGTTGCCGCGCCCGAGGATGATGGCCCCGGCACATGCCGGGTGCGGCCCGACCGGGTGGCGGACAAGATGCCGCCACTGCGCTACGCTTATCGGAGTGTCACGGGCCGCACGCCTCGAGCTGGGGCGTGGTACGGGGATGATGGGCAATACCTGTGTTGCCGTCGCTGTGTGCTTGCCCTGCCGGCCTGTGACGCGGCAGCACGGCGGCCGCCGGCACTCCTCTGTCAGTGCGACAGCATTCCGCGTGCCCTGCCGGGTAACGAGCCGTCTGCTTCCAATCTGCACGAATCCCATTGATGTCCCGAGCCGACTGGCCGCCCCGACGGCCAGTGCTTGGCTCGTGGGTGGGTGGCATCCATCGGGGAGCGCGATGGATGTCGAGGCAAAGGCGCCGATACATGAGTTCCACCGGGCTGTATCGGCAGGGTGGATGATCAATAATTGACCACTTCCGAGATGCGTGAAGCATGCTTTATGTAATGTACATTATGGAATTACGGGGTGCCGCATGAGTCATTCCTCCTCCCGCACGGCGCCGCAACAGGCGGATGTCGTGATCATCGGCGGCGGGCTGGTCGGCGCCAGCCTGGGCGTGGCGCTGGCGCCCGCGATGCAGGAGCATGGGCTCAGGGTGGCGGTGGTCGAAGCGGCCCCCTTGCCCGCGGACCTGGAGACTCCCTGGCAGCCCAGCTTCGATGCGCGGGCCAGTGCCATTTCCCGGGGCACGGCCAACCACTTCGCCGGCCTGGGCGTGTGGGACGCAATGGCTGAACGCGGCGCGCCGATTCGCCGCATTCATGTCAGTGAGCAGGGCCGCCTGGGGGCGACGCGATTGCGTGCCGAAGAGTTCGGCGACGACGCCCTGGGCTATGTCATGCCCAATGCCTGGATGGGCCGGGTACTGCATCATCAACTCGCCGAACTGCCGCTGGACTGGCACTGCCCGGCCAAGGTGGAGGCGATTGACGCCACCGATGCCGGCCATCGTTTGACGCTCTCCACTGGCGAGTGCCTCGAGGCCGGCCTGACCGTGCTGGCCGATGGCGGTCGCTCCGGCCTCAAGGAACGGCTGGGGATCGAGAGCCGGGAATCGCCCTACGAACAGGTCGCGGTGATTGCCAGTGTGGAAGTCGACCGTGATCATCGTGGAACGGCCTATGAGCGCTTCAGCCATTCGGGCCCGATCGCCCTGTTGCCCATGGACGGCCAACGCATGGAGCTGGTCTGGACCTTCGCCGCAGGGTCCGAAGAGGAAGCCCTGGCGCTGAGCGATGCCGACTTTCTGGCGCGCCTCCAGCGCAGCTTCGGGGATCGGGCGGGGCGTTTCCGGCGCCTCGGCAAGCGGCATGCCTATCCGCTGTCTCTGGTCACGGCCAGCGAGAGCATTCGTCCCGGGCTGGCGGTGATGGGCAATGCGGCGCATGCGTTGCATCCGGTGGCCGGTCAGGGCTTCAATCTGGCCCTGCGTGGGGTGATGGACCTGGTGGCGGCCATCGAGGCCGGCCGCGTGCGAGGGGATGCCCCGGGCGCGATGGCCACGCTGAATGATTTCGAGGCGCGTCGCCGTGGCGATCGGGATAACGTGATTCGCTTCAGCGATGGGCTGGTGCGCCTCTTCGGCCGCGACCACCCCGTGTTGTCTCACGCGCGAGCGGCGGGGCTGATCGGACTCAACCTGGTCGGCCCGTTGCGGCGCACCCTGGGCCGGCGGGCCATGGGCCTGGAACGTTGAGCGCGAATACCGAAATATATCCTTGGAGAGGGTGTTTACAAAAGTCACGAGCGACGGCCAGGCCAGGCGAAATCAGCCGACAAATCGTCAGGATTGACGATTTGGACAGCTTTGCTGCTCGAAGAGCGAGTGACAAGGATGTCACGAGTCAGAAAGCGGAGTTTACGAGCTGGTAAATGAGCATTTTGAGGCTGATTTCAACGCCGCATGGGCGAGCGCAGTAGTTTGTAAACATCCTCTGAGCGAGAGTAAGGAAAGCAGATGAAGCCCGAGGCGGCAGAGAGTGATGTCATCATCGTCGGTGCGGGCATGGTCGGCACTGCCCTGGCGTGCCTGCTGGGACAGGCGGGCGTGAGCGTCAGACTGGTGGATGCCCGCAGCGGCCCCGTGGAGGCCGACACGGCCGGGCGTGGCGCGGCCGATCGGCGTGTCAGTGCCCTGACCCCTGTCTCGCAACGCCTGCTGGAAGGCCTGGGTGTCTGGGAGCGGATGCAGCAGCGCCGGGTCACGCCCTATCACCACATGCAGGTCTGGGATGGTGAAGGGTCCGGTGAGGTGAGCTTCTCGGCCGATCAGGCGGGCCTGCCGGTGCTCGGTCATATCGTCGAGAATGACGTGGTGGTCGCGGCACTGGAGGCTCGGCTCTCGGAGTTGCCCAGCGTGCAGTGTCACTTTGCGGCTAGAGTGGCCGGCCTGGAGCGGCGCTCGGGGGCATCGGTGCTGACGCTGGAGGAGGGCGGCCGCCTCGTGGCCCCGCTGGTGGTGGCCGCCGACGGGGCGCGCTCGCCGCTGCGCGAGCTGGCCGGAATTGCGACGCAGTGCGGTGAAACCGGTCAGGTGGCGGTGGTCACCTCGGTGCGCAGCGAGCGGCCCCATGGTGGAGTGGCGCGGCAAGCCTTCCTGGCCGATGGGCCCCTGGCCTTTCTGCCGTTGACGCTGCAGGGAGATGCCCGGCACTGCTCGATTGTCTGGTCGACCTCGCCGGCGCACGCCGAGCATCTGGTGGCGCTGTCCCCGCAGGCACTGGGTGCGGAGCTGGAAGCCGGCATCGGCGGCCGTCTGGGCGCGGTCACGCCGACCGATCGGGCCGTGAGCTTTCCCCTGACCCAGCGCCATGCCGAGCGATATACCCAGCCCGGGCTGGCGCTGGTCGGTGATGCGGCCCACAGCATTCACCCGCTGGCGGGCCAGGGGGCCAATCTGGGCCTGATGGACGTGGCCGTGCTGGCCGAAGAGCTGCTGACGGCCCGCCGTCGGGGGCTGGCGCTGAGCGATGAAGCCTGGTTGGCGCGCTATGCACGCCGGCGGCGCGGTGACAATGCCGTGATGCTGCGCCTGATGGATGCCTTTCGGGTACTGTTCGGTACCCGGCAGCCGGCACTGACGCTGGCGCGCAACCTGGGCTTATCGAGCGTCGATCGCCTCGGACCGCTCAAGCGTCTGCTGATGCAGCAGGCGGCCGGGCGCCGTGGCCGCCTGCCCGCCAGCTGTCGGTGAACGGCCTCAGCGCTTGCGCTTCTCGAGAACGTTGAGTGCCTTGAGCAGGTTCAGCGCCTCGCCGAGCTGATAGTCATCGCGCAGACGAGCATTCAGCTGGCTGGCGTCGTCGTCATCGCCGTTGCCGGTCAAATGGCCCTCCAGGTCGGCCTCACGGACCTGCAGGCCATTGTCCTGGGCCACCTCGAGGCGACCCCGCACCACCCTGACATCCGGCTCGATGCCCTGGGCCTGGATGGAGCGGCCATTGGGAGTGAAGTAGCGCGCCGTGGTCAGCTTGAGGGCTTCGCTGTCGCCGAGGGGCATGATCTGCTGCACGGATCCCTTGCCGAAGCTCTGGGTGCCCATCACTACACCCCGCCGCTGATCCTGGAGAGCGCCGGCGACGATTTCCGCGGCCGAGGCGCTGCCGCCATTGATCAGGATGACCAGCGGCACGTCCGGGGCCGCGGTTTCACTGCCGGCCGAGAAGCTGAGCTCGCTGTCGGGCAGCCGGCCTTCGGTATAGACGATGCGGCCGCTCTCGAGGAAGGCGTCGGCGACATCGACCGCGGCCTGCAGCACGCCGCCGGGATTGTTGCGCAGGTCGAGCACCAGCCCCTGCAGTGGTTGCTCGTCGGTCAGTTCGTTGAGGGCATTGAGGACCTGGTCGCCGGTGCGGGTCTGGAACTGGCTGATGCGCAGGTAGCCGTAACCCGGTGACAGGATGTCGTGCTTGACGCTCTGGGTGCGGATGATCTCGCGCTCCAGGGTGATATTGCGTGGTGCATCCTCGCCGGTCCGCAGGATGGTCAGACGAATCTGTGTGCCCGGCTCGCCGCGCATCAGCTCGACGGCATCCTGCAGCGACAGGCCCTCGGTGGGCGTGTCATCGATGCGCAGGATGCTGTCTTGGGCCTGCAGGCCGGCCGCGGAAGCGGGCGTGTCATCGATGGGCGTGATCACGGTGAGCTGGCCGTCGCGCTTGCCGACCTCGATGCCCACGCCGCCGAACTCGCCCTGGGTCGACTCGCGCAGGTTGTCGTAGGCCTCGTTGTCCAGGTAGGTGGAGTGCGGGTCGAGCTCACTCAGCATGCCCCGCATGGCATTGCGCAACAGGGTCGCGTCGTCGACATCCTCGACATAGGCGCGCTTGATGCGCTCGAACACTTCGGCAAAGGCCTGGATCTCGGCCACCGGGAGGTCGTCGTCCTCTGGCTGGGCCTCCGGCGCCGCCACGGTGGTCAGCGGGGCCAACAGCAGGCAGACGGGGAGCCAGATCGTGATCAGGCGGTGCCATACAGGGGATTGGCCAGCGGGGCGTAAGGACATGCGGTCTCTCGCAGTTCGTTAGGATGGGGCCAGCATAGCGTGGCCATGGTGGCCAGGAAAACACTCGCCGCGGTTTCCCGGCGCTTCGATCCGGCTCAGCGGCTGGCGATCCAGCTCTGCGGATCGATGGGCTCGCCGGCACGGCGGACCTCGAAATACAGCCCCGGCGATGCCTGGCCACCGGAGACGCCGACCTCGCCGATGGCCTGACCGGCCTCGACCGCCGCGCCCACTTCGGCCTGGAACCGGCGCAGGTGGGCGTGGAGCGTCATCACGCCATCGCCGTGGTCGATGATCAAGAGGTTGCCGAAGCCGCGCATCCAGTCGGCGAACACGACCCGGCCGGCATGCACGGCTTCCACGGCGGTGCCGGCCGTCGTACGGATCATCATGCCGTTGCGGTGCACGCCGCGATCCTGATGAAAGCCGGAAGTGAGCTGCCCCTGCACCGGCCAGGGCAGGTCGCCTCGGGTTTCGCCGATCGCCGTGGAGGGCGGTGGCTGCTCCAGTCGGGCCACACGCTCCTGGACTTCCTGCAGGACCCGTTCGGCCTGATCCTGCTCCTCGTCGAGCGCCGAGAGGCGTGCCTCCTTGGAGTCGTAGCGCTCATTGAGGTCGGCGACCAGGGCCTCGCGTTCGTCCATCTGGCTGGCCAGGTCGGCCGAGCGTTCCTTCAGCTCGGCGGCCAGCTTGTCGAGCTTGCGACCGCGTTCGTCGAGCTGCTGCTGGTTGTCGTCGAGGGCCGTGTCCAGCTTGTCGAGCTCCTCGAGACGCTGATTACGGGCCTCGGCCAGGTAGTTGAGATAGGTCTGCAGGCGATCGAGGCGGCCGGGGTCGTCCTGGTTGAGCAACAGCTTGAGCTGAGGCGTCAGGCCCAGTCGGTAGAGGGCGTCCATCTGCTGTTCGAGGGCGGCCAGCTGCTGCTTGCGCTCGGTTTGCAGCTGCTCGCGCCGTTCCTCGAGCGCCACGACTTCGTCACGCAGGTCGCGCCGTCGGGCCTGGATGTCGTCCAGGCGCCGGTGTGTCTCGGCCAGCCGGGTCTCGATCCGGCGCAGTTCCTCGCTGGCCTCGTCGCGCGCCTGCTGGGTGGCGTCGAGCTCGCGGGTGACGTCCTGAATGCGTTCGCCGATGGCATCGAGGCGCTGCTGCGCCTCGCGCTCGTCGGTGGCCGCCAGCGCGGATGGCAGCCCGAGCAGCGTCACGGCCAGCACCAGGACACGCCACCTGGCCGGCACTCGGGGGCGCCGGCCAGGGTCGGGGGAGCGTGGCGAGACGGTCCGGCTCACCGGGGGGCAAGCAGAATCCGGCCGGTCATCTCGTCGGGCACCGGCTGGTCCATCATCGCCAGCAGCGTCGGTGCGAGGTCGCACAGGCTGCCGTCGTCGTGTAGTTGCAGCGCGCGCTGGCCGACGTAGACCAGCGGCACCTGGAAGGTGGTATGGGCGGTCTGGGGCGCGCCGGTCCGCGGGTGGACCATCTGTTCGGCATTGCCGTGGTCGGCGGTGATCAGGCAGGCGCCACCGGCCTTCTCGATGGCCTCGACCACGCGCCCGACACAGGCATCCACGGCTTCGATGGCCGCCACGGCGGCGTCGAAGTCGCCGGTATGGCCGACCATGTCGCCATTGGCATAGTTGCAGACCATCAGGTCGAAGGTGCCGGACTCGATGGCCTCGACCAGGTGGTCGGTGACCTCGACGGCGCTCATCTCCGGCTTCTCGTCGTAGGTCCTCACGTCCTGGGGCGAGGGCACCAGGATACGCGTTTCGCCCTTGAATTCGGCCTCGCGACCGCCGGAAAAGAAGAAGGTGACATGGGCATACTTCTCGGTCTCGGCGATGCGCAGCTGGGTGAGCTCGCGCTGCTCCATGACCTCGCCCAGGGTGTTGGGCAGGTCGGTGGGCGGAAAGGCCGCCGGGGCCGGAATGTCGGCGGCATACTGGGTCATGGTGACCAGGCTGCCGTTGGCCGGCCGAGGCCGGGTAGGGCGCTGGAAGCCGTCGAAGTCGTCCAGCACGAAGGCGCGGGTCAGTTCGCGGGCCCGGTCGGCGCGGAAGTTCATGAACAGGGCGGCATCGCCGTCCTGCAGCGCCACGGGCGAGCCGGTCGGGGCGATGGCGGTGGCGCTGACGAATTCGTCGGTCTCGCCGCGCTCGTAGGCCGCCTGTAGGCCGGCCTCGGCACTCTCGGCTTGATGCGCGGCATGGCCCTCGGTGATCAGGCGATAGGCCTGTTCGACGCGATCCCAGCGGTTGTCGCGGTCCAGCGCGAAGTAGCGGCCGATCAGCGAGGCCACAAAGCCATTGCCGGCGCCGACCAGCTCGGCCAGCCGGGCGTTGGTGCGTTCGATGGAGGCATGGGCGCTCTTGGGCGCGGTGTCGCGGCCATCCAGGAAGGCATGCAGGTAGATGCGTCTGGCGCCGCGCTGGGCGGCCAGCTCGGCCATGGCCAGGATGTGGTCTTCATGGCTGTGCACGCCACCCGGCGACAGCAGTCCCAGCAGGTGGACGGCTCGATCGGCGCCCACGGCGGCATCGATGGCATCGGTAAGCACCGCGTTGGTGGCCAGCTCGTTGTCTTCGATGGCCTTGGTGATGCGCGTGAAGTCCTGGTAGACGATACGTCCGGCGCCGAGGTTCATGTGGCCGACTTCCGAGTTGCCCATCTGACCGTCCGGCAGGCCGACATGGCGGCCGTCGGTATTCAGCAGCGCATGCGGGCGCTCGGCCCACAGACGGTCCATGTTGGGGGTGCGGGCCGCCTGCACGGCATTGTGCTCGGCATCCGGGTTATGGCCGTAGCCATCGAGGATAATCAGCGCTACCGGGCGGGGCGTCGGGGTCGAAGTATCGGTCATCGAAGGGCCTCGTTGTGAAGAAGCGATGGGCGCATCACCCTGGGCAATGTCCAGAAGCTGGGAGTGGCACTGGGTCGGCGAGCCCTGCGCGTGTTACCGGGGTCGCGACTTGCCACTGCATACGGCATCATAGCGCACGGGCTGGCCGGGCGTCATTTGGGGCGTCCTCGCAGACCCCTTGCATCATGTATACTGGGCGCCGCCGGCAAGCGGCCGGCCCGTTCACCGTGCACCCGACGAAGAGTTACCCCAAGCCATGATCGATCAGCTGTTTGAATTTGTGCAGAACCATCCGTTGCTGGTGGGCGCCTTCCTGCTGGTGCTGCTCGCCTGGATCCTTTACGAGGTCCGCAACAGCGGTGCCCATGGTGTGACGACCAGCGAAGCCACCCAGCTGGTCAATCGTGAGGATGCCGTGGTGGTCGACATCCGCGAGTCGAAGGATTTCAAGGCGGGCCACATTGCCGGTGCGCGCAATATTCCCCAGGGCAGCATCGATGACCGCATGGGCGAGCTCGACAAGCACAAGAGCAAGCCGGTCATCGTCGTCTGCAAGCATGGCCAGAGCTCCGGCGCCGTCCAGGGCAAGCTGGCCAAGGCCGGCTTCGAGCGTGCGCTCAAGCTCAAGGGTGGCATGACGCAGTGGCAGTCCGACGGCCTGCCGCTGGTCAAGAAGTGATACACCGGCCTCTCTTTTTCTCGATTCATTAACGCAAAGGACGTATTCCCATGGCGGAAGACAACAATCAGGGCAGTGGCGTCAACGGCCAGGCCGCCGATCAGCAGGACAAGCCGCAGGTTCAGTTCGCGCTGCAGCGCATCTATGTCAAGGACCTGTCCTTCGAGGCACCGAACTCCCCGGCGGTGTTCCAGCAGCCGTTCAAGCCCAAGGTCGGCCTGGATCTGGACACCAGCCACCAGAAGATCGACGAGGACCTCTACGAAGTGGTGGTCAAGGTCACGGCTCAGGTGACTCACAGCGAGGAAGGCACTACCTCCTTCCTGGCGGAAGTCGAGCAGGCGGGCATGTTCCGTATCGGCGGCCTCGAGGGGACTCAGCTGGATCATACCCTGGGCGCCTTCTGCCCCAATGTGCTCTTCCCCTATGCCCGTGAGTGCATCGACAGCCTGGTCAATCGTGGCGGTTTCCCGCCGCTGATGCTGGCGCCTGTCAACTTCGAGGCGATCTACGCCCAGCGCAAGCAGCGCGAGGCCGAGCAACAGCAGGGCGAACAGGCCACCCAGTAAGCGACTGACACGAGAGATGAGCGCCGGGGCAAGGCGGGCGAGGGTCCTACGCCAGGGGTGAGGAGCACCGCTCCGAACGGGCTGGCCATGGATGGCCAGCACCGGCCCTGCAAGCGGAGCAGGAGGCGGGAGCGCCGCATGGTGTCGGTAGCGCCCAAGGAAGGGTTCACAGCGCCCTCGCAGAGCCTTGCCCGCGGAAAAGCTCATCGTCTTGACCGAACAACCGCAGAGCCCTCCCATTCATGGCGATCAAAGCCCCCCGCATTCATGTCGCCGCCGAACTCTCGCTCGGTGGCGACATCGTGCTGCCGGAAGGCCAGGCGCGCCATCTGAGCCGTGTCCTGCGGCTCGGTGTCGGCGCGGCCGTGGTGCTGTTCGATGGCCGGGGCCACGAGGCCGAGGCCGTGCTCACCGAGGCCGACCGCAAGCGTGTGGTGGCGCGTATCGAGCATATCGGCGCCGGGCGTGGCGAGTCGCCGTTGGCGGTGCATCTGGGTCAGGCGATCTCCAAGGGGGATCGCATGGACTACGCCATCCAGAAGGCGGTGGAGCTCGGCGTCACGGCCATCACGCCGCTGTACACCGAGCATGGTGACGTGCGCCTCAAGGGCGAGCGCGAGGCGAAGAAGCTGGCCCACTGGCAGGCCGTGGCCGCCAGTGCCTGCGAACAGTGTGGCCGCGCCACCCTGCCCGCGGTTCACCCGCCACGCAGCCTGGCCGAGTGGTTGGCCGAACGCGACGAACCGCTGCGGTTGGCCCTGCATCCGGGCACGCCCGGGGTGCTCGATCGCCGCGATGCGCCCGATCGCGCCGCCCTGTTGATCGGCCCGGAAGGCGGCCTCTCGGACAGCGAGATGGCCTCGGCCAGCCAGGCCGGCTTCGAGGCCCTGACCCTCGGCCCGCGCATCCTGCGCACCGAGACCGCCCCCGTGGTCGCGCTGACCCTGCTGCAGGATCGCTTCGGGGACCTATAGCCGGGCGGTGAACCCTTGCGGCATGCTTCCTGCCTGTCTCCTTTCCCCTATCACTGCTGTCACCACGCCCTGCGTTGCCTGTCAGGCCTTGTCACCCAGTGCGGCGATGTGCTCTGGCAGGCGATCATGGTTGCCGTACATGAAGTGGTTCTGCATGCGTTCGGCAAATTGCGCGCCCTGCGGTTCACGACCCACGGCCATGGCCACCTCACGCACATGCATCGGCGAGGCACCGCAGCAGACGCCGAGGTAGTTGACCCCCTGGGCATGCACGTCGCGGGCGAAGCTGCCCAGTTCGTAGCGATTGCAGAACAAGGGGTCCAGCGCGGTCGGGAAGGGACGCCCGTGGGGAGACGGGCAGCTGCACCCCTGGTGGTCGGAGAGGTTGAAGAAGGTGGGCTCCTGCTCGGTGGTGCGGTAGGTCACCGGCAGTGCCGCCACATGGCAGTCCACGGCCGCGCGAATCTGCTCGATCCATGGCTGCATGGTATCCGGCCCCCTGAAGCAGTTCAGGCCGACCACGCTGGCGCCGTTGCGCTCGAGTGCGACACAGGTTTCGACAATGCCCGGGCCATCGATCATGCGGTTTTCGGCCATCGGCGCCAGGGTGATCACGGCCGGCAGCCCCTTGGCCTTGATCGCTTCCAGGGCGGCCTGGGCTTCGCCGGCATAGTAGAAGGTTTCGCCGATGATGAAGTCGGCGCCTTCCTCGACGGCCCATTGCACCATTTCATCGAACATGGCGCGCACGCTGTGTTGCGACTCGGGGTCGTCCGGATCCCAGACGTTGCTGTTGGAGATGTTGCCGGCCATCAGGTTGCCGGGCTGTTCATCGGCCACCTTGCGGGCAATCTGCAGGGCCGCGCGGTTCAGCGGCTCGAGCAGTTCTTCCTTGCCGATCACGCGCATTTTTTCGCGGTGGCCATTGTAGGTGAAGGCCTGAACAATGTCGGAGCCGGCATGCTGGAAATCACGGTGCAGGGCTTCCAGCGCGTCCGGACGCAGCAGCGCCACTTCGGGCACGAACTCGCCGGCCGAGAGATAACCGCGCCGCTCGAGCTCGAACAGAAAGCCTTCGGCACAGATGAGGGGGCCCTGGTCGAGCCGCTGGGTGATCAGGTCGTGTGCCATGGATGAGTGTCTCCCCGGTGGTTGGTGTCGGCAATGTGAGGGTATTCTGGCAGCCCTTTAACCATGAAAACCAATGAAGGTTTCTCCCGTCCAAAGTGAATGAAATTCATCTTGTGGGCGGTCGAGGCGCCACGACGCCATGCATTGCCGGCGCCGGCGGCTTTTGCTGGCGACGCCTTCGCGAGACAATGCGCTGACACTCCTCGATCGGTATGCCCGTCATGTCTGACTCTCGCCATCGTCCAGCCTCGCGCGCCGGCCACACCCGCCGCGAGCCCATGCGCCGTTCCCGGGAACCCCGGGCGAACCTCGGCGATGTGGCCTACCTGCCGGTGGTCACGGTCAATGAGACAGGGGCCTTCCTCGACTGGGGGCATTCCCGTGATCTGTTGCTGCCCTATGGCGAGCAGCGTTTTCGTCCCAGTGTCGGGCGGCGTGTGCTGGTCAAGATCTATGAAGATCAGCAGGGGCGCCCGGTGGCCAGCCAGCGCCTGGATCGGCATGTCGCGGATGTGGCGGAAGGCCTGAGTGCCGGGGATGAGGTGGCGCTGGTCATCGCCGAGACGACGGATCTGGGCTACAAGGCCGTGGTCGAGCGGCGTTTCTGGGGGCTGCTGTATGGCGATGAGGTCAATCGGCCCCTGCGCCGGGGGCAAGGTGTCACCGGCTATGTGAAGCGGGTACGCGACGACGGCCGCCTGGACCTGTCGTTGCTGCCGAGCGGCTCGGCGCGCCTCGATGTGGTCGGCGAGTCGGTGCTCAAGGCCCTGCGCGAGAGTGGCGGCTATCTGCCGCTGGGCGACAAGAGCTCGGCGGCGGAGATCAAGGCGCGCCTGGGCGTCAGCAAGAATGCCTTCAAGCAGGCCATCGGCCGCCTCTACAAGCAGGGTGTCATCCGCCTGGAGCCGACCGGCATCCGCCTGGTGCCAGGACAAGGATGATGCCCGAGGTCGATGCCGGGTAGCGCGGCGTATCCGATGATAGGCCTATGAGGGGCCCCACGGCGGCTCAGGGTAAAGCGCGCCGGGGGCAGGCCGGAAAGGAGGTCATTTGCCATGGGCGAGGCGGAAGGAGAAGCACATCCAGTGGATGTGCTTCCCGCCGAGCGGGTTGGCCACGGATGGCCAACCCAGGTCCTGCAAGCGGCGCAGGATGCTTTAGCGCCGCAGGGCAAATGTAGCGCCCAGGGATGGGTTCACAGCGCCTCCTTGCAGGCCTGCCGACGGATCAGCGCTTGGCGATAGCGCCTCGATGCCTGGCCTTGGTGCCCCTGTCGCCCATGCGGCATACTGGGCGTCTTCTTCCCTCGATGCCGGAAACCGATGCGATGAGCCAAGCTCCCCTCAAGGTAGGCGTGGTGATGGATCCCATCGCCGATCTCAGCTACAAGAAAGACACCAGCCTGGCGATGCTCTGGGCCGCCCAGGATCGCGGCTGGTCGCTGTATTACATGGAACAGGAAGATCTCTTCCTGCAGGACGGCCGGGCCCATGCCCGCTGGCAGGAACTGGAGGTCTTCCGTGACCCCGAGCACTGGTATGCGCTGGGCGAGTCGCGGGTGGCGCCCCTCGCCGAGCTCGACGTGGTGCTGATGCGCAAGGACCCGCCGGTGGACGGCCGTTTCCTGGACGCCGTGCACCTGCTGGGCTTCGCCGAGCGCGAGGGCGTGCTGGTGGTCAATCCCACCCGGGCGCTGCTGGAGTGCAATGAAAAGCTCTTCGCCCAACAGTTCCCGCAATGCTGCGCGCCGACCCTGGTCGCCTGCCGTGATGCCGAGATCCGTCGTTTCCATGCCGAGCATGGCGACATCATTCTCAAGCCGCTGGACGGCATGGGCGGCAGCGGCATCTTTCACATCGGCCCCGAGGGCCGCAATCTCGGCTCGGTGATCGAGCTGCTCACCGAACGCGGCCAGCGTCAGGCCATGGCGCAGCGCTATCTCCCGGAGATCAAGGACGGCGATACGCGCATCCTGCTGATCGAGGGCGAGCCGGTGCCCTACGGACTGGCGCGGGTACCCTCGGCCGGTGAGACCCGGGGCAACCTGGCCGCCGGAGGGCGGGGCGTCAGCCGCGAGCTCACCGACCGCGATTACTGGCTGGTCGAACAGGTCAAGCCGATGATCCGCGACAAGGGGCTGATGTTCGTGGGGCTCGATGTCATCGGTGATTACGTGACCGAGATCAATGTGACCAGCCCGACCTGTGTGCGCGAGATCGACGACCAGCGCGGCACCGACATCGCCGGATCACTGATGGATGCCATCGCTCGGCGTATGGCCGGGTAGAGGTGATACAATCCTCGGGTAATGCCGAAGGGTCGGCGAGGGACGGCAGGCTCGACGCTACCGCGCCCCGTCGGCCGCATGATTCGGCGAAGGTAAACTGACGGCGCTCAACAGGACCGCCGGGGAGTCTCATGCAAAGTCTGAAAAATCACTTCCTGATGGCGATGCCGCACCTGGAAGATTCCAATTTCGCCGGCTCGCTGACCTATCTGTGCGACTACGACGAAAAGGGCACCATGGGCGTCATCGTCAACAAGCCCCTGGAGCTGACCCTGGATTCGCTCTTCGATCAGCTCGAACTCGAGGGCAACGAAAGCCCGTACCGCAACGAGCCGGTCTACTATGGTGGCCCGACCCACAAGGATCGCGGCTTCATCCTCCACGAGGGCAGCAGCGACGCCTGGGATTCGAGCCTGCAGGTCACCGATGACATCGCCCTGACCACCTCCATGGATATTCTGCAGGCCCTGGCCAATGGTGTCGGGCCGAAGCGCTTCCTGGTGTGTCTCGGCTGCGCCGGCTGGGAGTCCGGCCAGCTCGAGTCCGAGCTCAAGGACAATGCCTGGCTCACCGTGGAAGGGCGTTCCGATATCCTCTTCGAGGTCGAACCCGAGCAGCGCCTGACCGCCAGTGCCGGTGTGCTGGGTGTCGACCTCAACCTGATGACCCGCGAAGCGGGACATGGCTGAGATGCCGGCTCGTCATGGCCTGTGGCGTCGGCGGGCAGGTGTCGGCTGCGGCAAGCCCGCCGCCGTAGGTGCTGGCCGCGGGGATAAGGCGTGACCAGGCCGCGCCTGATTCTGGGTTTCGACTTCGGCACACGGCGCATCGGCGTGGCGGTGGGCAACGAGCTGACTGCCAGCGCCCGGGCGCTGGATCCGCTGCCGGCGCGGGACGGCATTCCCGACTGGCACCAGGTGTCGCGCCTGATCGAGGAGTGGCAGCCCGACCTGTTCGTGGTCGGCCTGCCGCTCAACATGGACGACACCGAAAGCGTCATGAGCACCCGGGCGCGCAAGTTCGGCAAGCGCCTCTTCGGCCGCTATGGCATCCCCTGCGAGATGGCCGACGAGCGTGGCTCCACCCGTGAGGCCAAGACCATCGCCCGTGACGCCGGGCATCGCGGCAACTATCGTGACGACGGCGTCGACGGCCTGGCCGCGGTGCTGATTGTCGAAGGCTGGCTGGCCGATCAGGAAGGCCTGCCGCGCTGAGCGGACGCCTCATCTCCACGCACCGCCAGGCCACCCGGCCGTTGTCCCCTCGCCCGAACCCCGGGCAGGCTCATCCCGGGGCCGCATCCGTTGCCTGCGGCTGTGCCTGCTCGTCCTCGTCCCGGTACTTGGCCACGAAATCGCCGACCTCGAGGCAGGTGAAGCGCTCGATGAAGAAGGCCAGGGTCGCCGGGCGCTGAAAGCGCCGCACGAATTGCTCGGCCGCTTCCCCCTGGCCACGTATCACTCGTGCCCGGTAGTGGTCGCCCTTATGGGTGATACGGACACTGGCGGGGCGTGGCACCTGCTGACGGTCCACCTCCAGCTCCTGCTGCTTTTCGAGCAGTGCCGCCAGGGCCTGACCACCCTGGCGCTCGTCGGGGGTGGCCCACAGGTCCTGGTCGCGCTGGCCATAGTGGAACAGCAGCAGGGCCGAGGGGGCGGTGAAAACCAGGCCGGCCAGCAGCCAGGTAAGCTCGCCGCTGGAGGGGGAGGCGCTGACGACCAGCCACAGCTGGGCCAGCATGCTGAGCACCAGCAGGCCGGCGAAGGGACGCCAGGTGCGGCAGTTCATGACCGGCCGCCCGAGGAAGTAGCCCCACAGCCCGGCAATGGCCACGCAGCCCAGCGCCAGCTGAAAGAGGGCCAGTGGCGGGCCGCCGCCCAGTATCATGGCCAGGATGCCCAGGCCGAGCAGCCCCGTGTAGAAGATTGCCAGCAGGATATAGGCGCGTTGCAGATTCATGGGCTCGCCTCCCCGGTTGCCGTTGCGGATCTGCGTCATCGGTTCCGTTATCAGCTTAGGCGAAACTCGCCGATCGGGCCCGACCGATGGTGTCAGCGCTCCACGTCGTTGACGCCGAAGGTCTTCGGCACGAACCAGCCCACATCGCGCATGTCCCGCTCGACCAGGTCCTCGACCTGCAGCAGGGTAGCGAAGATCGCCATGCGCATGGGGATGCCATTGTCGGTCTGGCGAAAGATCGCCAGCCGTGGATCGGCGTTGAGGTCCACGTCCAGGTCATTGGCATCCGGGCGGCTGTCGCGCGGCAGCGGGTGCATGACGATGGTGTGGTCGTTGACGCGCTGGTCCATGAAGGCCTTGTCCACGGTGTAGTCCCGGGACAGGCTGAAGCCCTCGCTCATCTCGGCGGTGAAGCGCTCCTTCTGGATACGCGTGGTATAGACCATGTCCACGTCCGAGTAGTCGGCGGCCAGGCTTTCGCGAGTCTCGACCCGGTGGCCACGGGAGGCGACCAGCTCGACCAGGTGCTGCGGCATCTCGAGTCCCGGCGGTGAGACCAGGCTGATGCGCATCGGTTCGTAGAGCGACAGTAGCTTGATCAGCGAGTGCACGGTGCGGCCGTACTTGAGGTCACCGGTGAGCAGGATATGGGCGCCGGCCAGCGACTTGCCACGCAGCGCGAATTCCTTGTCGATGGTGTAGATGTCGAGCAGCGCCTGGCTGGGGTGCTCGCCGGGGCCGTCGCCACCGTTGATCACCGGCACATTGGTGGCCTCGGCAAACTCGGCCACCGAGCCCTGGTCGGGGTGGCGCATGACGATGGCGTCACAGTAGCCGCTCATCACGCGGCTGGTGTCATACAGCGATTCGCCCTTGGCCATGGAGGAGAACGTGAAGCCGGTGGTATCGCAGACGCTGCCACCCAGGCGGCAGAAGGCCGCATGAAAGCTGACCCGCGTGCGCGTACTGGCCTCGAAGAAGAGGTTGCCGAGCACCGCTCCCTCCAGCACCCGGGTGACCTTGCGCCGCTGGGCGATCGGCTCCATGCGGGAAGCGACGCGAATCAGGTGGTCCACATCATCGCGTGACAGGGAATCGACGGAAAGCAGGTGGGAACTCATGCAGGCCTCGGCTGACGGTGGAGATGGCGAGCCCAGTGTAACGCCACGGCGAAGCGGCTTCACTTATTCAGGGCCCATGGTGTGCGCCGCGAGTTCACCGACGCGACGAATGGCGGCCTCGAGCGAGGCGGTAGGGCGCTCGGCGTAATTGAGGCGCAGGCAGTGGCGATACTTGCCCGAGGCGGAGAACATGGGTCCCGGTGCCACGTGCAGTCGTTCGGCGGCGAGGCGTTCATTGAGTCGGGGCGTATCGACGCTGTCGGGCAGCTCCAGCCACAGCAGGAAACCGCCTTGCGGCTGGCTGATGCGAGTGCCGGCCGGGAAGTATTCGCCGACCCAGTCGATCATGATATCCCGTTGGCGCTGGTAACGGCGTGTGATCGCGCGCAGGTGGCGCTGGTAATGGCCCTTTTCGATGAAGGCGGCGACGGCGCGCTGGGGCTGAGTCGCCGAGGCGCCGGTGGAGATGTATTTCTCGTGCAGTGCTCGGTCGCGGTAGCGCCCCGGCGCGATCCAGCCGACCCTCAGCCCCGGCATCAGGCTCTTCGACACCCCGCTGCAGAGTAATACCCGACCCTCGTCGTCGAAGGCCTTGATGGCCCTGGGTCGGGGCGTGTCGAAGGCCAGATCGCCGTAGATATCATCCTCGATGACCGCCACGTCGTAGCGCCGGGCCAGCTCGAGCAGTTCACGCTTGTGCGACTCGGGCATGGAATAGCCGAGCGGGTTGTTGCAGGTCGGCGTGACCTGAATGGCGCGGATCGGCCACTGGTCCAGCGCCAGCTCCAGCGCCTCGAGGCTGATGCCGCGGCGCGGGTCGGTGGGGATCTCCATTGCCTTGAGGCCATGGGCCTCGAGAATCTGCATGGCGCCGTAGAAGCTGGGAGAGTCCACGGCGACCACGTCGCCGGGAGTGGCGAGCATGCGAAGGGAGATCGCCAGGGCCTCCTGGCAGCCGGTGGTGATGACCACATCGTCGGGGTGCAGCAGGCAGCCGGATGTGGTGGCCAGGCGCGCCACCTGCTGACGCAGCGGCGGGTGGCCGGCCAGGCTGTCGTAGCCGAGGTCGCGAGGATCCGGGTCGCGGTGCAGGCCGGCCAGCAGGCGGCCAAGCGACTTGAGGGTCGTGGCATCCAGGGCCGGTGTGCCGGCGCCCAGGCGTCGTGGTTGATCGGCACTCGGGCCCGATCCAACCATGGTCAGCACCTGGTCCCATTGTGCCACCTCGAGCGGTCGCTGGGCGGGGCGCGAAACCGTCGGCAGGGCCCGGGGGCGGGGGCGCGGCAGCACATAATGGCCCGAGCGAGGGCGCGCGCTGGCAAGTCCCATTTCCTCGAGTCGCGCATAGGCGCTCTGCGCGGTGGTGACACTGATGCCCTGTTCGCGACACAGGGCGCGAATCGAGGGCAGCCGGTCGCCGACCGGGTAGATGCCCTGGTCGATGCGTCGGGCGAGCAGGTCGGCAATGTCGTCGTAGCGTGTCGCGGCTGTCATCGTGATATGCATCCGAAGCGGTACAGATGAGCGCAAGGCGCTCGGTACAGTCAGGCTGACAGCACAACTGTAGCCCATAAAAACGCTAAAGCTGAATCTGTATCGCTTGCGGGGCTGAGCTTAACCTGTCGAGACACCTCTAGGGGCTGCGACAGGAGGCTCATGATGCGGGATCGTTTGACTGGCTGGAGACAGACCTGGCGCCGCCAGCGGCAGCGACATCACACGCGCCGTCGGCTTCGCGATCTCGACGCGCGGTTGCTCGATGATATCGGGATCAGTGCGGCCCGCGCCGAGCGCGAGGCCCGCAAGCCATTCTGGCGACGTTGAGCAGCGGCGGGTCGGCGCCAGGAACGCTATGCTGTAGGCCTGCGAACACCATTCGACACGGGAGATCTCATGACAGCGTCATTGCTGCGCTATTACCTGCTGGATGTCTTCACCGCCACGCCCCTGGCGGGCAACCCGTTGGCCGTTTTCCTGGCCAGCGAGGGTCTGGACGGGACGCGAATGCAGGCGATCGCCAACGAACTGAACCTGGCGGAGACGGTCTTCGTCGGCCGTCGCCAGGGCGACAACGACTTCCCGATTCGCATCTTCACGCCAAGCCGCGAGCTGCCGTTCGCCGGTCACCCGACCATCGGTACGGCCCATCTGTTGGCGGCCCAAGGCCTGATCGACACGGCCGAGCCACTGACTCTGCGGGCGCCGGTGGGGCCCATAGAAGTGCGCTTCGAGGGGGAGCTGGCGCGCTTCAGCGCGGCGGTGCCGGCCGAGGTCGGGGCGAGTTCGCTGGGCCGTTCGGCGGCGGCCAGTCTGCTGGGCCTGGCGCCCGAGGCGATCGTCGATGACCCGATTCAGGCCTCCTGTGGCCTGCCCTTTCATCTGGTGCCCCTGGACAGCGAGGCGTCGCTGTCGAAGGTGATGCCGGACATCGGCCAGTGGTTGCAGCACATTTCGCCGAGCGGCGTCGAGCAGGTCTATCTCTACGTGGCGAACGGTGAGGCCCTGGCGACGCGCACCTTCATTCGCGCCTTTGCCGGCCTCAAGGAGGACCCGGCCACCGGCAGAGCGGCGGCGGCCCTGGCCGGCTATCTGGGCACCCGGACGCGCCGCGGCGGCGGTAGCTGGCGCATCCGCCAGGGCGTCGACATGGGGCGTCCCAGCGAGATTCAGGTGAGGGCGCGCCGCGAGGATGACCAGGTCTGGGTCGAGGTCGGCGGCGCCGCCGTGCTGGTCGGCGAGGGCGGCTTCTATCCACAGGGCTGAGTTATCCACAACACCTATGTTGCCTTCCACGATCAGCCTCAAACGGCATCCGGCTGCTCGCCGGGGGCGGCCCGCTGGAAGGCGTCCAGGGCCCGGGCGTTGTCGGCGATCCGCATGATCCTCGGGTAGGCCGAGAGGTCGCAGGCGAAGCGTTCGGCATTGAAGACCTGGGGCACCAGGCAGACATCCGCCAGGCTCGGCGTATCGCCATGACAGAAGTCGCCGCTGCCGGCCTCGCGCGTCAGCATGGTCTCCAGGGCGGCGAAGCCGCGGTGGACCCAGTGCTGGTACCAGGCCAGCTTGGCGTCGTCACCGGCCTCGAGGTCCTTCACCAGGTATTGCAGCACCCTCAGGTTGTTCAAGGGATGAATGTCGCTGGCGATGGCCTGGCACAGCGCCCTGACCCGGGCACGCGACTCGGCGTCGTCGGGCAGCAGGGCGGGCGTCGGATAACGTTCCTCGAGATACTCGCAGATCGCCAACGACTGGGTCAGCTGGCGGCCGTTATCGGTGACCAGCATCGGCACCAGGCCCTGGGGGTTGTGGGCGCGGTAGGCGTCGTTGTGCTGCTCGCCCCGGGCCAGGTTGACCGCGACCTGCTCATGCGCCACGCCCTTCAGATGGAGGGCGATGCGCACCCGGTAGGCGGCGGACGAGCGGTAATAGCTGTAGAGCGTGGTCATGCGGCAGTGGTCTCCTCGAGGCTCAGGGTGCGTGATAGGCCACGACCTGCTGGTCGATGGCGCCAAAGATGCTCTGGCCGTCGCGGTTGAACATCTCGAGGCGCACCCGGTCGCCGAAGCGCAGGAAGGGGGTTCGGCTTTCACCGTACAGGATCTTCTCGACCATTCGCACCTCGGCCAGACAACTGTAGCCGACGCCGCCGTCACCGACCGGCTTGCCGGGGCCGCCATCCGGGCCCGGATTGGAGACGGTGCCCGAGCCGATGATGGCACCGGCGCCCAGGTGCCGGGTGCGGGCGGCATGGGCGACGAGCTCGGCAAAGCCGAAGATCATGTCGGGGCCGGCCTCGGGCTGGCCGAATGTCTCGCCATTGAGGTGCACGGTCAGCGGCAGGTGGACGCGGCTGTCCTGCCAGGCGTCGCCCAGTTCGTCCGGTGTCACGCAGATCGGCGAGAAGCTGGAGGCCGGCTTGGCCTGGAAGAAGCCGAAGCCCTTGGCCAGCTCGCCGGGGATCAGACCGCGCAGACTGACGTCGTTGACCAGCATGACGAGCTTGATGTGCTCGGCGGCGGCCGCGGCGTCGACGCCCATGGGCACGTCGTCGGTGATCACCGCCAGTTCGCCCTCGAAGTCGATGCCGTGCTCCTCGCTGACGGCCTCGATGTCTTCGGTGGGGGCGATGAAAGCGTCGCCGCCGCCCTGGTACATCAGCGGGTCGTGCCAGAAGCTGTCGGGCATCTCGGCATTGCGTGCCTGGCGCACCAACTGCACATGGTTGAGGTAGGCCGAGCCGTCGGCCCAGTTGTAAGTGCGCGGCAAGGGGGAATGCAGGGCGCTCTGATCGAGATCGAAGGCGCCCTCGGCGCGGCCATCGTTGAGCTGGGCGTAGCGCTGCTCGAGGCGTGGCGCCAGCGTTTCCCAGTGCTCGATGGCGGCCTGCAGGGTCGGGGCGATATCAGTGGCGGGCACGGCGCGGGTCAGATCGCGAGAGACCACGACCAGTTCGCCGTCGCGGCCCTGGTTGAGAGAGGCAAGTTTCATGGGTGTCTGTCCTGTGCTGTCAGAGGGAGTGTGGATGTCGATTGCTGGAAAGTGATGAGCTTTTCCGTCGACAAGACTCCGCGCGGGCGCTGTAAACCCATCCCGGGGCGCTACTTTTGCCCTGCGGCGCTAAAGCATCCTGCGCCGCTTGCAGGGCCTGGGTTGGCCATCCGTGGCCAACCCGCTCGGCGGGAAGCACATCCACTGGATGTGCTTCTCCTTCCGCCTCGCCATGGCAAAAGACCTCGCTGCGTCTTGTCCCCGGCGCTCATCACCGCCGTCAGTAGGAGCCTGTCGGACTTAACGCTGATCTGCTACGAAGCCCGGGCTTTCGGCCAATTTCATTCGATCTGATTCGTTAAATAGCGGGCTATTCGCCTCATCAGATCGATAAACTTGTCGCGAAATCCGTGATTCTCGCGACGATCGGTCAAATCCGACAGGCTCCTAGCGCGTCGTCGGGTCGAAGTGGCGGCGCAGCGTCGACCACACATCCACGTAGTCGCGCTGGCGGAAGTCGGCATCCAGCGCGGCTTTGGTGGGGTGGAAGACGTAGCGGCTCTCGAACATGAAGGCCAGGGTATTGCCCAGGTACTGAGGCGTCAGCTCCGCCGTCGAGGCCTTCTCGAAGGTATCGGCATCCGGGCCATGGGGCGACATGCAGTTGTGCAGGCTGGCGCCCCCGGGGCGGAAGCCCTCGGCCTTGGCGTCATAGGCGCCGTGCACCAGCCCCATGAACTCGCTCATCAGGTTGCGGTGGAACCAGGGCGGCCGGAAGCTGTGTTCGGCGACCATCCAGCGTGGCGGAAAGATGACGAAGTCCAGGTTGGCGGTGCCCGGGGTCTCCGAGGGTGAGGTCAGCACCGTGAAGATCGACGGGTCCGGGTGGTCGAAGCTCACCGTGTTGATGGTGTTGAAGCATGCCAGGTCGTACTTGCAGGGCGCGTAGTTGCCGTGCCAGGCCACCACGTCCAGCGGTGAGTGGTCCAGGTGCGTGACCCAGAAGCGACCGGCGAATTTGGCCACCAGCGCGATGTCACCCTCGACCTCCTCATAGGCGGCCACCGGGCTCTGGAAGTCGCGTGGGTTGGCCAGGCCATTGGCGCCGATCGGCCCCAGCTCGGGCAGCTCCAGCGGTTGGCCATGGTTCTCGGCGACATAGCCGCGAGCCGCCTCGCTGCCGTTGGCCAGGCGCACCTGAAACTTGATGCCGCGCGGGATCAGGGCGATCTCGCCCGGTGTGACCTCGAGCTCACCGAGCTCGGTGCGCAGGAGCAGGTCGCCCTGCTGGGGTACGATCAACAGCTCGCCGTCGGCGTCATAGAAGAAACGCTCGGTCATGTCGCGGTTGCAGGCATAGAGGTGCACCGCACAGCCCTGCTGAGCATCGGCATTGCCGTTGACGGCCACCGTCAGCAGGCCATCCAGGAAGTCGGTCGCGGCCTCCGGCAGCGGGACCGGGTCCCAGCGCATCTGGTTGGGGTCGGCGGCGGGCTGGTCGAGCGGCGCGGTGGCCACTCTGGGCATGGCCAACGGCGCATAGGCGCTCTGCACCACCGAGGGGCGAATGCGATACAGCCAGCTGCGCAGGTTGCGATGACGTGGCGCGGTAAAGGCGGAACCGGAGAGCTGTTCGGCATATAGGCCGTAGGGGCAACGCTGGGGCGAGTTCTGGCCGGTGGGCAGCGCGCCGGGCAAGGCCTCGCTGCTGAAATGATTGCGGAAGCCGGGCTGATAGTCGAGGGCTGTTGTCATTGTGATGACCTGTCGGGCTTGGTTTCAAATGAAACTATATAGAGAAGAGTAGCCGTATATGGTTTCATGTGCAACTATTTGGCTGGGCCACATGATCCGCCCGTGCCGATGGCATCATCCGGCGCCTCATCCAAGATTGACACCGTTGCGGGACTTCCCTCATGGCCGAACACAGATCGTCAGTGGACTTCGACCTGGAACACTTTCTGCCCTATCGCCTGGACCGACTGGCGGATCGCGTCAGTGAGGCACTGGCACGCCTGTACGAGCATGAACATGGCTTGAACGTGGCGCAGTGGCGGGTGCTGGCCTGGTTGCACCACCAGCCGCAAATGACCGCCAAGCAGATCCGTGATGCGACGCGCATGGACAAGGCGCGGGTCTCGCGCGCGGTGCAGGCGCTGGAGGGCAGGGGGCTGGTGTGGCGTCGGCCGTCGCCGCATGACCAGCGCTGGCATGATCTACGCCTCAGCGAGGCGGGCCAGCAGCTGATGACCGAGCTGATTCCCCGGGTGCGCGAGCGCGAAGCGCAATTGCTGGCCCCCCTTACAGCGCAGGAGCGTCAGCAGTTGCTGGACATGATGGCGCGCCTGGAGCGGCCGTTGCAGGAAGACTGAGCGCCGGGCCCTGGCTCAGCTCGGTACTTCGTCCGCCGCCGGGACCCGCCCGCCGAGGCGGGCCGTGATGTCGTGAGCGGTTTCACGCACCAGCTCGCCCAGCTCCAGCAGGCGCGGTTCGGGAATGCGCGCCATGGGCCCGGACACCGAAATGGCCGCCAGCGGCGTGCCGTGTTCGTTGTGAATGCAGGCCGCCACGCAATGCAGGCCCACGGCATGTTCTTCGCGATCACAGGCATAACCGCGTTGCCGTACCTCGGCCAGGCTGGCGTAGAGGGCCGCGGTGTCATTCAGCGTGCAGTTGGTGATGCTCGCCAGGCCCTGTTCCTCAAGGATGCGTTCGATCTCGTCCTCCGGCAGCCAGGCCATCAGGGCCTTGCCCACGCCGGAGGCATGCAGGGGCGCGCGGGAGCCCAGGCGGGTGATCATGCGCATCATCTGGGGTGACTCGCACTGGGCCAGGAAGACCGCCGTGCCGCCATCGCGGATGCCCAGGTTGGAGGTCTCGCCGGTCTGCGCGGTCAGGCGGCGCAGGAAGGGCCGGCTGGTGCCGATGAAGTCGCGGGCTTCGAGGAAGCTGTTGCCGATGCGAAAGGTCTTGACGTCGACCTTCCACACGCCCAGTTCGTTGTCCTGGGTCACGTAACCCTGGCTCTGCAGGGCCTGCAACAGCCGGTGAGTGGTCGATGGTGCAAGGCCCGACTCCTCGGCCACCTCCGAGAGGGCCAGCCCGTTGGGGCTGCCGGCCAGCAGTTCGAGCAGGTTCAGCCCGCGCACCAGCGACTGGCTGTGCCCGCCGCTGGTTTTGCCGGTTGCCGGTCGTCCTGCTGATCGTCGCTTGCCTTCGCTCACCTGAATCCCCGTTTGTTCGTCGCCTCGGCTATCGAGCCGCCAGCATACCTTGTCGACCCGGCGCTGTCTTGCCGGCGGAAATGGTTTCCAGACTCATCTTTGGTGGCAGACGTGCCCGCTATGCCTCTAGTTGACGTACCATCGAGTGAGTGTTCGCGTCCTTATTGAGAGTGGGTGGCGATGTCAGAGCAAGATCAAGGGACTGATGAGGGTTCTCGCCCGGATGAACTGACCGGGCTGCTGGCCCGGGCCGCCGTCCTGGTGATCGATGATGAACCCGGGATGCGCAATTTCCTGGTGAAGACGCTGCGCCTGTACTGCCGCGAGGTCGTCGAGGCCGCGGATGTGGATCAGGCCGAGGCGTGCATTCAGCAGACAAGCTTCGATGTCGTGCTCCTCGACAATGTCATGCCCGGACGCAACGGCATCGAGTGGCTGGCCGAACGGCATCGCCAGGGATCCATCGCGGATACGATTGTCGTGACGGCCTATGCGGATCTGGATACGGCCATTGAAGCCATGCGCGCCGGAGCGCGCGACTTCATCCTCAAGCCGGTGCGTTCCAACCAGGTGTTGAATGCCGTGCGTCGCTGTATCGAGCTCGGTCAGCTCAAGCGCGAAAATGCCCTGTTGCGCCATGAATTGCAGAGTACCGATATCTGGCGACGACGTCGTAGTGAACTGGTCGGTGACTCCGAGGAGGTCGAACAAGTACGGCGTACCCTGGGTCGGGTTGCCAACATGCCGACGCCGATCCTGATATGTGGCGAGTCAGGTACCGGCAAGGAAGTGGCGGCACGCCATCTGCATGCTCTATCCGAGAGAGCGGCAAGGCCCTTTGTGGCCGTGAATTGCGCGGCGATTCCGGCCGACATGCTGGAAGTCGAGCTCTTTGGTCACACGCGCCACGCTTTCGCCGGTGCCGAGGAAGGACGTGAGGGACTGCTGGTGTCTGCCCAGGGCGGCACGGTTTTCCTGGATGAGATCGGTGAACTGTCGTCTGCAGCGCAGCTGGCATTGACGCGTGTGCTCGAGGACAGGGCCGTGAGGCCAGTGGGTGGTGAGCTGGAGGTGCCGCTGGATCTGCGTTTCGTGTGCGCGACCTCCAAGGATCTGGCGGGTGAGGTCGCGGCAGGACGCTTTCGAGAAGACCTCTACTTTCGTGTCAATGTCATCGAGATCAGGATGCCGCCCTTGCGGCGGCGTGGCGCGGATACCCTGGCGCTGGCCGAGTTGTTCATGTCCGAGATCGCGCGACATCTGGGCCTGGCCCGTCTGGAGATCGACGCCTCTACGCGGGCGGCCATCCTGCGTCATCGCTGGCCGGGTAATATCCGCGAACTCCTCAATTTCATCGAACGCTCGCTGATCTTCGGTCGTTTTCCACTCGAAACCCTGGCGCCACCGCCCGAGGATGAGATCGAGACGCTCGAGACGGTTGAGCGGCGTCAGATCCTCGACGCGCTGGAAGCGACTCACGGCAACCGTGCCGAAGCTGCCAGACGGCTGGGCGTGTCACGCAAGACCGTGGACCGCAAGTGTTCCGCCTGGGGGATCTGACGTGAGTCGGAGGTTGCCGAACTGGGTTCGGTCGGTGCGCGTGCGCCTGCTCGTCATCGCCCTTCTGCCGATGCTGGTGTTGCTGCCGGTGCTGTTGGGGACGGCGGTATGGCGTTGGTCCGGCAAGGTAGACGACCTGCTGACGGTAAAGGTCAACGGCGACTTGACCATGGCGCATCAGTATATGGCGCGGTTGCGCGAGAACTCGGGGGATCGCATCGAGTCGCTGGGCGCGTCCGTCGCCTTTGCAGAGGGCATGGCGAAGTCGGGAACGGCGTCGGCTTTTCTCGAGCGTCGCCGCCGTGCGCTCGGGTTCGACTTCCTGTACGTGGTCACGCGCAACGGGCGCATCATTCCATCCGATACGCCGGCCTCGCTGGATTTCACGGCCCGTGACTGGCCGGTGGTGCGTGCGGCACTCGATGGCACGACCCGAAGTGCGGTCGATGTCTTCGATCATGAGCAGTTGATGGGGTTGTCGCCATCCCTGGCCGAGCAGGCGAGGGTGCCGGTCGTGCCGACACGTGCGGCGGTGCCCACCTCCCGCAGTGTGGTAGAGAGCGGCATGATGCTGCACGCGGCGGCGCCGGTCAGGCTGCCGGACGGCCAGCGGGCGGCCCTGGTCGGCGGGCAATTGCTGAACCGCAATCTCGACTTCATCGATACCATCAATGACCTGGTGTATCGCGAGCGGAGCCTTCCCGAAGGGAGTCAGGGCACGGCCACGCTATTCCTCGATGATGTCCGGGTGTCGACCAACGTGCGTCTGTTCGAGGGCGAACGTGCCCTGGGAACCCGAGTGTCGGCGGAGGTCCGCTCGCAGGTGCTGGAACGGGGCGAGGTCTGGCTCGATCGTGCCTTCGTGGTCAACGATTGGTATATCTCGGCTTACGAGCCCATCGTCGACAGTCACGGCGAACGGGTTGGCATGCTCTATGTCGGTTTCCTCGAGGCACCGTTTCGTGAGGCTCGAACCACCAGCATCATTCTGATCGCGGTGATCTTCCTGGCGATTACTGCCATCTCGGTGCCGATTTTCCTCGTATGGGCCCAACGCATCTTTCGGCCGCTGGAACACATGAACGATACGATCGCGCGTGTCGAGTCGGGCGATCTGGGGGCGCGGATCGGGCAGCAGGGCGGTCGCGGCGAAATCAACAGAGTCGCTCGACATCTCGATGACCTGCTTGACCAGGTACAGGAACGGGATCGTCGCCTGCGTGACTGGGCGAGCGAACTTAACGACAAGGTCGAAGAGCGCACCCGGGACCTTCAGGACGCCAATCAGCGATTGGAGCGCACCACCGAGCAGTTGGTGATGTCGGAAAAACTCGCTGCGGTCGGCGAGATCACGGCTGGCGTGGCCCACGAGGTCAATAATCCCGTGGCTGTCATCCAGGGGAATCTGGACGTCGCCCGACAGACACTGGGTGCGCGTGCCGACGAAGTCGCCACGGAGTTCGAGCTGATCGATGATCAGGTGCATCGCATTTCGGCGATCATCTCCAAGTTGTTGCAATTCGCGCGTCCCGGCGAATTCTCCGGTTCGGCCAATCAGTTGCTGCCTGCCGAGGTGATCGAGGACTGTCTGGTCCTGACGCGTCACCTTTCCAGCAAGGCAGAGATTCATGTCGAGCGGGATGATCGGAGCACGCGGACGATCATGGTCGAGCGAACCGAGCTTCAGCAGGTCATCATCAACTTGCTGGTGAACGCCATTCACGCCATGCCCGCGGGAGGCACCCTGACCCTGGAAACCGAGGATCGTGACACGGAAAGTGGGGAGGGTGTCGCGATCATCGTCTCGGATACCGGGCGCGGCATGGCACCCGAAGTGCTCAAGCGCATTTTCGACCCCTTCTTCTCCACCAAGCAGGCTCAGGGCACCGGGCTCGGGTTATCGATCAGCCAGACACTCGTGACGCGGGCCGGTGGTTGGGTCGAGGCGCTGAGCGAGGAAGGGAACGGCAGCCGATTTACGGTCTGGCTCCCGGTAGGCCACCCATAAGGTCAATATGTCCCATTTGGTGTGATGATGCGTCATGCCCAGAGACAGCTTGACCACTTCGGCATGCTGTGTGACACATCCTGATGACATATTGTCAATTCATCTATTTGATATTGAAGGATTTTTGTTTGACCCTGGAGAGGCTTGGACCCATTCTTCCGTGGGTGTAGCAGTTTGTCGCATCACGACCTGAACGCGCTCCGAGCGGGGCGTGCTGTCAACACGGGAGACATTACAATAATGAGCAACGCCAACTCGCGCGGCATGTTTTCCTTCCTGATGAAGGAAAACATCGTCGCCAAGCCCGGTTTCAATCGCTGGCTGGTGCCGCTGGCCTCCATCGCTATCCACATGTGCATCGGCTCGGTCTATGCCTGGTCCGTGTTCAATCCAGCTCTGACGCATCAGATCGGCGTAGTAGCACCCTCTGCCGGAGACTGGAATCTATCGTCTGTCGTCTGGATCTTTTCCGTGGCGATTTTTACGCTCGGTCTGGCGGCGGCATTCGGGGGCAAGTGGCTCGAGGAAGTCGGGCCCCGAATGGTCGGTGTGGTGTCAGCCTTTTGTTGGGGCGGTGGTTTTCTTGTCGGCTCTATAGGTATCGTCAGTCACCAGTTGTGGCTGATCTATCTGGGCTATGGTGTCATCGGCGGCTGTGGACTGGGTCTGGCCTATGTCTCGCCCGTCTCGACCCTGATCCGCTGGTTCCCTGACCGTCGGGGCATGGCGACCGGCATGGCGATCATGGGGTTTGGCGGTGGTGCCATGATCGGTGCGCCCTTGATTGGTTATCTGCTGAACACCTTTGCCGAAGCACCGACTTATCTGGGGGCTGCGGACTCGGTGGAACTGATGACCGAGGCGGGTCGTCGCTTCGCCGAGACGGCCAATGGTCAGGTCGAGGTGGTGGTCGCCTCGGCGGCGCAGGCTGCCGAGTTGCCGCACGGCGGTGAAGCGGGTGTTTACGCCGTGGGCACAGGTGATACCGGGGCGGCCGGGACCTTCGTCACCCTCGGCGTCGTCTATTTCGTGATCATGATGCTCGCGTCTTTCAGTTACCGAGTACCACCGGCCGACTGGAAGCCGGAGGGGTGGACACCACCCGACGAGAACGACAGCCAGTCGATGATTACTCGCCACCATGTGCACATCAATCAATCATTGAAGACACCGCAGTTCTGGCAGATGTGGGTCATGCTGTGCTTCAACGTGACGGCGGGTATCGGTGTCATCGGCGTGGCCAAGACCATGATGACCGAGATATTCGGCTCGACGATGCCGGGGATCGTCACGGCGTCCTTCGCATCCGCCTATGTGCTCATGATTTCGGTCTTCAACATGGTCGGACGCTTCTTCTGGGCGTCGACATCGGACTACCTGGGTCGCAAGAACACCTATCACTGCTTCTTTGTGCTCGGGACTCTGCTTTACATGTCGATCCCCTTCCTGGCCTCGGCGGTCAGCAGCAACCCGAATGTCATCTACCTGTCCGGATTCTATGCGGCGACCATGGTGATCTTCACCATGTACGGAGGCGGTTTTGCGACCATTCCGGCTTATCTGGCTGATGTGTTCGGCACCTTGCACGTGGGGGGCATCCATGGCCGTATCCTGACTGCCTGGTCGACGGCCGGCGTGCTTGGCCCATTTGCCATCACGTATCTGCGGGACATGTCGCGTCACAATGCCATCACCGATCTGGCCGCCAAGGTCGAGCCGTCGGCATTTCGCGATGCTTTTGGCGCGCCTCTGGCCCAGCTGGATGCCCTGGTTGAAGCGAATACGGTAACCATCGCGCGGTTGATGGAGATCGCCCCGCCGGGGACTGTGGACCCCACCTCCAGCCTCTATAACACAACCATGTACGCCATGGCCGGGCTGCTGGCGATTGCCTTTTTCGTCAATCTGTTCATGCGACCTGTGGGTGAACAGCATCACGTTGATAATACCCATCCTGAGGCGGCGCCGGCGCAATAGCTGCGCTAGAGGAGCTGACGTAAGCGGGGCCTCACAGGCGTGAGGCCCCAATGTCGTCATGGCCGGCGCCCCTGCTTTCCAGCCACGACAAGGCCTGGTGGACGGGCGCGGGTCGAGGCGTGACCTACTCGCCCTTCATCTGCCTGGGGTCGCGGCCCAGCGGGTGGGGTTCGCCGCGCTGCTTGGCGAGCTCGATCTGTTTCTGGCGTTCGCGGGCGGCGGCGCGGGTCTTGTCCGGCAGGGCGTCGAAGCAGTGCGGGCAGCTGACGCCGGGTTCATAGGTGTCGGCCTGCTGGTCCTCGGCGGAAATCGGCATGCGACAGGCGTGGCACTGGTCGTACTCGCCCTCGCTGAGGTCGTGGCGCACGGTCACCCGGTTGTCGAAGACGAAGCAGTCGCCGTGCCACAGGGAGTCCTGCTCGGGGACCTGCTTCAGGTAGTTGAGGATGCCGCCCTTGAGGTGGTAGACCTCCTCGAAGCCCTGGTTGAGCATGAAGCTGGAGGCTTTCTCGCAGCGGATGCCGCCGGTGCAGAACATGGCCACCTTCTTGTGCTGGCTCGGGTCGTAGTGGGCCTTGACGTACTCCGGGAATTCGCGAAACGACTTGGTCTGCGGGTCGATGGCGCCCTCGAAGGAGCCGATGGCGACCTCGTAGTCGTTGCGGGTATCGATCACCAGGACCTCCGGGTCGGCGATGACGTCGTTCCACTGTTCGGGGTCGACATAGGTGCCGGCCTGAGTATTGGGATCGACATCGGGCACGCCCATGGTCACGATCTCGCGCTTGAGCTTGACCTTGGTGCGGTAGAAGGGGTGATCGTCGCAGAGGGATTCCTTGTGATCGACGTCCGCCAGGCGCGGGTCGCGGGCCAGCCAGGCCAATAGGGCGTCGATGCCCTCGCGGGTGGCCGAAACGGTGCCATTGATGCCCTCGCGGGCCAGCAGCAGGGTGCCTTTCACGTCATGCTCGAGCATGGCCTGGCGCAATGGTTCGCGCAGCGCTTCGTGGTCATCGAGGGTGACGAACTTGTACAGGGCGGCCACGACGATGCGCCCCGGGTCTTGAGGTGTGGACATGCGGATCTCCTGGTTGTCGTCCTCGCAAAGGACGGACCGGGGTTGGTGTGGCGCGTATTCTACCCATCCCGCGCGGTGTTCGCACTTCGGGGCGGCGCAGCCCTGACGCAACGACCCCGGCACGGGGCCGGGGTCGTCGGGAACGGCACAGGAGGCGCCGGGTTCAGTCGAAGCTGGCTTCCGAGTACAGCACGCGCACGCGGCGGGTGTGCGCAACCTTGCTCAAGGCCTCCAGCGCGCGGGGGCCGTACTCCTTGTCCACGTCGACGACCACATAGCCGATGCTGGCATTGGTCTGCAGATACTGGCCGAGGATGTTGATGTCCTCCTCGGAGAGCACGCGGTTGATCTCGGACATCACGCCGGGCACGTTCTCGTGGATGTGCAGCAGGCGGTGCTTGCCGGGGTGCGAGGGCAGTGCCACCTCGGGGAAGTTGACCGAGGTGATGGTGGTGCCGTTGTCGGAGAAGGTGATCAGCTTCTCGGATACCTCGATGCCGATGTTCTCCTGGGCTTCCAGCGTCGAGCCGCCGATGTGCGGCGTCAGGATGACGTTGTTGAGGCCGCGCAGCGGGCTGACGAACTCTTCATTGTTGCCCTTGGGCTCGACCGGGAACACATCGATGGCCGCACCGTGCAGGCGTCCGGCCTGAAGCGCCTCGGCCAGTGCCTCGATGACCACCACGCTGCCGCGCGAGGCATTGATCAGAATGCTGCCCGGCTTCATCAGGTTGATCTGCGCCTCGCCGATCATCCAGCGGGTCGAGGGCACATCCGGCACGTGCAGGCTGACGATGTCGGCCCGGGCCAGCAGCTCCTCGAGGCTGCCGACCTGTCGCGCATTGCCCATGCCGAGCTTGGTCACCACGTCGTAGTAGATGACGTCGAAGCCCAGGGATTCGGCGAGTACCGAGAGCTGGGCGCCGATGCTGCCATAGCCGACGATACCCAGCGTCTTGCCGCGGGCCTCGTGTGCATTGCGGGCGGACTTGAGCCAGCCGCCCTGGTGGGCACTGGCGCTCTTCTCGGGAATGCCGCGCAGCAGCATGATGGACTCGGCCACCACCAGCTCGGCCACCGAGCGAGTGTTCGAGTAGGGCGCATTGAACACCGGAATGCCGCGCACCAGGGCCGCGTCCAGGTCGACCTGGTTGGTGCCGATGCAGAAGCAGCCGACGGCCACGAGCTTCTCCGCGGCGGCGAAGACACGCTCATTGAGCTGGGTACGCGAGCGAATGCCGATGAAATGGACGTCACGGATCCGGTCGATCAGCGTTTCCTCGTCCAGTGAGGTCGGCAGGTGCTCGATGTTGGTGTACCCGGCATTCAGGAAATTGTCCACCGCGCTCTGGTGGACGCCCTCGAGCAGCAGGATCTTGATCTTGCTCTTGTCCAGGGACGTTTTGGCCATGGTCGAATCAACCTCTGTCTTTGGTGCGCGCCGCTTGCGATTGCGTGTCAGGTAGGTGATGCCCGAGGCAGCCGAGGGAGGCCAGGGCCGCAAAAGGCTCGAAACGAGGGGGCACATCCTACCACAAACGCCACCGATGCGGATGAAAAAGCCTCCGTCGCGGGATGAGCGGGCTGCATCCTGCATCGTGGGCGGGGCAGACGACCCCCCGGGGGATGCGTGTATACTGGCGGCCTCAAAGTAAATGGCTGAGAGGGTAGCCATGGCGGGACAGGACAAGCATCAAGAGGACAAGGACGCGACAGCGCCGACGGATTTCGCGGCGACCGTCGAGCGTCTGGAGGCCCTGGTGGAAAGACTGGAGTCCGGCGAGCTGTCGCTGGAGGACTCGTTGACCGCCTTCGAGCAGGGGGTGCGCCTGACCCGGGATGCCCAACGCCAGCTCGATGAAGCCGAGCTCAAGGTGCGCAGCCTCACCGAGGGCGAGAACGGCGGGGTCGACCTCAAGCCCTTCGCCCCACCCGAGGAGGATGGCGGTGGACATTGAACGCTTGATGGCCGATGACCGCAGTCGGGTCGATGCACGGCTGGATGCCCTCTTCATGCGCGCCGAGGCGCCGTCGCCGCGTCTCGACGCCGCCATGCGGCATGGCGTCATGGTCGGCGGCAAGCGCCTGCGGCCGGTGCTGGCGTATGCCGCCGGCCGCGCGCTGGGCGCCAGCGACACGGCGCTGGACGGGCCGGCCATGGCCGTCGAGCTGATACATGCCTATTCCCTGGTGCACGACGACCTGCCGGCCATGGACGACGATGATGTCCGCCGTGGCCAGGCCACGGTACACCGTGCCTATGACGAGGCGACGGCCATTCTGGCGGGCGACGCCCTGCAGACGCTGGCCTTCGAGGTACTGGCCGATACCGCTCATCCGCGCCTGCCGGCGATGGTCACGAGCCTGGCGCGTGCTGCCGGCCGGGATGGCATGGCGGCCGGCCAGGCGCTGGATCTCGATGCCGTGGGTGGCCATCCCGACCTGACGGCGCTGGCTACCATGCATCGCCACAAGACCGGTGCGCTGATCCATGCCGCCGTGCGCCTGGGCGGGCTGGTGGCCGTGGCCGAGGATGACGAGCGCCTGCTGGCGCTGGAGCAATATGCCGCGGCCATCGGGTTGGCCTTCCAGATTCGCGACGATGTGCTCGATGTAACCGGGGACACCGCCGTGCTGGGCAAGGCCTCGGGCGCCGATGCCGCCCGCGAGAAGCCGACCTATCCCACCCTGCTCGGGCTCGAGGGTGCCGATGCCAAGGCCAGCGCCCTGGTTGACGAGGCCGTGACGGCTCTGGCACCGCTGGGCGAGGCAGGTCATGTGCTGGCCAGCCTGGCCCGCTACATGATCGAGCGTGACCACTGAACCACAGGGCCAACATGAAGCTGTTCGATGATATTCCGGTCGAGCGTCCGGCCACGCCGGTGCTCGATACTCTGGAGACCCCGGCCGCCCTGCGCGCCATGAATGACACCCAGTTGACGCAGCTGGCCGATGAGCTGCGTGCCTACCTGCTGTACAGCGTGGGCGTGTCCGGCGGCCACTTCGGCGCCGGCCTGGGGGTCGTGGAGCTGACGGTCGCTCTGCATCATGCCCTGGAGACGCCCCGTGACCGCCTGGTCTGGGACGTCGGGCATCAGGCCTATCCGCACAAGATCCTGACCGGTCGCCGCGAGGCCATGCAGCACATTCGCCAGTTCGGCGGGCTGGCCGCCTTCCCGCGACGCAGCGAATCCGAGTACGACACCTTCGGCGTGGGACACTCCAGCACCTCGGTGTCGGCGGCGCTGGGCATGGCTCTGGCCGCCCGTGCGCGTGGCGAGCAGCGCCGGGTGTGCGCGGTGATCGGCGATGGCGCCCTCTCGGCGGGCATGGCCTTCGAGGCGCTGGCGCATGCCGGCCATGTGGATGCCAACCTGCTGGTGATCCTCAACGACAACGAGATGTCGATCTCCGAGAACGTCGGCGGCATGGCCAGCTATCTGGCCCGCATCATGTCGAGCAAGCCCTATACCAGCATGCGCGAGAACGGCAAGCGGGTACTGTCCCACCTGCCGGGCGCCCTGGAACTGGCGCGGCGCACCGAAGAGCACATGAAGGGCATGGTCAGCCCGGCCACGCTGTTCGAGGAAATGGGCTTCAACTATATCGGCCCGCTGGATGGCCATGACCTGCCGACCCTGGTGCAGACCCTGCGCAACATGCGCGACATGGAAGGCCCGCAGTTCCTGCACGTGAAGACGCGCAAGGGGCGCGGCTTCCTGCCGGCCGAAGCCGACCCCATCGGCTATCACGCCATCACCAAGCTGGAAAAGGCCGATGCCGGCCAGACGCCGCCGCCGCTCAAGCCGGTCGACCCCCTGGCCCCCAAGCCGCGCAAGTACTGCAACGTCTTCGGCGACTGGCTGTGCGACATGGCGGCCGCCGATGAGCGCTTGATCGGCATTACGCCGGCGATGCGCGAGGGCTCGGATCTGGTGCGGTTCTCCCGGGAGTATCCCGAGCGCTACTACGATGTGGCGATCGCCGAGCAGCATGCGGTGACCTTGGCCGCCGGCATTGCCTGCGAGGCGATGAAGCCGGTGGTGGCGATCTACTCCACCTTCCTGCAGCGCGGTTACGACCAGCTGATTCATGACGTGGCGGTGCAGCATCTGGACGTGACCTTTGCCATCGACCGGGCCGGCGTGGTCGGCGAGGACGGCCCCACGCACCACGGCGCGCTGGACCTCAGCTATCTGCGCTGTGTGCCCGGCATGGTGGTGCTGGCGCCGGCGGATGAAGCCGAATGCCGCGCCATGCTCAGTGCCGCCTACCAGCATGCCGGGCCGGCGGCCGTGCGCTATCCGCGTGGTACCGGCCCGGGCGCCGAGGTGCCCGAACACCTCGAAGCGTTGCCCATCGGTCAGGCGGAGTGCCGCCGCCGGGCGGGCGGCGACGGGCCCCGGGTGGCCCTGCTGGCCTTCGGCAGCCTGAATGTGCCGGCCGCCGAGGTCGCCGAGCGGCTCGATGCGAGCCACCTCAACATGCGTTCGGTCAAGCCGCTGGATCGTGAGGCGGTGCTGGCGGCGGCCGACGAGCACGACCTGCTGGTAACGCTGGAAGAGAACGTGGTGGCCGGTGGTGCCGGCAGTGGGGTCGCCGAGCTGCTGGCCGCCGAGGGACGTGCCTCGGTGCTGCTGCAGCTGGGCCTGCCGGATGGCTTCGTCGAACATGGCAAGCCGGCCGAGTTGCTCGCCGAGTGCGGTCTGGATGCCGATGGCATCGAGGCCTCGATCCGACAGCGCCTGGGCGACTGACCCGGCGGCCGGGCGCGCATCGCTCCCCGGCATGCCGGGATGCTATGCTCGTCGCCAAGTTTGCGAGAGATGCTTCAAGGAGTCGACATGCTGGCCATGGTGCTGATTGGTGGGTTGCTGGGGTTTCTGATCGGCGGCCCTGTGGGTCTGCTGATCGGCGGCGGGCTGGGCTATTGGCTGGTGCGGCGCGTGCGTCGCAGCATGCTGGGCCGCCTGGCCGCCGTTCAAAAGCAGTTTCTCGAATCGACCTTCGCGGTCATGGGCTGCATGTGCAAGGCCGATGGCCAGGTAAGCGAGGCGGAACTCGAGGCCTCGCGCCAGCTGTGGGACCGCCTGCGCCTGGGCGAGGAGCAGCGGGCCAAGGCACGTGAAGACTTCACCCGTGGCAAGAGCGATGACTTCGATCTGGACGCGGAACTGGCCAAGCTGAAGCCGATCATCGGCAGCCAGCCAGCACTGCGTCAGGTGTTCCTGCAGGTCCAGCTGGCGGCCATCGCCGCCGATGGCGAACTGCACTCCGCCGAGCACGAGATGCTGATGCGGGTGGTGCGCGGCCTGGGGTGCTCCGAGGCCGAAATCGCGCAGATCGAGGCCATGCTGCGCGGGGCGGCCGAGGGCGGTGGCGCCGCGCAGCATGAAGTCTCGCTGGAAGACGCCTACCAGGTGCTGGGCGTGTCCTCGGATGCCAGCGACGCCGAGATCAAGCGCCAGTACCGCCGTCTGATGAGCGAGAACCATCCCGACAAGCTGGCGGCCAAGGGCCTGCCCGACAACATGCGGGAAGTGGCCAAGGAGCGCACCAGCGAGATCGGCAACGCCTATGACCGCATTCGCAAGGCGCGCTCCGCCGACGCGGCCTGAAGCACTGAAAACGCCTGGTCGGGCGCGTGGGCTTGCGCCACTCCGGCCGGGTTTTTCCGGAATGTGACATTTCGGTTGCTGCCCCCGCCTTGCCCCCTTAGTATGCGCATCGCCCTGCCGGACCGGCAGGGTATGGCAGTGCCTCGCCGGTTGAGCCGCGAGGCGTTCCGGCGGTGATCGACAATAATTCCAAGGAGAAACCGAGATGTCCTTCGGTGCGCTTTCCCTCCTGCCACCCGTGCTGGCCATCGTGCTGGCGCTGGTGACGCGCAATGTGATTCCGGCGCTGTTCTGTGGCGTCTGGCTGGGTGCGACCATGCTCAGCGGCGGCAACCCGGCGGCCGGGCTCTACAGCAGCTTCAACGACTTCATCATCCCCAGTGTCGGCGACGAGTGGAGCGTCACCGTGCTGATCTACTGCGGCCTGTTCGGCGTGCTGATCACGGTACTGCAGCGCACCGGTGGCGCCCAGGCCATCGCCCGGGCCATCTCGGGCCGTGTGGCCTCGCCGCGCGGCGCCCAGGGCGCGACCTTCGGGCTCGGCGTGCTGATCTTCTTCGAGGACTACTTCAATGCCCTGACCGTGGGCAGCGTGATGCGGCCGATCACCGATCGCATGAAGGTCTCTCGGGAAAAACTGGCGTATATCGTCGATTCGACCTCGGCGCCGATGTGTCTGCTGGGCCCGGTTTCCACCTGGGTGGTCTTCGTGATGGGGCTGATCGGCACCCAGCTGACCGAGATGAACATCAGCGGCTCCGAGTACCTGATCTATCTGGCATCGATTCCGTTGAACTTCTATGCCTGGCTGGCGCTGGGGCTGATCGCCTTCGTGGTCTTCACCCAGTGGGATTTCGGCCCCATGGCGCGAGCCGAGCGTCGTGCGCGCAAGACCGGCGAGGTGCTGGCCCCGGATGCCACGCCGCCGTCCGACCGCGAAGTGGCCGAGATGGAAGTGGTGCCCGAGGCCCAGGCGCGCAAGCGCAACATGCTGGTGCCCATCGGCGTGCTGGTGCTGATGATTCCGCCGATGTTCCTGTGGACCGGCAACTATCCCGACAATGACCTGGTCACCGCCGTGGGCGAGGCCAATGGCGGCCTGTCGATCCTGACCGCCACCTTCGTGGCAGTGGTGGTCGGCCTGACCATGGGCATGCAGCAGCGGCTGTTCGATTTCCGCGAGTCCATGGATCTGGTGGTTGCCGGCATCAAGAGCATGACGCTGGTCTACATCATCCTGACGCTGGCCTGGTCGATCGGCAGCGTGACCTCCGAACTGGGCACGGCCGACTTCCTGGTGACCCTGGCCGAGGCCAGTATTGCGCCCAGCCTGGTGCCGGTCCTGCTGTTCCTGATCGGGGCCCTGGTGGCCTTCACCACCGGCACCTCCTACGGCACCTTCGCCATCATGATTCCGATCGCCATGCCGGTCGCCGAGGCCATGGGGCTGCCCATGCCGCTGGCCATCGCGGCGGTGCTCAGCGGGGGGATCTTCGGCGATCACTGCTCGCCGATTTCCGATACCACCATCCTGTCCTCGGCGGGGTCTTCCTGTGATCATATCGACCATGTGCGGACCCAGCTGCCCTATGCACTGTGTGCCGGTATGGCCGGCATCCTGGCCTTCTTTGTCGCCGGCCTCGCCAATAGCGCGCTGATGGGGGCGCTGGCGGGGATAGCCGCGCTGCTGGCGGCCGCCATGCTGATGCGGATCTTCTGGGGTAGCGGCGGGTCGCGCAGCGAGCAGCAGACAGGCTGAGCGGGTAGCCGCAAAAAGGCCCCTCGCGAGGGGCCTTGTCGTGTCAGGAAGGTGCCGGTTGGCCCTGGTCCTGATCAGGTGGTGGCTTCACGCGCCGGTTGCAGCGGGTCATTGCTGACCGCGATATCGGTCTCATGCTGCTGCTTGGCGCGCAGCTCGGCACGGGCCTGGGCCATGGCAGCGCTGCCACCGCCGGCGACCAGGTCGGACTCGACATCGGCCTCCACCTGAGCGCTCGCCGCATGCTGGCTGATGGCGGAAAGCGGCTCGTTGAGCTGCTGGGTCCGTTCGGAGGCCTGGCCCGCCTGGGCGGCCAGCGGCAGTGCGGTGAGCAGCAGGGTAGTGGTCATCAGTGCGGTTTTCATCGTGTCATCCTCGTTTGCGACGTTTGATGCCACACACTTTATTAGCCTGCTAAATTTAACGATACCGAAACATTTTGATCGAGCCGATTGAAAGAGGCTATTTGCCTGCCGCCGGGCGGCTTCAAGGCTTGCGTTCCGTGTCCACGTCGCTTGCCGCAGTGAAATCGCCCAGCGCCATCATGTGCCCCAGCTTTCCGGCCTTGGTACTCAGATAATGCTCGTTGTGGGGGTTGAGGCCGGTGGTCAGGCCCACCCGTTCGGTAACCTCGACCCCCACACGGGTCAGAGCCTCGACCTTGCGCGGGTTGTTGGTCATCAGCTGGAGCGCGTCGATGCCCAGGTGTTTGAGCATCGGCAGGCACAGGTCGTAGCGGCGCAGGTCGGCAGAAAAGCCCAGTTGCTCGTTGGCCTCGACGGTATCGGCGCCCTGGTCCTGCAGGTGGTAGGCGCGAATCTTGTTGAGCAGGCCGATGCCGCGACCCTCCTGACGCAGATACAGCAGCACGCCGCGCCCGGTCTCGGCGATGCGTTTGAGGGCTTCCTGTAGCTGGTAGCCGCAGTCGCAGCGCATGGAAAACAGGGCGTCGCCGGTCAGGCACTCGGAGTGCACACGGCCCAGCACCGGCTGGCCGTCGGCGACATCGCCCAGGGTCAGCGCGATATGGTCCTTGCCGGTGGCCTCGTCTTCGAAGCCGTGCATGGTGAAGGTGGCCCAGGGAGTGGGAAGCCGGGAAGAGGCGATATAGCGAATCGTCACGATGTACCTCGATGAAGGACCGGGCATGGTCGTCAGGATGATCTCATTCTATCAGGAAGGTGGCGCCGGCTCACGGTGGCGCTGGATGGGTTACAATGGCCGCCACATTTTCCGTGGATGAGCCAACGCATGGAACTCGACAACGACCGCTTGCTGCGTGCCCTGGCGCGCCAGCCCGTTGACCGGACGCCGGTCTGGATGATGCGCCAGGCGGGCCGCTACCTGCCGGAATACCGCGAGGTGCGTGCTCAGGCGGGCAGCTTCATGAACCTCTGCCAGGACCGTGATTGGGCCTGCGAGGTGACCCTTCAGCCACTGGAGCGTTACCCGCTGGATGCGGCCATCCTGTTCTCGGACATCCTGACCATCCCCGATGCCATGGGGCTGGGCCTTTATTTCGAGACGGGCGAGGGGCCCAAGTTCCGCAAGCCCGTGCGTACCCCGGAGGCCGTGGACGCCCTGACGCTGCCGGACACCGAGCGCGACCTGGGTTATGTGATGAATGCCGTCTCGAGCGTGCGCCGCGAGCTGAACGGTCGGGTGCCGTTGATCGGCTTCACCGGCAGTCCCTGGACGCTGGCCACCTACATGGTGGAAGGCGCGTCCAGCAAGGACTTCCGCCATGTGAAGGCCATGCTCTATGACACCCCGCAGACCATGCATCGCCTGCTCGACGTCCTGGCGCGTGCCGTGACGGACTACCTCAACGCCCAGATCCGCGCCGGTGCCCAGGTGGTGCAGATCTTCGATACCTGGGGCGGTGCACTGTCGACGCCGGCCTATGAGGCGTTTTCGCTGCGCTACATGCAACAGATCGTCGACGGCCTGATCCGCGAGCACGACGGGCGCCGCGTGCCGGTGATCCTGTTCACCAAGAACGGCGGGCAATGGCTCGAGGCCATGGCCGACAGCGGCGCGGATGCCCTGGGCCTCGACTGGAGCACCGAACTCTCCGATGCCCGGGCAAGGGTCGGTCAGCGGGTGGCGCTACAGGGCAATCTCGACCCCAATGTGCTGTTCGCCAACCCCAGCGCGATTCGCGCCGAGGTGGCGCGCATTCTGGAAAGCTACGGCAGCGGGCCCGGCCACATCTTCAACCTAGGGCATGGCATCAGCCAGTTTACCGATCCCGACAGCGTCACCGCCTTCCTGGACGCCCTGCACGAGCTCAGCCCGGCGTATCATCGTTCGTGACGGCTGCGCCGCGCGGTCGGCTGGCCGACTGAGTGACCCGTGCACTGCCGACCGCCTCTTCGTCCATGGCAAATGCGCTGGTCCGGGACGTCCAGGCGCGCTGCTCGTCGTGCACGGCCGGGCGCCGCTCGTAGGAGCGGGTGATCATGTCACCCGCCGCCAGGCCCTGGCGCTGGGAGCGTGCCAGATGGTAGGGCAGCAGGCCCAGCTCGAGGATCAGGCGGGTGAGCAGCATGGCCAGGAGCCAGGCGGCACTCCCCGGCAGCAGGGTGGGCCAGGCGGCCTGCCAGGAGGTGTCGGCGAGCCAGGGCGTCAGCGGCAGCAGCCACAGCAGGGTGGCCGTCAGCAGGCCGAGCTGGATGAGAAAATGGCAGCACAACAGCGTGCCGCGCCTGAGCGGGGCGCGTGGCAACAGGAATTGTTGCATGTCGAGTCCTCCGATTGACGTCGATCGAGGCGACCGAGGTTGCACCGGCGCTCCCTGCCGGCAGGCCCCCATCCTAGCCGAGATGGGGGCGCTCAGGCAGTGTCGAAAAAGACCGACGCCCCCACGCAGGCTCGATGAAGTCAGCGCCGGGTCATCGTCAGCTCAAGATCAAGAATAGTAGGGCAGGTCGATCTGATCACTGCTGCGGATGCCCTCCGTCATGTGTCGACATTGCTTGAGAAACTCGCGCATGCCGATGGCCAGATACTTGTGGCGATGCCAGATGAAGGAGAACTGACGGCTCAGATCGAGTTCCGGCGTCGGAATCTGCACCAGGCTGCCGCGGCGGAAGGCATCGCGCAACGCCAGCTTGGAGACACAGCCGATTCCCAGGCCCGACTCCACGGCTCGCTTGATCCCCTCGGTATGCTCCAGCTCGAGCAGGGTGTTGAAGCGCCCGCGGCGATGACGCGCCGCCTGCTCCAGCGTCAGGCGCGTGCCCGAGCCCTGCTCGCGCATGATCCAGGCTTCCCGCAGTAGCCGGTCCAGCTCGACGGGCCCCTGGTGCGCCAGGGGGTGGCTCGGCGCACAGAACACCGCCAGTTCATCCTCCACCCAGGGCTGGGTGATGATGTCGTCCTCCTCGCATTGCCCCTCGATCAAGCCGAGGTCCAGCTCGTGCTGGCGTACCTCTTCGACGATGGTGCGCGTGTTGCGCACCTGCAACTGTACGCGACTGCCGGGATGACGCTGCATGAAATCACCGATCAGCAGGGTCGCCAGATAGTTGCCGATGGTCAGGGTGGCGCCCACATCCAGGGTGCCGATGCCCTGCTGGCCGCGCAGCAGCTCCTCCACCTCCTCGGCGCGATCGAGCAGGGCCACCGCCTTGGGCAACAGCTGAAAGCCCAGGGCATTCAGCTTGAGACGCTTGCCGATGCGGTCCAGCAGGCGGCAATCGAACTGGCGTTCGAGCTCGGCCAGGGCGGTACTGGCCGCGGACTGCGAGAGCGCCAGGGCCCGCGCGGCGCGGGAAACGCTCTCGTATTGCGCCACGGCGACGAACACTTCGAGCTGACGCAGGGTATAGCGCATGGCTTTGTCTCCGACTCATATATCCAGATTATAGATAAGCTTTATCCATACAATCCATTTAACAGATATTCTGACCTTGCTTAGAATTCATTGCAAAGATCGAGTGGCGCGCATATGCGCTCATGGAATATGAGGGTGACAAGATGGGCAAGTTTGCCGAAGAAGAAGTTCTCAGTGTTCACCATTGGAACGACACGCTGTTCAGCTTTCGCACCACGCGGGAGCGCAGCCTGCGCTTCAAGAATGGCCAGTTCGTGATGATCGGCCTGGAGGTCGACGGTAAGCCGCTGATGCGTGCTTATTCGGTGGCCAGTCCCAACTACGAGGATCACCTCGAGTTCTTCAGCATCAAGGTGCCGGATGGCCCGCTGACCTCGCGACTCCAGCACCTTCAGGTCGGCGACACGGTCAAGGTCAGCCGCAAGCCCACCGGCACCCTGGTGACCGATGATCTGTTGCCCGGCCGCAACCTCTACCTCCTCTCGACGGGCACCGGCCTGGCGCCCTTCCTGAGCCTGATCCAGGACCCCGAGGCCTACGAGCGCTTCGAGAAGATCGTGCTGGTCCACGGCGTGCGCAGCGTCAGCGAGCTGGCCTACAGCGACTTCATTTCCAGTGAGCTGCCGGCTCACGAGTACCTGGGCGAGGAAATCAGCGAGAAGCTGGTCTATCACCCGACCGTGACCCGGGAAGACTTCCACACCACCGGCCGCCTGACCGACCATATCCGCAGCGGCAAGCTGTTCGACGACCATGGCCTGCCGGTCATCGACCCCAAGCAGGACCGCGCCATGATCTGCGGCAGCCCGGCGATGCTCGACGAGACCAGCGCCCTGCTCGACGAACTCGGCTTCAACATCTCGCCGCGTATGGGCGACCCCGGCGACTACGTCATCGAACGCGCCTTCGTCGAGAAATGACCCGGCCCCGGGCTACCCGGGCTGCGCCCGGAGCTATAAGCCGTAAGCTTTAAGCTGGAAGAAAACCCTGCCGGGCAGCGCCCGGAGCTATAAGCTGAAAGAACGCCCGGACGTTGTCCGGGCGGGAAGTCTGAAGAACGCGGCTGCGCCGCTGAGAGAGGGAAGAAAACCCTAGGAACTCAAGGTTGTGGGGTTGAGCCTGGCTTACCTCTTACCTCTTACCTCTTACCTGAGATTACACCGCGTCCTTGTCGGTTTCGCCGGTGCGGATGCGGATGACCTGTTCGAGCGGGGTGACGAAGATCTTGCCGTCGCCGATCTTGCCGGTATTGGCCACCTGGGTGATGGCGTCGATGACCTGGTCGGTCATGTCCTCGTCGACGGCGACCTCGAGCTTGACCTTGGGCAGGAAGTCGACCACGTATTCGGCACCACGGTAGAGCTCGGTGTGGCCCTTTTGACGGCCAAAGCCCTTGACCTCGGTGACGGTGATGCCCTGGACGCCGATCTCGGAGAGGGATTCACGGACGTCGTCGAGCTTGAACGGCTTGATGATAGCGGTCACCAGTTTCATGGTCTTGTCCTCGCGTGGTTCGTGTGCCCACGGCGCTGCACGCCGTGCTTGCAGGCTTCATTGTGACAGAGCATACACCTGCAGCGAACAGAATAAAAAAGACCCCCTTGGCAGGGGGTCTTGAGTGCACTTTCCTGTGGCAGTGCGGCGTCACTTCTTGGTGACGTTGAACTCGGGGTAGGCCTCGAGACCACACTCGGCCAGGTCGACACCCTCGTACTCTTCTTCTTCACTGACGCGGACACCCATAGCGGCCTTGATGATCAGCCAGACGATCAGGCTGGCCACGAAGACCCAGGTGAAGATGCCGAAGATGCCGATGAGCTGGGCGCCGAAGTTGGCGCTGCTGTTGGATAGCGGCACCGCCAGCACCCCCCAGACGCCGACCACGCCGTGGGCCGAGATGGCACCCACCGGATCATCCAGCTTGAGCTTGTCGAGGGTCACGATGGAGGCCACCACCAGCAGGCCACCGAAGCCGCCGATCAGGGTGGCGCCCAGGGCGCTCGGCGACAGCGGGTCGGCGGTGATCGACACCAGACCGGCAATGGCACCATTGAGCGCCATGGTCAGGTCGGCCTTGCGGAACCAGACCTTGGCCAGGACCAATGCCGCGATCACGCCACCGGCCGCCGCCGCATTGGTGTTGACCAGCACCTGGGCCATGTTGTTGGCCGAGGCCACGTCGGAGACCTTCAGCTCGGAACCGCCGTTGAAGCCGAACCAGCCCAGCCACAGCACGAAGGTACCCAGGGTCGCCAGCGGCATGTTGGCACCGGGGATGGCGTAGATCGTCCCGTTCTTGCCGTACTTGCCCTTGCGTGGGCCGAGCACCAGCACGCCGGCCAGGGCCGCGGCCGCACCGGCCATGTGCACGATGCCGGAACCGGCATAGTCGGAGAAGCCGACCTCGGCCAGCCAGCCGCCGCCCCAGGTCCAGTAGCCGGAGACCGGGTAGATGAAGCCGGTCATGATCACGCTGAAGACCAGGAAGGCCCACAGCTTCATGCGCTCGGCCACGGCGCCGGAGACGATGGACATGGCGGTGGCCACGAACACCACCTGGAAGAAGAAGTCGGCGCGGGCCGAGTAGTAGGGCGCCCCATCGCCGCCGGCGGTGACCGCTTCCACGGTGTTTTCGCCGCCCAGCAGGAAGCCGAGGCTCGGGATGACACCACCGGCTCCGCTGGAATACATCAGGTAGTAGCCCACCAGCAGGTACATGGTGCAGGCAATGGCGAACAGGGAAATGTTCTTGGTCAGGATCTCGGCGGTGTTCTTGGACCGCACCAGGCCGGCCTCGAGCATCGAGAAACCGGCGGCCATCCACATGACCAGGGCGCCGCAGACCAGGAAGTAGAAGGTATCGAGTGCATAGGCGAGTTCAGTCATGACAAGCGTCTCCGTATCGGGAACAGGCAGGAAGCTGGGAGGCGATCAAACGGCGTCGCCGCCACGCTCACCGGTTCGAATGCGAATGACGTCCTCGAGAGGCGTCACAAAGACCTTGCCATCGCCGATCTTGCCGCTGTTGGCGGCATTGCAGATGGCCTCCAGCACGGTATCCAGGCGGTCATCGTCCACGGCGATCTCCACCTTGACCTTGGGCAGGAAGTCGACGACGTACTCGGCGCCGCGATACAGCTCTGTATGCCCCTTCTGGCGCCCGAAGCCCTTGACCTCGGTGACCGTGATGCCCTGAACGCCATTGTCGGCGAGGGCCTCACGAACGTCGTCGAGCTTGAAGGGCTTGATGACGGCGGTAATCAGTTTCATACCGGTGTTCCCCTTGTGATTATCGAAGTGTGAGGCGCGATGCCGCACGGTGCATGTTTTGCAAGGCAGTAGCGCAAACCATGCCAGTAAGGGGATAACGCTTTATTTTCAGGTGTATGCGAGCGAAATGAGCCGGCTGGATGGATGCCGGGCGACACGCATGCCGGCGCCATCGCACTACTTTGGTGCCGGCTTTCTGGTGCAGCGCACCATGGGCGAGCGTCTGGCGCATGGTGCGTGCATGGAGAGAAGAATGCGCGGCGCGGGCGCCTTGCGTATCCTGTCAGGAGGATCCCCATACGTCGTTCAGGAGACACAAGATGGTCAGTCAGGATCGCATCGGCCGTTTGGCCCAGCAGATTGGTGAGCGCCTGCAGGGTGCCTCCCAGGCACCGGAAGACGTCCAGAAAGGCGTGCACCAGGTCGTCAAGGGCGCCTTCGACCGCCTCGAGCTGGTCTCGCGGGAAGACTTCGACATCCTGATGGATGTGCTGCAACGCACCCGCGGCCGCGTCGAAGCCCTTGAACAGCAGGTCGCCGCCCTGGAAGACGCCCTCGACGCCTCGGTGGCCGCCAGCGACCCCGACGCCGAGGAAGTCAGCGAGCCCGCGCTGGAGGCAGGCACCGCCGAGACTCCGCACCCGGGCACTACCGAGGCGAGTCCCGAGCAAGCTGGCAACCAGGGTGCCGACGACACGGAATCGGCACACCGCTGAATCGCGGGCAGGCGTCCCGCCACTGGTCTAGCCTGACAGTCAACGCAAGGATGACTCACGGACTGGTGGCGCGAGGGAACGCCGATGACGCTGGCGATAATTCGCACCCGGGCGGGCCTCGGCCTGGAGGCGCCCGAGGTGCTGGTGGAGGTCCACCTTTCGAATGGCTTGCCGGGCATCACCCTGGTGGGCCTGCCGGAGGCGGCGGTCAAGGAGAGTCGCGAGCGGGTACGCAGTGCCCTGGTCAACGCGGGGTTCGAGTTTCCGCTGCGGCGTATCACCCTCAATCTGGCGCCGGCCGACCTGCCCAAGGAGGGCGGCCGCTTCGATCTGCCGATTGCCCTGGGGTTGCTGGTGGCCTCCGGGCAGATTCCGCCCGAGGCCCTGGCGGGGCTGGAATGCGTCGGCGAGCTGGCACTGGATGGCAGCCTGCGCCCGGCGAGTGGTGTGCTGCCGCTGGCCATGGCGTCGCGTCAGGCCGGCCGCTCACTGGTCGTGCCGCGCGCCAATGCCGATGAGGCGGCGCTCGCCGGGGATCTGGAGGTGCTGCCGGCAGAGCATCTGCTCGAGGTGGTGGCCCATCTGCTGGGTCAGGAAAAGCTCCCGGTGCACCAGCTGCAGGCGCCTCCGCGGCGTGATACGCCGCAGCCGGATCTGTGCGAGGTACGCGGCCAGCACCAGGCGCGACGTGCCCTGGAAGTGGCGGCGGCCGGCGGCCACAACCTGTTGTTCGCCGGACCGCCGGGTACCGGCAAGACCATGCTGGCCAGCCGCCTGCCCGGCATACTGCCGCCACTGAGTGATGACGAGGCCCTGGAAGTGGCGGCGGTGCGCTCGGTCAGCGGCCTGCCGCTGGCCGAACAGTGGGGCTGTCGGCCGTTCCGGGGGCCGCATCACACGGCCAGTGCCGTGGCGCTGGTGGGCGGCGGGTCGCGTCCCAGGCCGGGCGAGATTTCGCTGGCGCACCACGGCGTGCTGTTTCTCGACGAGCTGCCGGAGTTCTCGCGCCATGTGCTGGAAGTCATGCGCGAGCCCATGGAGAACGGGAGGTGGTATAGTCAAACAATATGAATGGCATGAGCACCCTGATCATGAACAAGGCAATCGCATACGTTCGCTACTCGTCAGCCGTCCAAGCAACGGGCGACAGCATAGAGAGGCAGAGAAGCCCGCTGGAAGCATTTGAAAGCCGTTTCCAGGTCAAGATCGAAGAAATCTTCACAGACGAAGGGGTGTCATCCTTTCGAGGCGATAACATCAAAAAAGGAAAGTTTTCGGAAATACTTGAAAAGATTGAAAGCGAGGAAATCAAAAAAGGTGATTTTCTTGTTATAGAGAGTATTGACAGGATAAGCAGACAGGCACTCAACAAAACTGCAACGACACTGTATGGAATACTTGAGAAAGGAGTCAAGATATACACAACTAACGACGAGAGGCTTTATTCATTAGAAGATAAAAGCAAAGATCTAGAAAACTACTTAATGATAGGTCTCATTGCAAAGAGAGCAAACGAAGAAAGTGAGACGAAAAGCAAACGTCGCCGTTCAGCATGGAACAAATCAAAGAGGTTGGCGGAAGAAGGGAAAGTATTCAACGGCTCAAACAATACACCCTATGGAATAGAGGTCGTTGATGGGAAGTTCAGGGTTGTCGAAGACGAAGCGGAAGAAATAAGGTATATATTTAATAATCTGAAATATAAAGGTGTTACTGCGACTATACGAGAAGTTAATGAGTGGAGCAAGAGGAAGTGGCGGAACCGTCATGTAGACCTAATGGTGAAAAACAAATATCCCGCTGGCTATTATATGGCACAAAAAAGGGAGAATGGTAAAAAAGTTTTTGATAAATATATACCTAACTACTACCCTGCTATAATAAGCGAGACCGTTTATTTTGAAGCAGTTGATGCGATGAGGAAGCGGAGAAACAAAAAGGAGTATGGCAACGAGAGCACTGGTAGCTTGAATATTTTTAGGCACTGTGTCAAATGTGGCGAGTGCGGTAGCACGATGATTTTTACAAGGAATAAAAACCCGCAAGGGAAAATATATAATTACTTGAAGTGTGCCAAACATAAAGAGCAGAAGGAAAAATGTCCGAATCACTCAATCAGGTTTGAGTATTGCCTTGCTGTATTCATCTCTTTTGTAGAAAAAATCCTACAATTTGATGACGTTGAAGGTGTTCATTTCGGAGAAGTTGACAAAATAAAGCGACTTCTCACAGAAAGGAATGAGGCTGAGTCAAAGAAGGAGAGGGAAGAAGTCGTTGAGAGTTTGAATAAAGAGCGAAACGTTTTAGAAAATCTTGAAAAATCCATTGAAGGCGAAACCTTTATACCTAAAATAATAATCAAGAAGCTTCAGGAAGCAGAAGAAAAAGTTGAAAATCTTGAAAGCGAGGTCAAGAGGCTAGAAGCTAAACAGTCCGAAAGTCTTGAAGTTAAAAATATAGATGAGCTCTTGAGACTCATCTACAAAGAAGATGGAAGGCTAAAGGTCAACAAGTTTTTTAAAGAAAATGGCATCTCATTTACTTTTGATAGTGAAAAAGATGAGTCGGTGAAGTCTGTCGTTATGATAGTGTCAGCAGAAAAAGAACAGGAGTTTGGAGGGTTCCCTTTCGTTGGAAGCTTCAAGCTAAGGAATAACGAAATATTAAAAAAATATAAAATCGAGGACTTTGGTGTTTACAGTTGAAGTCCAGTCATTTCCTTCTTCAATAACTAGGTGGCGAAGCCACCGCATAGGATTAAAAACAAAAAAGAGCCGAAGGCTTCATGTGGTTTTCAACAAAAAAATACATCGGTTGAACAAGCAATAAGCAAAGATTTTGTGTCATATGTGCAGCACTTTTACTGTATAAAAAAAACACCAGTTGAGTATATGCTCAACTTTAGTTGCCCATATACTCAACTCTTTGAGCATATACTCAACTCTATTCCTGAAAAGTTGATTATATGCTCAACTTAAAATGCCAGCTATACAAAAAAAGTTAACAAAATGCAAGTTTAAAGTTGCATATTTGTTAACTTTATGATAATATAAACCTTCGGCCGCAAACCGGTAGGAAAATAACAATTCAACAGGAGTTCATTATACCATGGATAATAAAAAAATCAAGATATATGGTGCAAGTTTTTTAGGTAGCCTGGGAAGTGATGGAGGCTTTAAAGGGCTTTTCAACAAGATTGTCAATAGGCACGACACCATAGATAAGAAAATAAACACAATAAAAAAGGGGAAAGATATGGGGCGAGAAGAAAAGACACTATATAACCAGCTTAGCAAAATGAAACTTGGCGGTTCTGATTATTTGGTTTTTTTGTGTTTGCTAGGTCATCTTGACTACCACAACAGAATTACTATAAAGCAAAAAGATATTGCCGAGCTTTGCAGAATGTCCCGTCCCCAAGTCAGCAGGTCTATAAAGAAGCTTAAAGAAGTGGGTTTTTTGGAAGATACCAAGGAGTTGATTATTCACTTTGACTTGTTGTTTAGAGGAAGAAGTAGTGAATATGAGAATCAGAAAAATCAACTTATGATGCAGTCCAATAACTTTAAGAATATTGTCAGGGGTGATAATTGGGGTGGGGATTTTGTTGACCGCCACAGAGAGATCGAAAGACAGCAGGCACAAGCGGAGCTTATGGATGAAGACGTATAGGTTTGAAGCTTTCAAATGATTAAGTCTACAGTGCTGGCACAAGTTGAATACCTGAACTCTAAGTCAGAACAAGATAGAAAAGAGATAGGCCAGTATTTCACAGGAGCTCCTGTTTCTAATTACATGGCTTCGCTCTTTGATGGCGGGGCTATGCCTGAAGAAGTGAGTATACTTGATGCAGGTGCGGGAGCCGGCATTCTCACTATATCAACTGCTCTTTATTGTGTCGATAATGGGAATAAATCAGTTCATGCGGTTTTGTATGAGATTGATGAGAATGCCCTTGATGTGTTGAACCGTAGTATGGAAGACCTAAAAGGCTTCATCGAAGTCCAAGATGGGACATTTACCTACGAGATCCGCAACAAGGACTTTGTGCTTGACCGCCCTGACTTGAAAGGCGAAAGATACGACATTTCATGTATAAACCCGCCGTATTTTAAATACAATTCAAAAACATCACCTTATGCCGTAGCTACCACGGACCTCTATAAGGGAAATCCGAACATCTATGCTTCGTTCATGGCTGTAGTCATCAATGCCTTGAAGCCACAAGGCCAGATGGTAGCTATCGTGCCACGGAGCTACTTGAATGGCCTTTACTTTAAGGGCTTCAGGCAATACCTGTTCAAAAATACCAGTCTCAACAAGGTTCACATCTTCCGCTCACGGAACCAAGTGTTCAAAGAGCTTGCTGTTCTTCAAGAGAACATCATTTGTCACTATTCAAAAGAACGGCAGGGCGAGAAGGTGAGAGTGTCCGTTTCTAACGGCCATGCTGACTTTGAGCATACGGATACTAACTATTACCCGACAAGCATTGTTATTGATGAAACGAATGATGCTGGCTTCATTCGAGTGCCAGACAGCAGAGAAGATGCTGAGCTTCTTGAATTCGTTGAGCATATGGAGTCCAGTTTTACATGTAACGGCTACATTATCAGCACGGGTCCTGTTGTCTCGCATCGTGCGACTCAGCATATTGCCGAGAAAGACGACTTTAACAACACCGTTCCGCTCTTGAAGATGCACAATGTCAAGCTGTTTAAGACAGAGTGGACAGGTGCTAACAAAAAGGACAGCAGGCTTCGCCTATTTGACGGTCACAGCAAGATAACGACTAGAAACCAGCGGTTCATCGTTCTCAAGCGGTTCACATCCAAGGAAGAGGCTAGAAGGCTTGTAGCGGGCATACACAGCCCGAAGTTCATCACAGGTGAGGTGGTGGCCTTTGAGAACCATCTAAACCTTGTCAGTCATCACACAGACGAGCTTTCAGAGCTTGAAGCCAATGGGTTGGCCTTGCTCTTCAACTCAACCCTTATTGACCGCTATTTTCGCTGTATCTCAGGGAACACCCAGGTCAATGCCACAGAAATCCGCTTGCTGAAGATGCCATCCAGGGTAGACATTCGCAAAATCGGGGAACACTATCATGAAGGGGAGGCGATTTCTCAACAGCAGGTCGATGAAATCGTCAACGAGCAATTGAGTTATAAGGTTTAAAAGTGAGTAAAGAGGAAAAGCTTGAAGAGGCTAGAACCTTGCTGAAAGCACTTGGTTTGCCTAAAAAGCAATATAACAACCGTTCTTCATGGACATTTCTGGCATTGGCAGGCATAGCACCAGATAGCGACTGGAGTGAAGCACATGTTCGCTATCTTCCTATAGTTGATATTATGGCTTTCGTTAGAGAGCACTATAGGGATTATGCCCCTAATTCAAGGGAGTCTTTTAGAAAGCAGACCTTGCACCAGTTCGAGCAAGCAAGAATCGTTGATCGTAACATAGAAGATCTTGGGCGAGCTACGAATAGTAAAGACAATAGATATTCACTTTCAGAACCCATGATGGAAATACTGAAAGAGTTTCCAAATGGTGACTGGGAGGTGAAGATCGAGGAATATAAAGAGAATATTCATAATCTTCAAGAGCTTTACAGAAAGGAGCTTGAGCTTCACAAGATTCCTGTGAGGCTTCCTGATGGCACAGAGATAAAGCTTTCACCTGGAGCCCACAATCAACTTCATGCGGACATAGTGCATGAGTTCTGCCCTCGCTTTATAGGTGGTAATGGCGGTATAGTGCTCTATATCGGTGATACGGCCAGCAGTAGGGATGAAGGTGGTAAGCTCATGGTGCTAGACACTGAGAGGCTTGAAGACCTTGGTGTTCCTCCTATGTCTCACGACAAGCTTCCCGATGTGGTGGTGTATGATGAGAGCCGGAAATGGCTGTTTCTGATTGAAGCCGTCACTAGCCATGGGCCTGTATCGCCTAAGCGGTGGTTGGAGCTGGAAGAGGCACTAAAAGACTGTAAGGTGGGCAGAGTCTATGTCACCGCTTTCCCTGAAAAAGATGAGTTCCGCAAAAATGCGAGTGAGCTGGCTTGGGAAACTGAGGTATGGATAGCTGACGAGCCAGATCATATGATTCACTTCAATGGGGATCGTTTTTTAGGTCCGCACTAATATGGTTAGTGAAATATAACGATTCTTGAAAGCAAGAATGAGCTATTGAAAGCGGAAATGCTTAATATGAGGGGTGAATGATACCCCTCTTACATTGAAAAGCTTTGGTCGCTTTTTAGGCTTTTCTTTTTAGTTTTTTGTTGATTGTGAAACTTTTCTATTTTCGCTGAAAGCTTGCCAGCTATTCTTCTATTAACCTCATCAACAATTTTTCTAATGATTCCGTTTTTTCCTGAATATTCATTGATATATCGTTTTCTAAGTTGCTCTGCTTTTCCAAGAGAATCTTCTGATTTTTGAAAGCTTGCTGTATCTTCTCTTTCATTGTTATTTGGCTTTCTATTATCTTGTCGAGGTCTTCCTTCAACGACTTGTTCTCTTGTTCTAGTTTCGCCAATTTCTCTTCTTGGCTCGCTATGAAGTTTGAAATCATTTCTTTGATGTGCTGTTCCATTGTTAATCTCCTTATTATACCTTTTGATTAAGTCTTTCTTTTTATCGTCCATTAAGTTTTTGTATTGCTCTTTTTGTTTTTTAATTTTCTCAAGCCTTTCTTCTTCGTATCGCTTCATAAGCTCATTTCTGTAATCTTCACTTGAAAAGTGCTTGTAATCCGCTCCTTCTTCGAAAATCGCCCCTGTGAGTCTTGTGGGTTTGCCTGTTTCGGGATTTATAACTGAAATAGAATTTTTCGTGACCCTCGAAACCTTATATTCTGCTGTGTTTAGCGAGTCGATAAGTTCTTCCCTGTTTTTGTAAAACCCGTCTTCAACAAGTTGAGCAAGATGTTCGGTCAAAGCCTTCTTGAAATGCCTTCTGTTGTGTTCTTGGCTGACCCCCTCAATCTGCTTGTATTCATTAAAGAACTCGGGTGTAGAAGCTCTTTTCTTGTCGGGGGTGTCGGGGTCGCTCAACTTGTATTCGTGGTTTATTATGTCTTTGAAAGCATTTATTCTTGGCAAATCTTCTTTGTGAAAATACGGATTCAACCTTTTCCCACCTCGAAGCTCTTCTTTTGAAAACAGAAAGTTTAATTCAATGTTGCTTTTATCTTCGTGAAGAATCCAAACACCGCAATACTGGTCTTTGTCGAGACCTGGGAAAAGAGTTTCTTCAAACCTTTCCATTACATCTTTTAGCATCTTGTCCACTGCCTGACTACTTCCGTGCTTCTCTATTAGCTGTTCTCTTGTTTCTTCAAAATACAAACCTCCGCTTGTATATTGACCGGCTTTATTACCGAACCCCACAATCTGCTCAAATTCTTCAGGTGAACCATCTAGCAGAAGGGGCTTAAAAGCTCGCTCACGGCCTTTATGATCTTTATTGCCTAACAGGTAGCCCGTGGCTCCTTTCGCAGCTCTAAGCGGGTTTTTGGGCACACCTCGCTTTTGCTTTCTAAACTTAACTATCATTGGCTATCTCCCTGTGCTTTTCTTTCAGTTCCGCTGTTTCTGCTCTTATGTTGTGAAGCACATCAATGAGTTCTAGGATGTTAATCGTATCGCCAGATTTAGCCGTGCTGTTAACTTGTTTAGCAATTTGATTTAAGTTGTTGCCTATCCTTGCTATACCTCTAACTAGGGCTGGATCTGCTCTTTGTGTTGAGCGACCCCCTTTGTGTGTCTTTGAAACAGTTAAGGCTGACTCCCTGAAAATGTCAGCCATAGGCTTACCGTATAGGTAAGCCAGTTCTTTAATTTTTTTATACTCAATACCATTCACACGAACCTTCATTTCAATGGTTCGCTTTAGTTGGTTTTTGTTTTCTTCAATAACGTCCATGTCATTTCTCCTTTATTATTTTTTTTGGTTTTGATTTTGGGGGATTGAAGGGGGCTTGCCCCCTCACCAGCAGTGTAGTCCCCGGAGGGGACGGAACGGTGTGCTGGCTTAAAACCACCTTTCAATATCTCTATTATAACATAAAACTAATATTTAGATTGAATTGAGTTTAAATAATCAGTTGCCAACATTCGGTTATGAACAAGCCACCTTCTGAAATGTGACAAAACCCCCTACCATTCGAGTCCGGGCAAATCCATATCGCCCGGGCGAGTCACGAGCGGCGCTATCCGGCGCGGTTTCAGCTAGTGGCCGCCATGAACCCCTGCCCCTGTGGCCATCTGGGTGATCCGCGCCAGGCCTGCTACTGCACGGCGGCGCAGATACAGCGCTATCAGGCGCGGCTGTCCGGGCCGCTGCTCGATCGTATCGACCTGCAGGTGGAAGTGGCGAGCCTGCCGGCGGACCAGTTGACCTCCCGCGAGCCCGGCGAAGACTCGGCCACGGTGCGTCAGCGGGTGCTGGCAGCCCGCCGGCGCCAGTTGGAGAGGGGCGCCCTGAACGCGCATCTGGCGGGGCCGGAGCTCGAGGCGGCGTGTGCGCTGGGCGCGGAAGACCGCGCCTGGCTGGCCGAGGTGCTGGAGCGCCTGCAGCTTTCGGCGCGGGCCTTTCATCGCGTATTGCGGGTGGCGCTGACCCTGGCCGATCTGGCCGGGGCCGCGCAGCCGAGTCGTGAGCATCTGGTCGAGGCCATCGGCTATCGTCAGCTGGATCGCCTGCTCAAGGGAGGATGACGGGTCACAGGGCGGTGGCGTCGAGGGCGCCGTCGATGTGCGTCTGCCACAGGTGTTGCGATTCGCCGGGACGGCGCAGGGTAAGGGTCAGGCGATAGGGCAGCAGCTCACGATCGGAGAGCGTTAGCCGTGGGCCCGAGGCGGCCAGGCTGCTGTCGAGCCGCCACTGGTTGCCGCCGGCCTCGCCGACGATGGCGGGCCGCCAGTCGAGTACCTGGGGGCCCTCATCCAGCCCCAGCAGGGCCCGGGTCAGGCTTTCCATCAGGCGTTCGTCCGTGATGTCCAGCGCCGGGTCGACGTCCGGTGTGGCCAGCAGCAGTACCAGGTCGCCATGCGGGGTGGGCAGGGTCGATGCGCTGGCGACCTGTTCGGCGGCGCGTTCGCCGAGGCCGAACAATGCCTGGCGTACCGTCTCGGGGCCCTGGGGTTGGGCGGCACAGCCGGCCAGCATCAGCAGCAGGGTGATGAGTGCAAGGCAGCGGGTTGTCATGCGGGTTCCGACCCTTCCGGTGGCAGGGCTTCGAAGCCCTCTTCGAGGTCGGCGAGAAAGCGCGCCAGGTCCGCGAACAGGGTGCGGCGTATGGGCTCCGACTCGTTGACCAGATGATGGCGTGCGTCGGGATAACGGCATATCTCGGCATTGGGGAACTTGCGCTTGAGCACGCCGAGGTTGAACGGCCAGTCGACGGTGGAATCCTGTTCGCCCTGCAGGATGAGGGTCGGCATGCGGCTCGGCGGCAGGGCGATTAGGCGTGGCATCCAGCGGCGCATGGCATTGACCCATTGCATGGCCAGACGGTCCGGCTGCAAGGGGTCACTCTCGCGCAGGAAGGTGGCGAAGTCGCTATCGGTGGAGTTGTCGCGAAAGCGTCGCGGAACGGTGCGCACGAAGGGGCCGACCAGACGTTGCAGCCAGTTGGCCTGCGACCAGCCATAGGGGCGTACCAGCGGTGCCAGCAGCACCAGGCCCTGCCAGTGTTCCGCGTCGTCGTGGGTCAGGGCATCGGTGGCGAGGATGGCGGCACCGGTGCTCTGGCCAATGCCCACCCAGGGGGGCGCGGCGAGCTCGCGCGCTTCGAGGTCGCGACGCAGCGCCGCCAGGCAGGCCCCGTATTCATCGAAGTCGCCGATGGAGGCGCGAGCGCCGCTGGACAGGCCGTGCCCCGGCAGGTCCCACAGCGCGATGCGCCAGTGGCGCTCCAGCAGGCTCTCGAGCAGGTGGCGGTAGAGACCCAGGTGATCATAGTAGCCGTGCACCACCACGATCGTGCCGATGGGGTCGGTCGGCGTCCAGACCTGGGTCCAGAGGCGAAATCCCTGGGTCTCCACAAAGCCGGCATGCAGGGTCAACGGCTCGCTCAGCAGCGAACTGAGACCATAATGATCCAGATAGCGTGCCAGGGCGTCGTCGGCCTGATCGACCGGGGCCAGGGGGCCATGTTCCTGTAGGGCGGTAAAGTCGCTCATCGCATCCTCTGCTGTGCCCGCCCATGCTAGCGTCATGCAACCGGTGGGGCCAGTCAACGCTGCGCATTCACCGGGGTGGTGTCTCGTCATTTGGTCGATACTGGCGGTCGAGGGCCGGTCACCAGCTTTACACGTGGAATAATTTTCCACAAACTCGATTCGACATCCTCATCATTTGTGAACAGTGGCTCGACGTCCCTTGGCGCTGAGCCGGCATGTCCAGGGAGAATGATCCATGAGCCAACGCATCACTCGCCACCGCCTCCAGGTGGCCGCCGAACTCGACCGTTTCCTCAACGAACAGGCCCTGCCGGGCACCGGCGTCGATCCGGATGCCTTCTGGGCGGGCGTGGATGCGCTCTTTCATGACCTGACGCCCGGCAACCGCGAACTGCTGGCCGAGCGGGAACGCCTGCAGGCCGAGCTCGATGCCTGGCATGGCGAGCATCCCGGGCCGGTGCGCGACATGGCGGCCTATCGGGCATTTCTCGAGGAGATCGGCTATCGCGTCAAGGCGCCATCCCGCGTCGAGGTCACCACCACCGGCGTGGATCGCGAGATCGCGGTGCAGGCCGGGCCGCAGCTGGTGGTGCCGGTCAACAACGCCCGCTATGCACTGAATGCAGCCAATGCGCGCTGGGGCAGTCTCTATGATGCGCTCTATGGCACCGATGTCATCCCCGACACGGATGGCGCCGAGCGGGGCGAGGGCTTCAACCCCGAGCGTGCCGCCCGGGTGGTCGCCTACGCCAAGGGTGTGCTGGACCGCGCCGCGCCACTGGCCACCGGTTCGCACCGTGAAGCGGTCAAGTACGCCTTGCGCGACGGCCACCTGATCGTGACCCTCGAGGGCGGCCGCGAGACCGGCCTCAAGCAGCCCGGCAAGCTGGTGGGCTTCCAGGGTGAGCCGAGCGCGCCGGAGGCCGTGCTGCTGGTCAATCACGACCTCCACCTGGAGATCCGGGTGGACGCCGCCCACCCCATCGGCAAGACCGATCCGGCGGGCATCAAGGATGTGGTGGTCGAGTCGGCGCTGACCTCGATCATGGATTGCGAGGACTCGGTGGCGGCGGTGGATGCCGAGGACAAGGTTGCGGTCTATGCCAACTGGCTGGGCCTGATGAAGGGCGACCTGGAAGCCTCGCTCGACAAGGGGGGCCAGTCCATTACCCGGCGTCTCAATGCCGATCGGCAGTGGACGACGCCGGACGGCAGAGAGCTCACTCTGCCCGGCCGCGCCCTGATGTTCGTGCGCAATGTGGGGCACCTGATGACCACCCCGGCGGTGCTCGATGCCGAGGGCCAGGAGCTGCCCGAGGGCATTCTCGATGCCGTGGTGACCAGCCTGCTGGCCATGCACGACCTGGCGAGGGGCGCGGGTCAGCCGCGCAACTCCCGCGAGGGCTCGGTGTATATCGTCAAGCCCAAGATGCATGGCCCCCAGGAAGTGGCGTTTACCCGCAAGCTCTTCGAGCGCGTCGAGGACCTGCTGGGCCTGGAGCGTGACACCCTCAAGATGGGCATCATGGATGAAGAGCGGCGTACCTCGGTCAACCTCAAGGCCTGCATCGCCGAGGCCAGCTCGCGGGTAGTGTTCATCAACACCGGTTTCCTCGATCGTACCGGTGATGAAATGCACACCGCCATGCAGGCCGGCGCCATGATTCGCAAGGGCGAGATGAAGGGCAGCACCTGGATCGGCGCCTATGAGCGCAGCAATGTCCAGACGGGGCTGGCCTGCGGCCTGCGCGGACGCGCCCAGATCGGCAAGGGCATGTGGCCGATGCCGGACCGCATGGCGGCCATGCTCGAGCAGAAGATCGGCCACCCCAGGGCCGGCGCCAATACGGCCTGGGTGCCGTCACCCACCGCCGCGACCCTGCATGTCCTGCATTACCACCAGGTCAGCGTGACCGAGGTACAGCGCGAGCTGGAAGCCCTGGGCGAGCCGGACTGCCTGGATGAACTGCTCTGTGTGCCGGTGGCCGAGCAGGCGGAATGGCGCGAGGACGAGATCCAGCAGGAGCTCGACAACAACTGCCAGGGCATCCTGGGCTATGTGGTGCGCTGGGTCGAGCATGGCGTGGGCTGCTCCAAGGTGCCCGATGTGCATGATGTCGGCCTGATGGAAGACCGTGCGACCCTGCGGATTTCCAGTCAGCATGTGGCCAACTGGCTCTATCACGGCGTGGTGGATGAAGCACGCGTTCGCGACACCCTGGAGCGCATGGCCAGGGTCGTCGATGCTCAGAATGCCGATGATCCCGACTACACGCCGATGAGTGCCGATTTCGCGGCGTCGCATGCCTTCCAGGCCGCCTCCGAGCTGATCTTCAGGGGGCGCGCGCAGCCTGCCGGTTACACCGAGCCGCTGCTGCACCACTGGCGCGCCGTGCACAAGCAGGGCTGACCGACGACGGGGCGCGCCAATGCGGCTGACAAGCGCGCAGCGCCCCTCTAGACTGGGCGGCAGTGTTGCACGAACCGCCCCGCCGACCCGCGCACCCGGGTGGCGGGGTGACTACCCCACTGTCTGGAGCCTCACACATGGATGTGATCACGTCCCTCCTTCTGACCCTGCAGGATGCGGCCTATGCCGTGATGAACCCGGTCAGCAATTTCGTCTGGTCCTATATTCTGGTCTACCTGCTGCTGGGGGCCGGGCTGCTTTTCACCATCCTGACCCGGGGCATGCAGTTCCGGCTGTTCGGCCACATGGCACGGGTGACCGTTTCGTCGCGGGGTGCGGGTGAAGGCATCAGCGGCTTCCAGGCGTTTGCCACCTCCATGGCGGCGCGCATCGGCACCGGTAATCTGGCCGGGGTGGCGATCGCGCTGTGGGTCGGCGGCCCGGGCGCCATCTTCTGGATGTGGGTGACGGCGCTGGTCGGCTTCTCGACCGCCTTCATCGAGTCGACGCTGGCGCAGACCTACAAGCATCGCCACGAGGATGGCGTGTTCCGTGGCGGCCCGGCCTACTACATCGAGCGTTGCCTGGGCTGGCGCTGGCTGGGCATGCTGTTCGCCTTTTTCCTGATCGTGGCCTATGGACTGGCCTTCAACGCGGCTCAGTCGAACACCATTGCCCAGGCCGTGCAGGGCGCCTTCGGGGTGCCGCGCTGGATGACCGGTGTCGGGCTGGTGCTGCTGGTGGCGCTGGTGATCTTCGGCGGCCTCAAGTCGGTCGCGCGGACCGCCGAGAAGATCGTGCCGACCATGGCGATCCTGTATCTGATCGTGGCGCTGGTGATCCTGCTCATGAACCTGACGGCCATCCCGGAGATGCTGGCGCTGATCATCAAGAGCGCCTTCGGCTTCGGCCCGGCGGTCGGTGGTGCAGCGGGTTATGCCATCAAGGTCGCCATGGAGAACGGCATCAAGCGCGGCCTGTTTTCCAATGAGGCGGGCATGGGCTCGACCCCCAACGCCGCGGCACAGGCCAACGTCAAGCATCCGGCGGCGCAGGGCCTCGTGCAGGCCTTCGGGGTCTTCGTCGACACCATCGTGATCTGCACCTGCACGGCGGTGGTCATCCTGCTTTCCGGTGTTTACGAGACCCTGCTCGCGACATCGGCCGGCGAGTCCATTCAGGGCATCAAGCTGACCCAGGACGCCATGGTCGACCACCTGGGCAGTTTCGGTGGCTTCTTCATCGCGGTCAGTATCTTCTTCTTCTCCTACACCTCGTTGCTGGCCAACTATTCCTTCTCGGCCATCAATGTCGAGTACCTGTTCCGTGGCCATGCGCGCCGTGCCGAGCAAACCCTGCGCTGGGCCGTGCTGGCCATGGTCATGATCGGGTCGGTGGCGCAACTGACCTTCGTCTGGGACTTTGCGGACCTGGCCATGGGGCTGATGGCGACGACCAACCTGCTGGCGATTCTGATGCTGGTGCCGGCGGCGCTGAGCGTGCTGCGTGACTACGAGCGTCAGCGTCGCGACGGCATCTCCGAACCCGTCTTCGACCCGCAGGTACTCAAGCGTCCCGAGCTGGTCGATGCCGATGTCTGGCCATCGCCGGACAAGCGCGACGAGACGCCGTAACCCTCAGCGTGCCTTGAAGATGATGCCGGCCAGCGCCAGCCAGCCGAGTATCAGCAGCAGCCCGCCGAGCGGGGTGACGGGCCCGAGCCAGGTGGCGCTGGCCAGGCTCAGGCCATAGAGCGAGCCGCTGAACAACAGCATGCCCGCTGCCCAGAGTGTCAGCACCAGTCGTTGACCGGGCAGCGGCGCGGCCGCGCGCCAGGCCAGAACGCCCAGCATCGCCAGGGTGTGCCAGGCCTGATAACGCACACCGGTCTCGAAGCCGGCCATCAGGCGGGGCGACAGCTCGCCCGCCAGGGCGTGGGCACCGAGGGCGCCCATCACCACCATCAGGGCCCCGGACAGCGCCACGGCCAACCACCAGAATCGGTCCTGCATGCTCGAAATCTCCCTTGCGTGACGCGCCTACCGTACCCGGCGTCAGGCAGAGGCGCTACAATGGGTACCCACAAGGCTGAACATGTGACGACCCACGAGGATGCCATGCAGGTTCAACTCAACGGCGAAGCCACCCAGTTGGAAGACGACCTCTCGGTGTCGCAACTGATCGAGCACCTGGGCCTGGCGGGCCGCCGCATCGCGGTGGAGGTCAACGAGGCCATCGTGCCGAAGAGCGTGCACGCTGAGACACGCCTGGCCGAGGGGGATCGGGTCGAGGTCGTGCATGCCATTGGCGGCGGCTGACGGCAGGCCAGCTCACTCATCACAGCCACGGGAGTTTCCAGACGCATGACCGATTTTATCCAGGATACGCCGCTCCAGGTTGCGGGGCGTGAGTTTGCGTCACGCCTGCTGGTGGGCACCGGCAAGTATCGCGATTTCGATGAGGCGGGGGCGGCGATCGGCGCCAGCGGGGCCGAGGTCGTGACCTTCGCGGTGCGCCGCACCAATCTGGGGCAGGATGCCTCGGCCCCCGGCCTGCTCGATGTGATCTCGCCCGAGCGCTATACCCTGCTGCCGAATACCGCGGGCTGTTTCAATGCCCGGGACGCGGTGCGCACCTGTCAGCTGGCACGCGAGCTGCTCGATGGCCACAACCTGGTCAAGCTCGAGGTGCTGGGGGACGAGGCGACGCTCTACCCCAATGTCGTGGAGACGCTGTCGGCCGCCGAGACGCTGGTCAACGACGGCTTCGACGTCATGGTGTATACCAGCGATGACCCCATCGTCGCCGCCGAGCTGGAGCGGCTGGGCTGCAGCGCGATCATGCCGCTGGGCTCTTTGATCGGTTCCGGTCATGGGATCCAGAACCCCTACAACCTGGGCCTGATCATCGAGCAGGCCGGGGTGCCGGTGCTGGTCGACGCGGGGATCGGCACGGCATCGGAAGCGGCCCGGGCCATGGAGCTGGGCTGTGATGGCGTGCTGATGAACTCGGCCATTGCTCATGCCCGCCAGCCGGTGCTGATGGCCAGTGCCATGCGCCATGCCGTCCAGGCCGGTCGCGAGGCCTTCCTGGCCGGCCGCATGCCGCGCCGCCAGCAGGCCGAGGCCTCGTCGCCGATGAGTGGCCGCATCAATGCCTGAGCCGGGCCAAGTGCCCGCTATTCCTGAATTCGTGACCCGAGTAGTGAACACCGCATGAACGATACCGATACCTCCGGCCCCGAGTCGGCCGATGCACCGCTGCATCGTCGCGGCATCAAGAGTTATGTGCTGCGCGCCGGCCGCATGACCACCGCTCAGACCCGCGGCCTCGAGGACGTCTGGCCACGCCTGGGGCTGAGCCTGGAAGACGGGCGCCTGGACCTGGACACCCTGTTCGGCCGCCGGGCGCCGCGCGTGGTGGAGGTCGGCTTCGGCATGGGAGCCTCGTTGATCGAGCAGGCCGAGTCGCATCCCGAGACCGACTACATCGGCATCGAGGTGCATGCACCGGGTGTCGGCAAGCTGCTCGACGAGGCCGACAAGCGTGGCCTCGCCAATCTACGCGTGTATCGCGAGGATGCCCTGGCGGTGCTCGAGCAGTGCCTGCCCGAGGCCAGCCTGGATAGCGTGCAGCTGTTCTTCCCCGACCCCTGGCCGAAGAAGAAGCACCACAAGCGGCGTATCGTCCAGCCGGCCTTCGTCGAGCTGGTGCGCACGCGTCTCAAGCCGGGCGGCACCCTGCACATGGCCACCGACTGGGCGGCCTATGCCGAGTGGATGGCCGAGGTGATGGCCGAGGCACCGGGTTACGCCAATACCGCCGAGGCCGACTCGGCGCCCTATGTGCCGCGCCCGGACTATCGTCCGCTTACCAAGTTCGAGGTCCGCGGGGAGCGTCTGGGGCATGGCGTGTGGGATCTGGTTCACCGCCGCGCCGCCGACTGAGCCTGCCGCGTTCGCGGGTGCTGGCCGGTGTGCCGGGCCGTGAAGCCGGCTGGCGCTGCCAGCGACCCCGCGGGCTGGCCGTGGCGTCATGACCATCCGCGCCGCGGCGCTGGCGTCGCCCGGCCCTGAGGGCCACCGCCGCGCCGACGAGCCCCAGCAGGATGCCGATGGCGCCCAGGCTGCCGGGCAGCTCGCCGAACATCAGGGCGGTCCAGGCCAGGGTCACGGCCGGCGTCAGCGCCACCAGGCCGGCGCTCTGGCCCACGCCGAAGCGCCGCAGACTCTCCACGAAGAAGCCATAGCCGCCGAAGGTGGCCAGCACGATCAGCCAGGCCATCGCCACCAGGGTATCCAGGCCGGGTGACGGCGGAGCCATCGATTGGCCCATGGCCAGCGCGGCGATCAGAAAGACCCCGGTGGCGGCTACCAACTGCGCCGTCAAGCGCGCCTCGAGCGGCAGCGAGACCCGCTGACGGGTGGTCAGGGCGCTGCCCAGGGCGACACAGGCCACGGCCACCAGCGGCAGGCCATACGCCCAGGTGGGGGCACCGCCCACGGTTTGCAGGTCATCCAGCACGCTGAGCGCGGCGCCCAGTGTCGCCACTACCATGCCGACCCACTGCAGTGGCCGCGTGCGCTCGCCCAGCCAGCTGCTGGCCAGGGTGATGGCGGCGAGAGGCTGGAGGGCGCCGATCAGGGCGGCGACTCCGGCACTCACGCCCGCCTCGATGGCCAGCAACATGGTCAACAGATAGCCGCCCACCGTCAGGCTGCCGACCAGCGCCTCGTGCAACAGGGCGCGGAGGTCGAGCCGGCGTGCCCCGCGGCGCTGCGCACGCCACCACCACCAGCCGCCGGCCAGCAGGGTCGCCAGGGCGAAGCGCCAGACATAGAGCGCCATGACCGGCGTCTCGACGGCGACGGCCAGGCGGCTGCCGACGAAGCCACTGCTCCAGCACACCACGAAGCCCAGAGCCACCGCCATGGCGCCAAGGGCCGGTGTCGGGCGCATCCGGAGGAGAAAGCCGGGACGAAAGCTGATGCCGAGCATGCTTGTGCCTCGTTGTGTGTTGAGGGTGAGCTGGTCGGCACAGTCTGGCTCGACTAAAGTGTTTCGTGAATCGAAACTTTTTGGAGTCAGCATTCAATATGGCTGAAGTCTTGTCGGACTCGCTGGATCTCGAGGCGCTGCGCAGCTTTGTGGCCGTGGCGCGGCTGGGCACCCTGGCGGCGGCCGCGCAGCAGCGGCATCGCACCGTGAGCGCCCTGAGCATGCAGATCAAGCGGCTGGAAGCGCGGCTGGATACCCGTCTGCTGGTGCGCGGGGCGCGCGGGGTGACCCCGACGTCCTCGGGCGAGGCATTGTTGGGTGAGGCACGGGAACTGTTGCGGCGTCATGATGGCCTGGTGGCGCGCATCAGCGGTTGCGGCCTGAGTGGCCGCGTGCGTTTCGGCATGCCGGAGGACTATGCCAGCCGGCTGGTAGGGCGCCTGCTGCCGGACTTCCTGGGTCGCCACCCGGATGTCGTGCTGGAGGCGGTGACGGCCCCCAGTGGCGAACTGGCGCGCCTGCTGGAGCGTGGCGAACTGTCGCTGGTCGTGGCCCTGGATCGCCCGCACCGCTTGAGTGGTGGCGAGCCCCTGTGGCGCACGACGCCGGTCTGGGCCGGGGCCAAGGACCTGGTGCTGGGCAGTGCGGATGCATTGCCGATGGCACTGCATCCGGAGGATTGTCCGTATCGGCAGCTGGGCACCGAGGCGCTGAGCGCCATCGATCGCCCCTGGCACGGCGTCTTTACCAGTACCAGCATCCATGCCCTGGAAACGGCGGTGGAGTCCGGCCTGGCCGTGAGCATCCTGGAACGTGACCGATTGACGCCGGCCATGCGCGAGCTGGGCGAGCCCGAGGGGCTACCGGTCCTGCAGGGTTGCGAGGCGCAACTGCACTACGGGCGCCGCGTCTCGGCCGCTTCCTGGCCGGCAGTGGAGGCACTGGGTGAGCTGCTCAAGCAGCAGCTGGCCAGACGCGACTGACCCGGTGGGTCACGCAGGGCGAAAGGTGACGAGCGGATAAAGGAGACGCTGAATAAATCGCCGAGCATAGTAAGTGGTTAGGCGAGCTTTCGAGCACCGCGCAACGAAGCGATTTGCATGCGCAGGCATTTAAGCAGTGTTTCCCAAAAGAAAGCCGCCCTGGGCGGGGCGGCAAAAAGACCGTGACTAGCAATGAGGAGGAGAAACTCAGACAAGCAACTGGCAGGAAACTTGCCTCGGCCATGGCGCCTCATCAACGCCATGTTTGTAGAGTAAATCATTCTCATTTATTCCGTCAACACAAATGCGAATATTTTTTATTACTTTTTACCCGTGCGCTCGGTCAGCCCACCAGCCGCAGCCATAGCGGCAACGACACCATGGCCAGCAGGGTCTGCCCGGTGATCAGGGCGGCCATGAGCTCGGCATCGCCGCCCAGCTGGCGCGCCAGGATATAGGCCGAGGTCGCCGTGGGCAGGGCGGCGAACAGCAGGACGATATCCCGGCTGATCGGGTCGAGGCCCAACAACAGCGCCAGGCCCAGGACAATCGCCGGCATCAGTACCAGCTTGGCGCTGTTGGCGGCCCAGATACCCGGGTCGAGTCGCAGCAGCGCCCGGGGTCTCAGCGCGACCCCCACGGCCACCAGGCCCAGCGGCAGGGCAGCACGCCCCAGCAGATCGACGGTCGCCGCGCTCCAGCCGGGCAGGCCGATGCCGCCCAGGTTCAGGCCAATGCCCAGCAGGCAGGCCAGGATCAGCGGGTTGCGGGTCAGTGCCAGCAGACTCTGGCGCAGGCCGCCGCTACCCAGGGTACCGGCGGCAATGAAGCTGCTGACACAGAGCACATTGACCACTGGCACCATCAGCGCCACGGCCACCGCCGCGACCGTGGCACCGGCTTCGCCATGCAGGGCAGCGGCCCCCGCCACCCCGACATAGGTGTTGAAACGCAGGGCGCCCTGGAAGACCGAGGTGAAAGCCGGCGCCGCGAGCCCCAGCCAGTGGCGGACCAGCCACAGCCCGGCTCCCACAAGCCCCATGGCGCCCAGCAACACACTGGCCACACGGCCCACCGGCACCTGCTGCATGTCGGCGGTGGCCAGGGTGCCGACCAGCATGGCCGGGAACAGCAGGCAATAGATCAGCCGCTCCATGCGCGGCCAGAAGTCACCGCCCGGTTGACCGAGTCGCCCCAGCAGGGCGCCCAGCAGGATCAGTAAAAAGAGCGGTCCCAGGGCTGAGCCGACGCCTTGCATGCAATCTCCTTGCGGATGGGGGCGAGGCGCGTCTGGCTGTGCACTCGCCAAACCACTATCTTGCCACTATCGACCTCATGACTTCACCTTCGGCAGCATGGCAGTGCTCGCCGGAAATTCGCCGCAGGAGTATCTGGATGAGACGGCTTCGCTGGTACGCGATATCCGCATGCCTGGTGCTGCTGGTCGGCGCCTGGCTGGCCTTCGAGCAGTGGCAGCAGGCCAATCAGGCGCACGATCTGCCGCCGGGTGGTCCCATCTCGCTGCCCTCGACCCAGGGGGAATTCACGCTGTCGCGCCTGGATGACGACCAGCTGGCGATCATCTTCTTCGGCTATACCTGGTGTCCGGATGTCTGCCCGATGAGCCTGGCCGTGGTGCGTCAGGTGCGCCAGGGCCTGCCCGAGGAGCAGCGTCAGCGTGTCGTGCCGGTGATGATTTCCGTCGACCCCGAACGCGATACCCTGGCCCGGCTGGAGACCTATCTGGCGGCCTTCGGCGAGGACTTCATCGGGGCCAGGGGAAGCCCTGCCCGGCTCGAGGCCATTGCCGAGCGCTATGATGTGGTCTGGCGGCGCCACGAGGCGCCCGATTCCGGAGCGGGCTATACGGTGGATCACACGGCCTCGCTGTACCTGGTGAACCACCGCGGCGAGGTACTCGAGCGCGTCCTGCATTCGCCGACGCCCGGCCCGCTCGAGACGGCCGTGAATCGGACGCTGGAGACGCTATAGGCGGCCCACAAAAAACGGCCGGCTGAATCAGCCGGCCGTCCAGGAGGTGCGCTGCCGAGCAGGGTTACTCGGCGTTGCTGTCACTCTCGCTGCTATCACCCTCTTCCGAGGCGCCGTTGTCAGCGGAGCCGTTCTCAGCTGAGCTGTCCTGCGAGGTGTCGGCTTCAGCGGCGTCGCTGTCAGCAGAGCCGTCTTCCGAGGCGCCGTCGGCCGCGCCGCTGTCGTCGGACGCAGACTCGGCCGGCGTCACATCGAGCAGCTCTACCTCGAAGATCAGAGTCTCGTGAGGGCCGATGGGGCCCTGCCCCTTGGCGCCGTAGGCCAGCTCGGAGGGGATCACGATCTCCCACTTGTCGCCCACGCTCATCAGCTTGAGGGCTTCCTGCCAGCCTTCGATGACCTGGCCGACGCGGAAGCTGACCGACTCGCCGCGCTCATAGGAGCTGTCGAAGACGGTGCCGTCGATCAGCTTGCCTTCATAGTTGACCTCGACGGTGTCCTCGGCCTTCGGCGAGGCGCCGTCACCGGACTCGAGCTCGCGATACTGCAGGCCGGATTCGGTAACCGTGACGCCATCCTTCTCGGCGTTCTCTTCCAGATAGGCCTTGCCTTCGGCCTGGTTGGCCTCGGCACGTTTCTTGGCTTCGGCCGCCTTTTGCTCCTGGGCTTGTTTCTGGAATTGCGTCAGCGTCTCGGACATTTCCTGATCGGACATGGCCAGGTCGCCGTCCGAGTAGACATCGCGAATGGCCTGGGTGAAGGCATCGATGTCGAGGTCGGAAACGTCTTGCTGGATGCTCTTGCCCAGGGTAACGCCCAGGCTGTAGCCCAGACGCTCCTGGTCGGATTCGGGGGCCGCCAGCGCAAAGGGGGCAGCGCTCAACAGAGCGACCAGCGAAGCGGAAGTCAGCAGTGTCTTCATGAAATACCTTGTGCTCCGGCGCGTGGGGGCGCCAATGGTGTATGGAACTCTTGGGACTCTAACAGGGCCGGCCGGGTTCCGCAGCACGGAGCCCGACCGGCGACGGGGCAGTACCCCCGGGGATGCCAGGGATCAGACGACCAGCACGGGGCAGTGCGAGGAGCCTGCCACACGCTGGGCCACGCTGCCCAGCAAGAGGCTCTTGTCGCCGTTGGTGCCCTGGGCACCGATCACCACCAAGTCGCACTCGCGTTTGCGGGCGAAGCGCACGATGGTGCGCGAGGGTCGCCCGCCCTTGACGAAGGCACGGATCTTGTCGGCCGGTACGCCCAGCTCGGTGGCACGCGTCTTGGCGTGCACGGCGATCTCCGTGGCGTAGTCCTTGAGGGCGTCATCCGGGATGTCCAGCTTCTCCGGACGCACCATCGACAGCGACGCCTCCAGCAGGCTGTGGTGCTTGAACACGCACAGTACATAGAGTTCCGCGCCGGTCAGCTGCTGCAAGGCCACGCTCTTCTCCAGCGCCTTGACCGCGCCCTTGGAGCCATCGATGGCCACCATTATGCGATTGAACATCGTCACCTACTCCTTTGATCCGGGTCGAGGCGCTTACCTGAAGGCGAGGTCACGCAGGAACAGTGCGATCTGCGGGAACATGATCAGCAATGCCGCGGCGAGCACCAGCATGAAGATAAAGGGTGGGGTGCCCTTGATCACATCCAGATAGGGGCGCTTGAAGATGGCGATGGCGGTGAAGATATCGCATCCGAAGGGTGGCGTTGCCGAGCCGATGGCCACCTGCAGCGTGATCAGGATACCCACCAGCACCGGGTCGAGACCGGTGGCCTCGATGGCAGGCACGAAGACCGGCGTCAGCACCAGGATCACCACGATCGGGTCGACGAACATGCAGGCCACGAAGAAGGCGATACAGATGGCGATCAGTACGCCGGTCGGCCCGGCCTCGTTGATCCCCACGGCCTCCAGAATCGCCTGCGGGATCTGGGCAAAGGAAATGATCCACGAGAAGCTGTTGCCCACGGCCACCAGGATGAAGACCACCGCCGTGATCAGGCCGGTGGACTTGGCGATGGCGTAAATGTCACCCAGTTTCAGCGAGCGGAATACCACGAACTCGAGCAGCACGGCATAGAGCACACAGGCGGCGGCTGCCTCGGTGGGGCTGAAGATGCCGCCATAGATGCCGCCGATGATGATGACCGGAAAGCCCAGTGGCCACAACGCCGAGCGTACCGCCGAGAAGCGCTCTCCCCAGCTGGCCTTGGGCTCGGTGGGTACGCCGCGCACCATGGCGTAAATCACGCAGTAGCAGGCGAACATGGTCAGGATCATCAGGCCCGGGCCGATACCGGCGATGAACAGCTCGCCGATGGACGTGCCGGAGACGATCCCGTAGATGATCATGCCGATACTCGGCGGAATCAGGAAGGCGATGTCACTGGAGTTGATGATCAGCGCCAGGCTGAACGAATCCGAATAGCCGGCCTTGAGCATGCGCGGGCGCAAGGGCGAGCCCACGGCGACCACGGTGGCCTGGGTGGAGCCGGACACGGCACCGAACAGGGTGCAGGAGGCGGCGGTACTGACGGCCAGGCCGCCCTTGATATGGCCGATGAAGGCCATGACCATGTTGATCAGTCGATTGGCCGACTGCCCCCGGGTCATGATGTCGGCGGCCAGAATGAACATGGGCACGGCAATCAGGGAGGCGGGCCGAATACCGGCCATCAACTGCTGAATCAGCGTCTCCATCTGACCCAGCCCACCGAACATCATGAAAAAGCCGATGATCGCTGCGGTGGCCAGCGGGATCATCATGGGAAAGCCCAGCAGCAGCAGGGCAATCATGGTCGTAACCATTATTGTCGTCATCGTGTATTCCCCCGGGCGATCGCCCTGCGTCAGACTTCCGTTTCCGTATCCTTGTAGCCGTCGACCACCGAGGTCGACAGATAGACATCACGCGATGTCAGGTTCTTGATGGCCGTGAACAGGTATTGAATACCGGTGATCACGAAGCCAAACGGCACCCAGACATAGATGATGAAGATCGGGAACCCCATGGCCGGCAGGATGCGCCCCTTGTCGTAGAGATCGAGGACATAGAGCACCGAGTAATAGGCCAGGAAGAACATCACGCCCGAGGTGAACAACGCGATCGCGATCATCAGGGCACGGCGTCCGCCTACCGGCAGCGCATCATAGATGGCCGACATGCGGATATGGCGACCGTGTCGTGCCGCATAGCCGATGCCCGCGAAGGTGATCATGATGATCAGGATGCGGTTGACCTCGCCGGTGAAGAACAGGCTCTCGCCGAGGGCAAAGCGCCCGACGACATTGGCGATGGTATTGGTGGCCATCAGCAGCACGCCGGTGGCGAGAATGATGGCTTCCAGCTTGCTGATCAGCGTGTCGATGGTGCCCAGGATACCGGGTAGCCCGGATTTGTAGTGCTTTTCGACTTCTTCTTCGTCGGTCATGGCCGCGCTCCCCTAAGCAGACACATGGCGAAAATCGATATGACTCTCTCGGCATCCTAGCGACTGCGGGTGTCGTGGCGATCAACGTTGGGTGAACGCTGACCCCGGCCGGAGGGTCGCAAACAATTCGGGGGCAGCATGGCTGCCCCCGAATGGTGCGGGTCAGGTCAGGAATCAGCCTTCCTGGCTTTCTTCCATGGCCTCTTCCTCGGATGCTTCAGCTTCCTCGGAATCCGCTTCACCGGACATGTCTTCGTCGGACGCTTGCTCGCCGGACTCGCTGTCCTGGACGGCCTTGAGGTCAGCCTTGAACTGGTCCAGCAGTTCCTGGCCCTGCTCGCCGGTCATCTCGACGAACTTCTCTTCGACCTGCGGAGCGCGCTCCTTGAAGGCTGCGATCTGCTCGTCGTTGAGGCGCGTCACGGTCACTTCATCGGAGGCTTCCTTGATCTTCTCGAGGGATTCCTCGGACAGACCCTGGATGTGCTCGATGGTGTGATCATAGGCGGCGTCCGATGCATCCTGCACCAGCTGCTGGTCTTCCTCGGACAGGCCGTCGTAGAAGTCCTGGTTGGCCATCATGGCGGTGGTGAACCAGCCATGGCTGGTGAAGGTCAGGTGCGGAGAAACCTCATACAGGCCGCCGGACTCGATCCAGAAGATCGGGTTTTCCTGACCATCGATGATGCCGGTCTGCAGGCCGCCGTAGACTTCACCCCAGGGCAGCGGGGTCGGGGTGGCGCCGAAGGCGTCGTAGGTCTCGGCCAACAGCGGGTTGGTCATGGTGCGGATCTTCTTGTTGTCGAAGTCCTCCGGTGAGGTGATCGGCTCGTCGGCCGTCACGACCATCTCGCCTTCCGGATACATCTTGAGGAGTTCCAGCCCGTGCTCGGCGTAGAGCTTGGGGAACATCTCGTTGATGGCCTTGCTCTCGTCGAAGAACTCGAGAACGGTGTCCATGTCGGTCGGCATCAGGTAGGGGATGAAGAAGATCTGTGCCGAAGGGATAAGGGCGCCGGTGAAGCCGGGCGACTGGTTGACGAATTGCAGGATGCCGTTCTGGGTCTGCTCCATGATGTCGTCGGACTCGCCCAACTCGCCGAAGCGGTAAACTTGAACGGTGTGGTCGGAATTATCCTCGACATAACCCTTGAAAGCCTGAGCGAAGACATCCTGAACGTCGCCTTCGTATTCCTCGTGGGCATAGCGCCAGTTGTCGGAATAGGCGGCAGTGGACATGCCGAGCATCAGCGCCCCGATACTCGCGGTAGTCAGCAGCTTGTGTGCCTTCATTCTTGTGATTCCTCTGCAGGTTTTGCCGGAAAATCAGTCACTCATCGACCGGCGTAAAATCGAATGTATCGTTTTGTTGCCGTATGCGCGGTGTTTTTTCAGGCTAGCGCGGGGGTCATAGAGGGTCAAGCTGGCTTTCCAGTCTGGCCAGGGCAAAAAGATGTGATTTTTTCTGAAGTTGGTGGGCGAAAGGTAGAACTTTTTTCAGAGGCTGAGTGGCCCGGGAACAGGGGGAAAGGCCGATGGCGCCGTCCCGGCTGGCACTTTCCAGGCGCCGCAGGCATTCCTGCTCGGCATCCAGCTCGGCCTGCTTGATGCGTTGACGCAGCGTCGATACGCTCGGCTGCGCCTCGGCCTCTGCCTTGAGGTCACGGCGCATTTGGCGCAGGGGCGTGATGACCGTGCGTTGCCACTCGCGCAGTGCCGCCGGGATATCCCCGGCCTGCAGGTCATGGCGATACAGCCAGCAGCGCCACAGCAGCTCGGTGACCTCGACGCCGGCCTCATCCTGCAGCGTCAGGCAGGCGCTCTCGACGCCATCCCGGGCATAGAGCGCCAGGGCGAAGTCCCAGAGCGACTCTCGGGGCAGACGGGACCGCAAGAGTGCGGCGTTTTCGGTAGAATCGTCGCTCATCACAAGGTGGCCGCCAACGGGCGGTGATCTCACGCAGACGAATGGAGTCCGCATGATCGCACTGCGCCAAGTATCCCTGCAACGCGGCTCCCAGAGCCTGCTGGACGCTGCCGACCTGACCCTGCACGCGGGGCACAAGGTGGGGATCGTCGGGGCTAACGGCACCGGCAAGTCGAGTCTCTTCAAGCTGCTGCTGGGGGAGCTGGCGCCGGAACGCGGCGAGCTGGAAATGAGCGGTGGCCAGCGCATCGCCCACATGGCCCAGGAAGTGCAAGCGCTGGAGCGCAGCATCATCGAGTATGTGCTGGACGGGGACCAGGCCCTGCGGGAGGCCGAGGCCGCGCTGGAATCGGCCCAGGCGCGTGGCGAAGCGCATCGCGAAGCCGAGCTGCACGGCACCATCGAGTCGCTGAACGGCTACAGCGCCCCGGCGCGGGCCGCCCAGCTGCTGGTCGGGCTGGGCTTCGGCCAGGATGATCTGGAGCGCCCGCTGGCCTCGTTTTCGGGCGGCTGGCGCATGCGCGTCAATCTGGCGCGCACCCTCTTCACGCCGTCGGACGTGCTGCTGCTCGATGAGCCGACCAACCACCTGGACCTCGATGCCCTGTTGTGGCTGGAGCAATGGCTGACGCGCTATCCCGGCACCCTGCTGCTGATTTCCCACGACCGCGATTTCCTCGATGCGGTCTGCGATCACATCGTGCATTTCGAGCACCGCCGGCTGGAACTGTATCGCGGCAACTACACCACCTTCGAGCGCACCCGGGCCGAAAAACTGGCCCTGCAACAGGCCGAGGCCGCCAAGCAACAGGCGCGCAAGGCGGAAATCGAACGCTTCGTGGCACGTTTTCGCTACCAGGCCAGCAAGGCGCGCCAGGCCCAGAGCCGGCTGAAGATGCTCGAGCGCATGGGCGATATCGCCGAGGCTCATGCCGACTCGCCCTTTCATTTCCGCATCCCCTGTTCCGACAAGGTGTCCCAGCCGCTGGTGGTGCTGGATGACGCCGTCCTGGGCTATCACGGCGCAAACGGCGAGCACCGCCAACTCGAGGAGGTCAACCTGGCGCTGCAGCCCGGTCAGCGCATCGGCCTGCTGGGGCCCAACGGGGCTGGCAAGTCGACCCTGATCAAGTCGCTGACCGCCGAGCTTTCGCTGCTGGATGGGGAGCGAGTCGAGGGAGAACACCTGGCCGTCGGCTACTTCGCCCAACACCAGCTCGAGGGGCTGGACCTCTCGGCCACGCCCTTCCAGCATGTCCAGCGCCTCTCGCCGACCGTCGCGGACGCCGAGATCCGGCGTTTTCTGGGTGGCTTCGGCTTCCAGGGCGATGATGTCTTCGAGGATGTATCGCGCTTTTCGGGCGGCGAGAAGGCGCGCCTGGCGCTGTCGCTGGTGGCCTGGCAGCGGCCCAACCTGCTGTTGCTGGATGAGCCGACCAACCACCTCGATCTGGAAATGCGCGAGGCCCTGACCGAGGCACTGGCCAGCTTCGAGGGCGCGGTGATCGTGGTCTCCCACGATCGTCACCTGCTGCGTGCCACCGTGGACGAGTTCTGGCGGGTCGCCGACCACCGCGTCACACCCTTCGATGGCGACCTCGATGACTACCGCGCCTGGCTCAAGTCACGCCTCGAGGAGCAGCGCCGCGAAGCCCGCCACGACAAGGCCGAACGCCAGCAGGAAGAAGGCGAGCCCCGGGATGACCGCAAGGCATCGCGACGTGCCGCCGCCGAATTGCGCGAAAAACTGCGCCCGCTCAAGCGCGACCGCGACCGTGCCGAACGCGAGATGGAAAAGACCCAGGCCGACCTGAATGAGGTCGAAGCCGCCCTGGGCGACGCCGATCTTTACACCGACGACGCCCGCAAGGACGAACTCAACAACCAACTCGCCCGCCGCGGCGAACTCGCCACCCGGCTCGAGGAACTGGAGCAGCAATGGCTCAGCGCCGAAGAACGCCTCGAAGCCATGGAAGCGGAGCTCAAGGGGTGAGCGGTAAGCTGTAAGCTCTAAGCTGTTAGTTGGAAGAACGCGGCTGGCGCCGCTTTAAGAGGGAAGAACGGCGCTTCGCGCCTTGAAGAGGTAAGAAAGCCCTTGACGCCACAAACCCTAGCACCAGCCTGGCCTCTGGTGTGACCCCGAAAAAGTAGACACCTTGTCTCAAGCCGCTAACTCATAGGCTCTGGGCGCCACTCCGCCCAGAGTCTCGTGAGCACGGATTCCATCATAATACTCACAGATGTAATAGCGC
>NZ_JAUFPM010000009.1:0-74126 GCF_030409265.1 Halomonas sabkhae
TAGAATCATGACACCTCACCTCGTAGTGTAAAGGGAGGTGTCTACAAAATCGGGGGCATAGCACTTCTTCCTTCTTCCTTCTTCCTTCTTCCTTCTGGCATTACGCCGTTGTTTCCGGCTCGCTTTTGGTTGCCTTGGCGCGTTCGAGCATCGGTTTGAGGAAGCGTCCGGTGTGGGAGGCGTCGTTGCGTGCGACCTGTTCCGGGGTGCCTTCGGCGATGATGCGGCCGCCTCCGGAGCCGCCTTCCGGGCCGAGGTCGATGAGCCAGTCGGCGGTCTTGATGACGTCGAGGTTGTGCTCGATGACCACGATGGTGTTGCCGTGGTCGCGCAGGCGGTGCAGCACGCCGAGCAGCTGGCGGATGTCCTCGAAGTGCAGGCCGGTGGTCGGCTCGTCGAGGATGTACAGCGTCTTGCCGGTATCGCGCTTGGCCAGTTCACGTGCCAGCTTCACGCGTTGCGCCTCGCCGCCGGACAGCGTGGTGGCGCTCTGACCGAGGCGGATGTAGGACAGGCCCACGTCCATCAGGGTCTGCAGGCGCCGGGCAATGGCCGGCACCGGCGAGAAGAATTCCAGGGCTTCCTCGACCGTCATCTCGAGGACCTCGTGAATGCTCTTGCCCTTGTAGGCGATCTCCAGGGTCTCGCGGTTGTAGCGCTTGCCCTTGCACACATCACAGGGCACATAGATGTCCGGCAGGAAGTGCATTTCGACCTTGATCATGCCCTCGCCCTGACAGGCCTCGCAGCGGCCACCCTTGACGTTGAAGGAGAAGCGGCCGGGCTTGTAGCCGCGCGCCCGCGCTTCCTGGGTGCCGGCGAAGAGTTCGCGGATCGGCGTGAAGATGCCGGTATAGGTCGCCGGGTTGGAGCGCGGTGTGCGTCCGATGGGGCTCTGATCGATATCGATGACCTTGTCCAGCTGGTCGAGGCCCTCGATGCGCTCATGAGCCGCCGGGGTGAGTGCCGTGGCGCGGTTGAGCTCGCGGGCGGCGATCGGCATCAGGGTCGAGTTGATCAGCGTCGACTTGCCGGAACCGGAGACACCGGTGACACACACGAAGAGGCCCAGCGGCAGGCTCAGGGTCACGTCCTGCAGGTTGTTGCCGGTAGCGCCGGACAGCACCACCTGCTTCTCCGGGTTGCCGGGGATGCGCCAGGGAGGCACCTCGATGCGTCGCTCGCGGGCCAGGTACTGGCCGGTCAGCGAGTCCGGCGTGGCCATGATCTCGTCCGGGGTGCCCTGGGCGACGATGCGGCCGCCATGCACGCCGGCCCCGGGGCCGATATCCAGCACATGATCGGCGGAACGAATGGCGTCTTCATCATGCTCGACCACGATCACCGTATTGCCCAGATCGCGCAGGCGTTCCAGGGTCTGCAGCAGGCGGCCGTTGTCGCGCTGGTGCAGGCCGATGGAGGGTTCATCGAGGATGTACATGACCCCCACCAGGCCGGCACCGATCTGGCTGGCCAGGCGAATCCGCTGGGCCTCGCCGCCGGAGAGCGTTTCGGCGCTGCGCTCCAGGTTGAGGTAGTCGAGGCCGACGTTGACCAGGAACTCGAGTCGCGCGCGAATCTCGTTGAGGATCTTCTCGGCGATCTCGCCCTTGCGGCCCGGCAGTGCCAGCGCCTTGAAATAGGTCAGCCCCTCGCCGATCGGCAGGCCGACCACATCCGGCAGGGTCTGTCCGTCGATGAAGACGTTGCGCGATTCCTTGCGTAGCCGGCTGCCATGACAGGCCGGGCAGGCCTGGGTCGAGATGTAGCGTGCCAGCTCCTCGCGTACCGAGCTGGACTCGGTTTCCCGGTAGCGGCGCTGCATGTTGGGCAGCACCCCCTCGAAGGGGTGCTCGCGGGTGACCTTGCGCCCGCGGTCATTGACATAGCTGAAGGCGATGGCGTCCTGGCCGCTGCCGTGCAGGATGACCTCCCGCTCGTGGCGGGCCAGGTCCTGCCAGGCCGTCTCCAGCTCGAAGCGGTAATGCGCGGCGACGGCCTGAAGCTGGTTGAAGTAGTAGACGCTACGCCGATCCCAGCCCTTGATGACGCCCTCGGCCAGCGACAGCTCCGGATGGCTGATCAGCTTGTCCGCGGCGAAGAACTGCTGCACGCCCAGGCCATCGCAGGACGAGCAGGCCCCGGCCGGGTTGTTGAACGAGAACATGCGCGGCTCGAGTTCGGCGATGGAATAGCCGCATACCGGGCAGGCGAAACGGGACGAGAAGGCGAGGTCCTCGGCCTCGCCGTCCATGAAGTGGACGATTGCCGTGCCGTCGGCCAGCCCCAGGGCCGTCTCGAAGGACTCGGCGAGGCGCTGCGAGAGCCCGTCCCGCACCTTGATGCGGTCCACCACCACGCTGATGTCGTGTTTCTTGTTCTTGTCCAGCGGCTTGATGTCATCCAGCTCGAGCACCTGGCCGTCGACCATGGCGCGCACGAAGCCCTGGGCGCGCAGTTCGGCGAGCAGCTGCAGGTGCTCGCCCTTGCGGCCGCTGACCACCGGGGCCAGCAGCATCAGCTTGCTGCCCTCGGGCAATGCCAGCACCTGGTCGACCATCTGCGAGATGGTCTGGGCCTCGAGGTCCTCGCCATGCTCGGGGCAGCGCGGCGTGCCGGCACGGGCGAACAGCAGGCGCAGGTAATCGTAGATTTCGGTAATGGTGCCGACAGTCGAGCGCGGGTTGTGGGAAGTGGACTTCTGTTCGATGGAAATGGCCGGTGACAAGCCCTCGATATGGTCGACATCGGGCTTTTCCATCATCGACAGGAACTGCCGGGCATAGGTCGAGAGCGACTCCACATAGCGCCGCTGGCCTTCGGCATAGAGCGTGTCGAAGGCCAGCGATGACTTGCCTGAACCGGATAGGCCGGTTACCACGATTAGCTTGTCTCGCGGCAACTCGACGTCGATTTGCTGGAGGTTGTGGGTGCGCGCACCGCGAACCAGAATCTTGTCCATTCCCACCTCTGCGAGACACGTCAAAAGGACGATTATACGTGGCCGCTCGTGGCCGCGGCAAAGCCTGACCCGCTTTGACTTTCCCCGGGTGGTGGCAAACCGCTAGAATATGCAGTCCATTCAAGGGCGCCAGCCCGTTCACGGAAACGCCACCCCTATGCGAAAGGTCTCTGGACTGCTGTTGGCCTCCGAGCGTCGGGCCATTGTCGGCCTGGCCGGTCTGTATGCCTCGCGAATGCTCGGGCTGTTCATGGTGCTGCCGGTGCTGGCCCTGCATGCCGAGGATCTGCAGGGCGCCACGCCGCTGCTGGTGGGCCTGGCGCTGGGCATCTATGGCCTGACCCAGGCGGCGCTGCAGATCCCCTTTGGTCTGATCTCGGATCGGATCGGGCGCAAGCCGGTCATTGCGGCCGGGCTGTGTCTTTTCATCCTGGGCAGTATCGTCGCCGCCCAGGCCGACAGCATCGGCATGGTCATCGCCGGCCGCTGCCTGCAGGGCAGTGGCGCCGTGGCGGCCGCCATCATGGCCCTGCTGGCCGACCAGACCCGCGAGCAGGTGCGCACGGCGGCCATGGCGACGATCGGCCTGTCGATCGGCGTCGCCTTCGCCGTGGCCATGGTGCTGGGACCGCTGGTCTCGGCCCGTTTCGGCCTCGCGGGCGTGTTCTGGTTCACGGCGGGGCTCTCCACCCTGGGCTTGCTGGTATTGTGGAAGCTGGTGCCTCCGCCGCCCCGGCGCGCGCGCCATCGTGATGTCGGACTCGATCGTGGCCAGCTGAAGCACATCCTGCGCCGTGTCGACCTGTGGCGCATGGACGCCTCGATCTTCGCGCTGCACCTGATCCTGATGGCCATCTTCGTGGCCGTGCCCTTCCGCCTGGTCGAGGCCGGCATCCCGGGCGCCCAGCACGGCTGGGTGTACCTCGGGGTCATGGCGGTGGCCTTCATCTTCATGGTGCCGCTGGTGATCGTGGCCGAGAAGTGGCGCCAGATGAAGCGCATGTGCCTGGGCGCGATCACTGCCATTACCCTGAGCCTGGTGGGGCTCGCCGGCTTCGCCCAGGGCCTTCATGGCCTGCTGCTGTGGCTGCTGGTGTTCTTCATCGCCTTCAATCTGCTCGAGGCGACGCTGCCCTCGCTGCTCAGCAAGCTGGCTCCGGCCGGGGCCAAGGGCACGGCCATGGGACTCTACTCGACCAGCCAGTTTCTGGGCGCCTTTCTGGGCGGCGTGCTGGGGGGCTGGCTGTCCCAGCAGTGGGGGCTTGGCGCGGTATTCGCGGGATGTGCCATGCTGGGTGGAGCCTGGCTGATGTTGATGCTCGGCATGGCACCGCCGCGCCACCTGTCCAGCGAGGTGGTCGCGCTCGACGCACAGCATGACGACGACGCCATGGACACGCTGATGGCCAGGTTCGCCGAGGTGGCGGGCGTGGAAGATGTCATGGTGGTGCCCGAGGAGCGGCTGGCCTATCTCAAGGTCGATCGCCAGCGTCTCGACGAGCAGGCCCTGCAGCGCCTGGTCGCCCGGCCGGGGGAGTCGCAGGACAGCGCTTGAAAGCAGCGGGTCGCGAGGCCCTGACATGATGGCGGTGCCGGTGATCCGGTGCCAAGGAATCCGCAGCATTACGTATTGATAAGGAGTCAACCATGGCCCGTGGCATCAACAAGGTCATTCTCATCGGCAACCTCGGGCAGGACCCTGAGGTGCGCTTCACCCCTTCCGGCACCGCGGTCGCCAACCTCAACCTGGCCACCACGGATACCTGGATGGACCGCCAGAGCGGTCAGCGCCAGGAGCGCACCGAATGGCACCGGGTGGTGATGTTCAACAAGACGGCGGAAATCGCCCAGCAGTATCTGCGCAAGGGCTCCAAGATCTATATCGAAGGCCGCCTGCAGACGCGCAAGTGGCAGGATCAGAACGGTCAGGACCGCTACAGCACCGAGGTCGTCGCCAACGACATGCAGATGCTCGATGGGCGTGGTGATGGCGGCCAGGGCGGCAACTTCGGGGGTGGTCAACCTCAGCAGGGCGGCAACTTCGGCGGCGGGCAGCCGCAACAGGGCGGACAGCAGGCCAACCAGGGCGGGGGACAGCCCCAGCAGCCCCAGCGCGCGCCGCAACAGCCGGCGCCCAACCAGGGCGGCCAGCAGAGCGGCAATTATGGCGCCCCGGACCCCGGCAGCTTCGATGACTTCGATGATGAAATTCCGTTCTAGCCTCCGGCGTCATGGTCTCGCGTTCACGCCTCGTTCTGCCGGGGCGTGATGACCCGGCGGGGCGCGTCGCGCGGCACGCCCCGCAGGCCGCGAAGCTGGTGTAAAATGGTGCCGCTGGAAGCGTCGGTTCGTCGGCATCTCGACGAACGGATGCATCATCGAACATAGGAGCCGTCGTGAAGCTGTTGATTCTGGATGCCGGCCATTGCCTCAGCCTGGCGCTGGCCAGGGAGAGCAACCGGCGCAGCGATGTCGAGCTGGTCATCGAGTCGAGCCTCGCCATCACCCCGCAGAGGCTCGATGATGTGGCGCCGGATGCCCTGATCGTCCCGCCGCTGTCGCGTCCCATCAACGCGGATCCGGCGTCGGTGACGGCGCATGCCGAAGCCGTCGAGGCCTGTCTGGGCCTGTGCCGCCAGCGTGATCTGCCGCTGGTGTGGTGCGTGTCCGACCAGCTTTACGAACAGGGCCATGAAGAGCCCATCGACGAGCATGTCATCCCCGAGCCACGGGATGACGATCTCAGGCGGCTGGTGCAGGCCGGTGACCGGATTCGTGCCGAATTGCCGCGCCACCTGATCGTGCGGCTCGGGCCGCTGTTCGCGCTGGATGGCAGCCATGCCTGGCTGGGCGAAGTGCTGGACGGCCTGATCAGGGGCGAAGAGCAGCGGGCCGCCTCCGATGTGGTCTTCTGTCCCACCTCCTCCGATGCCGTGGCCATGGCCCTGATCGGCATCCTGCAGCAGCAGGGCTGTGGCGCGGATGCCTGGGGCAGCTACCACCTGGCCGGTACGGAACCGGTCAGTGCCTACACCTTCGTCTCGATGGTACGCACTCAGCTGCAGACCCGTCTCGAGGGGCGCGGCGAGAGCGTCGAGCTGGGCGGCGTCAAGGCGCTCAACCATCACCATGACCAGCCACTGCGGCGCGTGCTCAACTGCCGACGCGTACTGGAAGTCTTCGGCGTGCATCAGAAGCCCTGGCGGCTCGAGGTCGGGCGCATGCTGGACCTGTGGTGCCTGGCGAGGGATGAAGCCGATGGTCTGCACAAGGAGCCGGGCAAGGCATGAATGTCGTTCGCAGTACGGTCTTCTATATCGGTTATTTTGCCGCCATGCTCGTGTGTGGCGTGCTCTTCCTGCCGCCGGCGCCTTTCCTGCCGCTGGCCAGCCGCTATCGCCTGCTCAACCTGTACAACCACTTCATCATCGCCTGGTTCCGCCTGGTGTGCGGCGTGCGCTACGAGATTCGCGGCCGCGAGCGCCTGCCCGAGGGCGCCTGTGTGCTGTTGTCGAATCACCAGTGTGAGTGGGAAACGGTCTATCTGCAGTTGCTCAAGCCGCCGGTCTGCACCGTGCTCAAGAAGGAGCTGCTGAATTTTCCGATCTTCGGCTGGGGGCTGCGCCTGCTGCACCCCATTGCCCTGGATCGCTCCAGGCCGTCGCGGGCCATGAAACAGGTGCTGACGCAGGGCAAGCAGCGCCTGGAGGAAGGCCTGTCGGTGCTGATCTTTCCCGAGGGGACGCGCGTCGATCCGGGGCAGCAGCGCCGCTACAACAAGAGTGGCGCCGTGATCGCCTGTCGCGCGGGCGTGCCAGTGGTGCCGGTGGCGCACAATGCCGGGGAACGCTGGCCCGGGCGTCACTGGGTCAAGCAGCCGGGGCGCCTGACCCTGGTGGTCGGGGAGCCCATCGAGACGGCGGGGCGCAGTGCGGAAGAGGTGCTGGCGGAGACCGAGGCCTGGATCGAGGCGCAGCTGAGCGAGATTTCCGACGTGCCGCGTCCGACCTCGGCCTGATCGGAAGCATCCGCCGCGGCGGGCCGGCGGCCATCAAAAAAGGCGCCCTGTGAGGGGCGCCTTGGCGTTGCGGGCCGGCCGTGGCCGACCCTCAGTCGCGGTACTTTTCCAGCACCAGGCAGGCATTGGTGCCGCCGAACCCGAAGCTGTTGGACAGCACGCGCTCCACCGCCGTATCACGCCGCTCGGTGACGATATCGAAGCCCGCCGCCTGCTCGTCGAGGTTCTCGACATTGGCGGAGGCCGCGATGAAGTCGTGGTTCATCATCAGCAGCGAGTAGATGGTTTCCTGGACCCCGGTCGCGCCCAGCGAATGGCCGGTCAGCGACTTGGTCGAACTCATCGCCGGCGTCTCATCGCCGAACACTTCACGCACGGCCTTGAGCTCCGCCACATCTCCCACGGGCGTGGACGTGCCGTGGGTGTTGATGTAGTCGACGCCGCCATCCACCGTGGCCAGGGCCTGGCGCATGCAGCGGGCGGCACCCTCGCCGGAGGGCGCGACCATGTCGTAGCCGTCGGAGGTGGCGCCGTATCCGACCAGTTCGCCATAGATCCGGGCGCCGCGCGCTCGGGCGTGCTCGAGCTCCTCGAGTACCAGCATGCCGCCGCCGCCGGCGATGATGAAACCGTCGCGGGCCTGGTCATAGGGACGCGAGGCCTTGTCGGGCGCGTCGTTGTACTGGGTGGAGAGGGCGCCCATGGCGTCGAACAGGCAGGACAGGGTCCAGTGTTCCTCCTCGCCGCCGCCGGCGAAGACCACGTCCTGCTTGCCGAGCTGGATCTGTTCCATGGCGCTGCCAATGCAGTGCGCCGAGGTGGCGCAGGCCGAGGAAATCGAGTAATTGACGCCCTTGATCTCGAAGGGGGTGGCCAGGCACGCCGAGACCGTACTGCCCATGGTCCGGGTGACCCGATAGGGGCCGACACGGCGCAGGCCCTTGTCGCGCATGACGTCCGCCGCCTCGACCTGGTTGGCGCTCGAGGCGCCACCCGAGCCGGCGATCAGGCCGGTACGCTCGTTGGAGACCTGCTCCGGCGTCAGGCCCGAATCCTTGATGGCCTGCTCCATGGAGACATAGGCATAGGCCGCGGCGTCGCCCATGAAGCGCTTGAGCTTGCGGTCGACCACGGCATCCAGGTCGATATCGACCACGCCGGCGACCTGACTGCGAAAGCCGCGCTCGGCATAGTCTTCCTTGAAGCGAATGCCTGACCGCCCTTGGCGCAGTGCCTCGAGTACCTGTTGTGCGTCGTTACCCAGGCAGGAAACGATGCCCAGGCCGGTGACTACCACTCGTCGCATGGGAGCCTCCTGTTCAGAAATTCGCAGTGGAGGTGAAAAGACCGACACGAAGGTCATTGGCCTGATAGATGTCGCGGCCATCCACGGACACGGTTCCGTCGGCCATGCCCAGTATCAGGCGCCGGGTGATGATGCGCTTGATATTGATATGGTACTTGACCTTCTTGGCCTCGGGCAGGATCTGGCCAGTAAACTTGACCTCGCCACAGCCCAGCGCGCGTCCCCGGCCGGGGTAGCCCATCCAGCCCAGATAGAAGCCGACCAGCTGCCACATGGCATCCAGGCCGAGACAGCCGGGCATGACCGGGTCACCGGGGAAATGGCAGTCGAAGAACCAGAGGTCCGGATGGATATCCAGCTCGGCGATCAGTTCGCCCTTGCCGTGTTCGCCACCCTCTTCATGGATGTGCGTGATGCGATCGAGCATCAGCATGTTGGGTGCCGGCAGTTGGGCGTTGCCGGGGCCGAAAAGTTCGCCACGGCTGCATGCCAGCAGTGCTTCGCGATCAAAGGAATGTTGCTTGGTCACTGAGTCGTTCCGAGAGTCGAGATTACTGTATGCCGTGTCACGGCATGCGACCGCCAGGCGGTACTGCCTAGTCTACTGTTCGCGTTCGTCGAATGCACGTCGCGTCGACATTGAGCATTCCACACTGCCTTGAAGTAAAGTGTTAAATCCAGTCTTGTCGACTCTAGCATGCCATGCTGGCATGCAGGAGACGACTCTCACCCCACTCTCGGTACCCTTGACCATGTGGCCCGTATTCCGCCTCGATCGCCCCCTCTTCTGGATCACCCTGGTGGCGCTGTGCTCGGCCCCCTGGGTCGACATGCTGGGCTGGCGGCTCATGGCCTATTGCCTGCTGGCGCTGAGCCTCCACCAGGCCTGGCGCCAGTGGCGCGACTGGCAATGGCGCGATGCCTCCCAGCGCGAAGCCCTGGCGATGATTCCCGAAGGGGTGATCGTCACCGATGCCGATTTCCGCATCGTGAACGTCAACCCGGCATTCACGCGCGCCTCCGGCTATGCGCCGGCCGATGTGCGTGGCCTGAATGCCACCACACTGGCAGCACCGCGGCATGACGCGGCCTTCTTCGAGAGCCTGTGGCAGACCGTGCATGCCACCGGCATCTGGGAGGGCGAGATCTGGCAGCGGCGCAAGCAGGGGGGCGAGTACCCCGAATGGTTGAAGGTGCAGCCGGTGCAGGACCGCCATGGCCATATCCAGCACTATGTGTGCGTGCTGTCTGATATCGCCGGCCACGCCTCGAGCGAACGCGATCTCAGGCGCATCGGCTTTGAAGACCCGTTGACCGGGTTGCCCAACCGGCGACGCCTGCACGAACTGCTGGGCTCGCGGCTGCGCCACATGACCCCCGGGGAAAAACTGGACCTGGCCGTGATCGACGTCGATGGCTTTCGGGCCATCAATGAAGGTCTGGGCAGCGAGTTGAGTGATCGTTTGCTGGTGCTCATCGGCCGGCGTCTCAACGAGTTCGTGCCGGGAGGCAACGTCGGGCGCCTGGGGGGCAACCAGTTTCTGGTCCTGCGTCCCTCCTCGGGGCAGGATCACGCAGACTGGGTGGCGCGCCTGCAGCACTGGATGGCGGCGCCCTTCGAATTGCCGGGCCATGTGCTGCGGCTGGGCGTGACCATCGGCAGCTGTCAGGCGCCGGAGGATGGCCTGGTGGCCAGTGCGCTCTTCCAGCGCCTCGAGTCGGCCCTGTTCCATGCCAAGCGCAATGGACGCAACCATGCCCTGCGCTACTGTCCCAGTCAGGACCGTCGCAGTCGGCCGGCGTTGGGCCTGCTCAACGACCTGCGCAGCGCGCTGGCGAATGGCGGGCAGCTGGAACTGTATTATCAGCCCCAGTACCGCATGCGCGATAATGCCATGACCGGCCTGGAAGCCCTGCTGCGCTGGCGGCATCCCCAGGAGGGACTGATCCTGCCCGCCGACTTCATTCCCCTGGCCGAGTGTCATGGGCTGATGGCGTCACTGGGTAACTGGGTCATCGACCAGACGCTGGCGCAGATGGCCGACTGGCGAGATCGGGGCAGGCTCGAGGTGCCGGTGTGGATCAATATCTCCGCGGTGCAGCTCTTCCAGGGCGATGTGGAGGCCGCCCTGCAGGCGGGGCTGGCGCGCCATCGTCTCGATGCCCGTTTGCTCGGGCTGGAATTGACCGAGACGGCCCTGCTGGATGAGCGTGCCGGTGACATCTCGCCCCGGCTCGAGGCGCTGCGCGAACGCGGCCACCCGGTGGCGCTGGATGACTTCGGCACCGGCTACTCCTCGCTGGGCTACCTCACACGACTGCCGCTGGACAAGTTGAAGCTCGACCGCACCTTCGTCGAGGCCCTGCCGGGCGATCGCGCCAATGCCGCCATCGTCAGTGCGGTGCTGGCCATGGCCAGGGGGCTGTCCCTTGCGGTCGTCGCCGAGGGAGTCGAGACCCCGGCGCAGCGTGACTTTCTGCGCGAGGCAGGCTGCGACGAGGTGCAGGGGTTCTTGTATGCGCCGCCGCTGGTGGCCGCCGACATTTAAGGCTGCGGCTCATATGGGTGGCGCCGGGCGAGCGCGTAGCAGACGAGCAGCCAGACCACGGCCTCGACCGGGATCAGCCACGGCGCGAGGGCCACGTCGGCCAGCCTGGCGCCGCTGAAATAGGACAGCCCACCACCACAGGCGCCGCCCAGCATGGCCAGGCGCGGGTAGTGCCACAGCCAGGCCAGCCCGTGGCGGATGGTGCTGGCGAACAGCGGCCACAGCAACCACAGCCACAGGGGCAGCGGCCCGAGGTGCCAGCCGGTGTCAGCGAAATGAAACCCGCCGGCGAGTGTCAGGCCGCCATCGACGAGCAGGCCGAGCCCCGCGAACCCGGCCAGCAAGCGCCACTCACCGGGCAGGGCCAGCCAGCGCAGGTGGGCGCTCAGCAGCACGAGCGTCGCGAGCAGCCCGGCCAGGCTGCCGCCCAGCACACACACCAGCCAGCCCAGTTGAAAACCCGCCAGGTTGGCCAGCACACGCCAGTTCACGGCGCCCCCGTCATGGGAGCCGGACGGGCCCCGGGCTTGGCCATCAACAGCTGGCAGGTGCCGATGGTGCGCTCCAGGAAGCCCCCCTCGCAGTAGCCCAGATAGTAGCGCCACATGCGGATGAAGCGCTCGTCATAGCCCAGGCGACGCACCGTGTCGAGATTGTCCTCGAAGCGCTGGCGCCACTCGCGCAGCGTGCGGGCATAGTGCAGGCCGATCTCGTCCAGCGCGATCAGGTTCAGGGAGGTGCGTCGCGTCAGGCCCTCGAGGATGGCGTGGTGCGACGGCAGGAAGCCTCCGGGGAAGATGTAGCGCTTGATGAAATCCATCTCGCGGCTGGCGGCCTTGAAGCGCTGGTCGCGGATGGTGATGGCCTGCAGCATGGCCAGGCCATCATCCGTCAGCAGACGGTCCAGGGTGGCCAGGTAGGTCCCCAGGTACTGGTGGCCGACTGCCTCGATCATCTCCACCGAGACCAGGCGGTCATAACGCCCGGTGAGTTCCCGGTAGTCCTGCTTGAGCAGCGTGACCCGTTCCGTCAGGCCCTCCTCGGCCAGCCGGCGTGCCGTGTGGGCATATTGCTCGTCGGAGATGGTGGTGGTCGTGACCCGACAGCCCCGCGTCTGGGCGGCATGAATGGCCAGGCCGCCCCAGCCGGTACCGATCTCCAGCAGGTGGTGATGGGGCTGGACGTCCAACTTGTCGAGCAGCAGGTCGAGCTTGTGCGTCGAGGCGACCTCCAGGCTGGCCTCGGGGTGCGGGAAGACCGCGCTCGAGTACATCCAGTGATGGTGATCCAGGAAGGTCGCGAAGAGGGCGTTGCCGATATCGTAATGGGCGGCGATGTGGCGCTTCGAACCGCCCGGGGTGTTGCGCCGCACGCCATTGGCGACGCTCAGCAACCAGCGTGCCAGCGACGCCATGCCACCCTCCATGTCGCGATTGACGCGTTCCAGGTTGGCCGCCAGCAGGCGAACCAGGGCCACCAGGTCATCGGTGTCCCAGTCGCCGTCCATGTAGGCTTCCGCGGCCCCGACCGTGCCGCCCAGCGCGAAGCGTCGCCAGGCGCGCGGGTGGTGGATGTAGAGGGTGACGCAGCGCTCGCCGCCCTGGCCCAGCGACTGCCGGGCGGACTCCTCGACGAGTGTCAGCCGGCCGCCTTCGAGGCGCGCGAGCTGGGATATCAGGCGGGCGCGGCACCAGCGTGAAAAGCGGTCTTCCTTGCCCGACAGACGGGGAGTTTCAAGGGAGTGGGGGGCATTCACGGGGGTGTCTCCTCATGCCGGGAACGGGGATACCAGGGAAGGCGCTTGAACCACAGGCGCAGCGCTTCGTAGTGGATGCCGGCCAGTGTCTTGAGTGGCATCAGCGGGTGCCGCGCCAGGGTGGCAAGCAGGGCACGGGGTGTCGCCGGGCGTCCGCTCAGCCACAGCGAGGCGTCGAAGTGGCGGCGGCCGTCCCGGACGACATCCATGTGCAGGTTGAGCGCCTCGCCGGGCGTGTTGAAGCGCCACTGATACTGCATGTCCATGGGCAGAAAGGGCGAGACATGCATGGCCTTGTCGAAGACGGCGCGATGGCCATGGCGCTCAGGGTCCACCCGACAGGCGTAGTGAGTGCGTTCACGCCAGGGGGTGTTGGTGACCTCGCCGAGCACGGCCCGCAGCTTGTCGTCGGTATCGAAGGCGTAATACAGCGAGATCGGGTTGAAGCCTGCTCCCAGGGTGCGCAGCTGGGTCAGCAGGCAGATGCGCCCGGCGGGTGCCGAGCCGAGCTGGCGCTGCAGTTCGTCGCACACGGCCTGCTTCAGCGACGGCGTCTGCGGGCTCAGATAGTCCTCGCGGCGGAAGCGCACCAGTGCCGGACGGCGTGCACTGAAGCCCGGCACGCCATCGAAGAGCTCGGGCAGCTCGTCCAGGTCGAGCCAGGCCATCCACACCCGGTAGCGGAAGGCATGGTGCCGGGGCGTGAAGCGACGGTGCTGCAACCAGCCCCGATACAGGCGTGAGCGAGGCGCGGTCAGCATGCGGGCTCTCCCAGCGATGGCTCGTCGACCCCCAGCGCCCGGGCCACGCGCAGGGCGCTCCAGACACCGTCCTCGTGAAAACCGTTGCGCCAGTAGGCGCCGCAGAAGTGGGTACGCCGGCCGGCGCGCGAAATCTCGCCATGACGCTGCTGGGCGAGCTGGCCCGCCAGCGTGAAACGAGGGTGCGCATAGGTATAGCGTCCCAGCACCGTCTCGGCGGCGATGGCGTCGTCATCGTTGAGGGTCACGCACAGGGTCCGTGATGCCTCGAGACGCTGCAGGATATTCATGTTGTAGGTGACCGAGGCGCGTGCATGGCCGCCGCGGCCATCCAGGCGGTAATTCCAGCTGGCCCAGGCGCGGCGCCGGCGCGGCAGGAGTCGGGTATCGGTATGCAGCACCACGCTGTTGTCCTGATAGGGCATGGCGCCGAGGATGGCGCGCTCGTCGGGGCTGGCGTCCTCCAGCAGATCCAGCGCCTGGTCGGCATGACAGGCCAGCACGACCTGGTCGAAATACTGGTTGCCCTCGGAGGTGCGCAGTTGCACCCGGTCGGCGTGGCGGCGGATGCCCAGCACCGGCGTGTCTCGCTGGATGCGCTCGGCATAGGGGGCGGTCAAGGCCGGGATATAGGCGCGCGAGCCACCGACGACGGTGTACCACTGCGGGCGGTTGTGCACCGACAGCAGGCCGTGATGATGGAAGAAGCGCACGAACAGGCACAGCGGAAAGGCGCGCAGGTCCTCGATGCTGGCCGACCAGATGGCCGCCCCCATGGGCAGCAGGTAGCGCTGCTGGAAGAGCGTGCCATAGCCTTGTTCATCGAGGTATTCGCCGAGCGTGATGTCTTCCGCCAGGCGTTCTTCGAGCAGGTCGCGTGTCGCTTCGCGGTTGAAGCGCAGGATATCGCGCAGCAGGCCGAGGAAGGACGGCCTGAACAGGTTGCGCCGCTGGGCGAAGAGCGAGGCCAGAGTGTGGCCGTTGTACTCGAAGTCGCGCTGGGTCTCGTGAACCGAGAAGCTCATCTCGGTGGGCTGAATCGCCACGTCCAGGGCGTTCAGCAAGCGCTGAAAGTGTGGATAGGTGCGATCATTGAAGACGATGAAGCCGGTATCGATGGCGTGCTGCTGCCCATCGAGCGTGATGTCCATGGTGGCCGTGTGGCCACCCAGTCGGGCATTGGCCTCGAACAGCGTGACCGAATGGCGTCGTGACAGGTACCAGGCAGCGGCCATGCCGGCAATGCCGCTGCCGACCACGGCGATACGCTGCTCGGCGCGAGAGGCGGCGGGCATCATCCGTCGGACTCTCCCGCTGTTTCCCGGCGGGCCAGTCGGCGACCCAGGCGGAAGCGCAGCGCCGGCGGCAGGCTGCCCAGCAGCTTCAGCAGCCAGGTGAAGCGGCGCGGGAAATGAATATCCAGACGCCGGGCGTCGAGGCCGCGCAGGATGGCCGCGGCGGCGGTCTCGGTGTCGACCCGCATGGGCATGGCAAAGTCGTTGCGATCGGTCAGCGGTGTCTTCACGAAGCCGGGGTGAATGATGCTGACGTCGATGCCTTCCTGATCCAGGTCGAGACGCAGCGACTCCAGGAAGTGGCTCAGGGCCGCCTTGGACGCGCCATAGGCCTCGGCACGCGGCAAGGGCAGGTAGGCCGCGGCGCTGGAAGTCGCGGCCAGCAGGGGGCGGCCGCCGCCGGCGCCCGAACGTCGCAGCAGCGGTAGTGCGGCTTCGATGCCGTAGAGGGTACCGGTGAAGTTGGTCGTGAAGACGCGTTCGACCAGCACCGTATCGAACCGCCGGGCATCCAGGTATTCGCAGGTGCCGGCATTGAAGATCGCCATGTCCAGGCCGCCGAACGCCGCCTCGATATCCTCGGCGACGCCGAGCACCGCGCCGCGGTCGGTCATGTCGACCGGCAGTACCAGGGCATTGGGATGGCCATCGGCCAACTCCGAAAGCTCGGCATGACGGCGTGCGCTGAGGGCGACACGATGCCCCTGGTCGAGCAGTCGTTCGGCCAGGGCGAGGCCGATCCCGGAGGTGGCTCCGGTCAACCAGATGCGTTGCGTCGCTTGCAGTGAACCCATCGTCGTCTCCTGAGGCGGGCGCCTTCGGTGGTTTACCGGATACGTGGCATGACCGGCCCGGGTTTCAGTCCGCAGCGCGCTGCCTGATACGGCGGATGAGGCGGCCCAGGACGGGGAGCCGTTCGTAGAGCAGCTCGCCGGCATCGAAGTAATCGCGATGCTCGCAGACCCGGTCGCTGCCATCCGCCGCAAAGGTCAGATGCGAGCAGCCCTCGACCGTGAAGGACCGCCCGCCGGCCAGCCGGGGATGTGCCAGTGACAGCGTCCAGGTCACGAAGGCCTGATGCTGGTGCCGCTGCCCGTCATGGAAGGTGAAGCGGCACTCTGTGACATTCTTGTACATGGCATCGAAATATTCCTTGAGCGCCGTGACTCCCTCGACATGGTGGAGCGGGTCGCGAAACCGGATGTCTTCAGTGTAAATCTCGTACAGCCTCTCTGTACAATTCTTGTCTAGCTGATGATAGACATCACAGAAACGGGCCAGGGATTCATCCTGCAGCATGGTGTCCCTCCCTGCTCGGCCCGGACGGCCTCATGGCGTCAGGCCCTTGAAGGCTTCCAGTGCCCGCGCCCGGGCCGCACGGTGTTCGACGACGGGGGCGGGATAGCCCGTGGCCTGGCGCTGCCAGGCCGAGGGCTCATGCAGCGACCCGGTGGGCAGCTCGGCCAGTTCCGGTAGCCAGTGGCGGATGAAGCGCCCGTCCGGGTCGAAGCGTTGCGACTGGGTGGTCGGGTTGAAGATGCGAAAGTAGGGCACGGCATCGGTCCCCGTGGAGGCGGCCCACTGCCAGCCGCCGTTGTTGGCGGCAAACTCGCCGTCCACCAGGTGCTCGAGGAAGAAGGCTTCGCCGCGGCGCCAGTCGATCAGCAGGTGCTTGGCGAGAAACATGGCCGTGACCATGCGCAGGCGGTTGTGCATCCAGCCGGTGTGGCGCAGCTGGCGCATGGCGGCATCGACCAGCGGATAACCGGTGCGTCCTTCCTGCCAGGCGGCCAGGCCCGCCGCATCATCCCGCCAGGGCAGGGCCTCGGTGTGTGGCTGGAAGGCGTAGTGGCGGCAGACGTCCGGGAAGCCGACCACCACGTGCTGGTAGAACTCGCGCCACACCAGTTCGCTGACCCAGGCGGTGAGGCCGGCATCACCCTCGGCCAGGTGGCCGCCATTCTCGGCGAGCACCGCCTGCATGCACTGGCGGTACGACAGCATGCCCAGTGCCAGGTAGGGAGACAGGCTGCTGGTGCCGGCCACGGCCGGGAAGTCGCGCTGCTCGACATAGTGATGGCCGCGGAAGCGCAGGAAGCGTTCCAGCCGGTCGGCGGCGGCTTCTTCGCCGGCCGGCCAGGCCTCGGGCGCCGCCGGGATACCCGCCAGTGTCGGCGGCTCGGGCGCCGGGTCGGGTGGCACGGGCGACTCGTGCTGGGGCCGGGGGGCGTCGTGCAGTGTCAGCCGCTCGCCGCTCAGCTGGCGGTGCCAGGCCTTGGCGAAGGGGGTGAAGACCTTGTAATAGTCTCCGCCACCGGTGAGCAGCTCGCCCGGGGCATAGGCGATGGCGTCATGGTGGCCGATCGCCGTCAGGCCGGCCTCGTCGAAGGTCCGAGTGACCTCGGCATCGCGGCGCGCTTCGTTCCATGGATATTCACGGTTGAAATGCAGCCGGGTGGCGCCGGTCTCGCGCGCGATGTCCAGCAAGGCGGCCGGCGCGGCCGCGAAGTCGTCGATATCGCGATGCAGCAACGGAATGTTCAGGCCCTGCAGTGTCTCGCGCAGGGCGAGCAGGCCGCGGTGCCAGAAGTCGAGCTTGTTGGCGCCGTGGCCATGCCGACGCCATTGTGGCGTGCTGCGCAGGAAGACGGCCACGACCGGCCCCTCGGCGGCGGCCCGGGACAGGGCGGTGTTGTCGTGGACCCGCAGGTCGCTGCGAAACCAGATGAGGCGCGGGGTCATGCGTGCTCCCGGTGGCGGTCGTTTGGCTGGCGAAGCGTCGAGGCGGTGGTCATGCCCTGCCCTGCGGCAGCTCGGCGAGCAGCGCCCCGGCGCGTGCGGTGGCCTCGGCCAGCTGGTCGCCCAGCGCGATGATCCGGCTGTCGCCGATATCGCCGGCACGGATGCGTGCCACCGGGCCGCACAGGGCCAGGGGCGCCTCGAGCTGGTCAGCCAGGCGGGGCAACTGACGCTTGATGAGGTCGGTCTTCTCGGCCTTGCCGCTGGCCAGCAGGATCAGGTCGATGCCCAGTCGTTCGGCGGCCAGGTTCAGCTCCTGGGGCGACATGGGGGCATCCAGCAACTGGACGCGATGCCCCTGTTCGCTGAGCAGCAGGGCGGTCATCAAGCCCCATAACGGGCTGTCGGCCTCGGGCATGGGGGTGACCAGTACCTGGCGCGGGCCGGCCTGGGGGTTGGCATGGTAGAGCCGTGTTCCGATGCGGGTGCGCAGGAAGGTTTCCAGCACGCGGCGCTGCAGGGTCAGGCCGAGGCGGTCACCCCAGTTTTCTTCCAGCTCCTGTACCACTGGCTGCCAGAGCTTCTCGATGCAGACCCGGGCGGGGTAGAGGGCCAGTACCTGATTGAACAGGCTGTCCAGCCGGGCGGTATCCATGGCCTCGATGGCCGCCGTCAACTGCTGGCGCTGGTTGGCCCAGTCATCCAGGTCCGCGCTGGGCCTGGCCGACGTGTCCGGCTGATCGAGCAGTTCGCGCACCTGGCTGACGGGCACGCCACGATGCAGCCACTGCAGGATGCGTTCGACGCGCTCGATGTCCTCGCGGGCATACAGGCGATGGCCCTTGGGGGTACGATGCGGTCGCAGCAGGCCGTAGCGACGCTCCCAGGCGCGCAGTGTCACGGAGTTGACGCCGGTCAGTCGCGAGACCTCGCGAATCGGGTAGCGTGGGGTGTCGCCAGGGGGACTCGCCTTTTGACTCATGCCGGCCTCATGACGTGGTATGGGGATTAACGGGCAGCCAGTTACGATTGTTGTACAGATCGGAAGCTTTGTACAACTCCGGGTTCAACGCCGGTTTCACGAGGCGTCCCGCTCGGCGATGACGCCGGCCAGGGCCGCGATGAAGTCCGGGTGCTCGCCGACCGGTGACAGCAGGCTCAGGCTGATACTCGGGTGCTGTGTCTCCAGGGCGTCCACCTGGGCCGGAACGTCCTTGCGCAAATGGCGGCCGGCGGCAAAGAATAAGGGCAGGATATCGGCATGCTCGATGCCGGCTTCGGCGAGTTCGGCGACCGTGTCTTCCAGTGACGGATCGCACAGCTCCATGTAGGCCAGGCGCAAGGGCTGGCTCAGGCGCTCCGCCGCGGCCTGGTGAACGCGCTCGAAGGGCTCGCGCCAGCGCGGGTCGCTCGAACCGTGAGCCATGAGAATCAGCGCTTTGTTCATGATGCGGCCTCCCGGCAGTAATCTGGTCGTGGGTGCCCAGGGCGTGTGATGGGCAGCATGCCATGCAGACTAGCAAAGGTGTATAACCGTTGTATAACACAGCTCCAGCAAGGAGAACGTCATGCGTGTATTGATCACCGGCGGTAGCGGTTTCGTGGGCCAGGCCCTGTGTCCGCTGTTGAAGGAAGCCGGCCACCGGCCAATGGTGGCGTCGCGATCTCCCGAGCGAGCGCGCACGCTGCTGCCGAGCGGGACCGATATCCGGCGTTCCGCGCTGGATTTCGTCGATACGCCGCCGGATGCCATCGTCAACCTGGCCGGCGAACCGATCGCCGGCAAGCGCTGGAGCGATGCCCAGAAGGAGCGCCTGGTCGATTCCCGGCTCGAGACGACGCATGAACTGGTCAGGCTCTGCGAGCAGCTCTCGCATACCGGGGATGCACCCCACGTGCTGGTCTCCGCCTCGGCCATGGGCTATTACGGTGATCAGGAAGAGCACGAGGTCGACGAGGACACGGCGCCGCACGACGAGTTCGCCCATCGCCTGTGCCGGCGCTGGGAAGAGGCCGCCCAGGGGGTCACCGAGTTCGGCACCCGGCTGGCGATCCTACGCATCGGCCTGGTGCTCGACGCCCATGGCGGCACCCTGCAGAAGATGCTGCCGGCCTTCCGCCTGGGCCTGGGCGGGCGGCTCGGCCATGGTGAACAGTTCATGCCCTGGGTGCATCGTCACGATCTGGTGCGCATGATCGCCTTCCTGCTCGAGCATGACGAGCAGCAGGGCGCCTTCAACGGCAGCGCCCCGCATCCGGTGACCAATGCCGAGTTCACTCGGCAGCTGGCACAGCATCTCAAGCGTCCCGCCCTGATGCCGGTGCCCTCCAAGGTGCTGGAGGTCATGCTCGGCGAGATGTCACGGCTGCTGTTGACCGGCGCCGACATGCGTCCCCGGCGCCTGGAACAGGCGGGCTTCGAGTTCGACTACCCGACCCTCGACAAGGCACTGGACGACATCATCGGCGCGGCCTGACAGGGGCGCTCGCGTGCTGCCGCGAGCGCCCCGCGCGCGGCCGGGTCAGCGTGACTCCTGGTCCACGGTGACGATCACGCGCACCGCGTCGAGGCGCAGCCGGGTCGCCTCGATGGCCGTCTCCAGGGTGTCGCGTTCGTCGCGCAGTGCGCTCACTTCTTCGTCGCGCACCGAGGGGTTGCGCCGCGCCAGGGCTTCCAGACGCGCCAGTTCGGCGTCGAGGCTGGTGCGCATGCGCTGCTGGGCGGCTTCGACGATGCTCGGCAGTTCACGCTCGGCTTCCTGTTCGGCGCTGTCGAGCAGCTCCCGCAACTGGCCGTGGCGGCTCTTGATCAGGTCGCGCGCGGCCGCCTTCTTGACCTTTTGCAGGTTCTTCGACAGGCCGGTGAAGGAAATCTTGTCGGTGAGATTGGCGCCCGACTCATCCAGCAGCACGCGCACCGCGGTGGGCGGCAGGAAGCGATTGAGGTGCAGCCGCCGCGGGGCGGGGCAATGGGTGCGGAAGACCAGCTCGACCATCACCCGCCCGGCGGGAATCGAGGGATGCCGGAGCAGGGCCAGGGCGGTGTTGCCCATCGGACCGTCGAGGATGCGTGCCATCATCTCGCGGGTCAGCGGGTGCTCCCAGGTGAGATGCTGCACATCATCCCGGGCCAGGGCGCGTTCGCGTGAGAAGGTCGCGGAGAAGCCTTCCTCGCCCTTCACCAGGCCCGGCAGGCCATCGAGCATCTGCGGGCTGGGGCTCAACAGCTGCAGATCGCCGCCCAGGTCCTGGCTGTCGACGCCGAAGATATCCAGGGCCTGGTCGATATAGCGACGCAGGGCGCGGTCATTGTCCAGTTCGTGGATGGCCTCGGCCACGCTGGCGGCGCGTTCCTGGCGACAGGCATTGAGCTCGAGCAGCCGGTTGCGGCCCGCGTCGCGCTCGGCCAGGCGTGCCTCGAAGAAGCTGCGGGTCTCGTCGATGACCTCGCTCAGCGCCTCGGGGTCGAGCAGTGCATCGGCCAGGGCATCGCCGAAGGCGGCGTAGAGATCGCTGCCCAGGCCATGCGGGGCACTGAAGGCATCCATGCCGTCCCGATACCAGCGCAGCAGGCGCTCGCCGGGGCTGTCCGCGAAGACCGGCACATGCATGTCGATCGGGTGGCGCTGGCCGATCCGGTCCAGGCGTCCGATGCGCTGTTCGAGCTGGTCCGGATGCAGCGGCAGGTCGAACATCACCAGGTGATGGCAGAACTGGAAGTTGCGGCCTTCCGAGCCGATCTCCGAGCACACCAGCACCTGGCAGCCGTCCTCGGTGTCGGCAAAGGCGGCCGCGGCACGGTCGCGTTCGAGCAGCGTCAGCCCCTCGTGAAAGACCGGGGCATGCAGGCCGCCCAGCACGCGCAGGGCCTCGGACAGGCCGGCGGCGGTATCGCGATCATGGGCGATCACCAGCACCTTGTCGTTACCCAGCTCGGTCAGGCGCTCGAGCAGCCAGGTCACGCGCGGGTCGATCTGCCACCAGGGCTCGGCATTCAGCGGGTCGTCGGCCATGGCCTGGTACATCAGGTCCAGGTAGACCAGCACCTCGGGATGATCCAGGCCGCTCTCGATGAGCAGCTCGTCGAGGTAGTCCTCGTCACGTTCCAGCCGGCGCAGCACGCGACGATAGGCGGCGGGTGGCTCGAGACGTTCGACATGCAGGCGGCGCTCGGGAAAGCCGCCGACATGGCGTCGGCTGTTGCGGAACATGACCCGCCCGGTGCCGTGGCGGTCGAGCAGCTGGTCGCGCAGCTGATGCCGCGAAGCGTCGCGCTGGGCGGCATCGCTCTGTGCGTCGGCCAGGGTGTCGAGCAGGGCCTGGCTGTCGTCCTCGTCGATCACGGCGGCGACCCGCTGCGTGTCCTCGGGCTGGCCGGGCAGGCGCTCCAGGGCATCGATGGCCTCGGCGACCTCGACGTAGTGGCGTTCCTCTTCCTGGAAGTCGGCCAGGCTATGGTAGCGGTCCGGGTCGAGCAGACGCAGCCGCGAGAAGTGACTCTGCTGGCCCATCTGCTCGGGCGTGGCGGTCAGCAGCAGCAGGCCCGGTACATGGGCGGCCAGGCGCTCGACACAGGCATAGCCCGGGCCGACCGCCGACTCGGACCATTCGAGGTGGTGGGCTTCGTCGACGATCAGCAGGTCCCAGTCACAGGCGTCGGCCTGGGACTGGCGGTGCGGGTCGGCGAACAGCCAGTCCTGGCTGGCCAGGATCAACTGGCCGGCCTCGAAGGGGTTGGTCTCGCCATGCGCGCTGCACTGCTGCTCATCGAGCAGGGTGACTTCCAGCGAGAAGCGTCGCAGCAGCTCGACCAGCCACTGGTGGGTCAGGCTGTCGGGCACCAGGATGAGGGCGCGTTCGGCCCGCCCGGTCAGCAGCAGGCGATGCAGGATCAGGCCGGCCTCGATGGTCTTGCCCAGGCCGACTTCATCGGCCAGCAGGACGCGCGGCGAGGCACGACGGGCGACCTCGTCGGCGATGTACAGCTGATGCGGTATCAGGTCGACCCGCGGGCCGGCCAGCCCCAGCGCCGGGTTCTGTTCGATGCGATGATGGTGGTGCAGGGTCCGGAAGCGCAGGTCGAACCAGTCATTGCGGTCGACCTGGCCGGTCAGCAGGCGGTCGCGTGCCTGGTCGAACTGCATGGTGTCGGCGAGCTTGGCCTCGGGCAGCTCGCAGGGATCTCCCGCGGCATCCTCGCCGATATAGGTGATCAGCCCCCCGGATTCCTTGCTGTCGTCGACGATCATCTGCCAGCCCTCGGTGGACTGGATGCGATCGCCGCTGCCGAAGACCACTCGGGTCAGCGGGGCCTGTCGGCTACTGTAGGTGCGGGTTTCCTGGCTGGCGCCGAACAGCACGGTGACACTGCGGTTGTCGCAATTGAGGATGGTGCCCAGGCCGAGTTCGGCCTCGCCGTCGCTGATCCAGCGCTGGCCGGGAGAGAAGTCGCTCATGGTGCCTCGGGATGCTAGGGATCATGTCTCGCGTCGCGGCCGCGATGAATGGGACAGGGCCGCGATATACAGGGCGCGGTATCTTACAGCAAAGCGGGGCGCGGCTTAAGCCTTTTGCCGGTCTAGTCGTCGGCCAGCCAGTCGTTCAGGATCGCCGGCGTCAATTCGCCGACATGCTGGGTCACGGCCCGGCCCTGGTCATCGAACAGCAGGGTGGCCGGCAGGCCCTGGGCGTCGCTCCGGACCATCAGCGACTGGCGCGGGTCGAGCAGGGCGTGCTCGAAGGCCAGCCCCTGGGCGTCGAGATAACGCACCACCGGCATCAGGTCCTCGCCCTGATTGACCACCACCACGGTGACGTCGTCACGCCGGTCGGCCTTTTCGAGCAGCGGCATCTCGCGCCGGCAGGGCGGGCACCAGGTGGCCCACAGATTGACCAGCACATGCTCGTCGCGTATCGAGTCCAGTTCGACCGTCTCGCCCTGCAGGTTCTCCAGGCTGAGCGCGGGCAGCTGGCGCATGGCCATGCCGCCACCCAGCGGGGACCAGGCCGTCAGTGCCAGCCACATCAGGGCGGCGCCGAGGGTCAGGCCGGTGGCGCCGAGCAGGGCCGCGAGCCGATCGCGCAGTGACCACAGGGTCCAGGCCAGGGCCGCCAGCAGGCCGATCACGCCATGAAAACCGGGTAGCCAGAGCTTGAGGATATCCCAGGGCGCCTGGGCATAGGCCTCCAGGTTCAGGGCCACATGGCCGAGCCGCGCCGCCACCAGCCAGACGATGACCAGGCCGTTGAACCAGCGCACATGGCGCTGGCGGGGAAGCCCCAGCAAGAAGGCGCTGAGCAGCAACAGCAGCAGGGTGACGGCGAGCGCGTAGAGGCGGGGCAGCGGTACCAGTACGGGCCCCAGGGCAATGGCTTCCATGATGTGGCTCGGGTTTCCGGGTCAAGGGTCGGCGCGTCGCGCCGGACCGGTTACACTTGTCGCGTTCGTCTGCCAAGCCTACTGCCGGTGGGCGGGGCTGTCATCCAGCAGGAGCACGCATGGCAAGAGAGTCCTTCGATACCCTTCGCGCCCTGGCCATCGCCAGTCAGGCGATCGGCTTCATCCTCATCATCACCCTGGAGACCCTGATGGGCGATGCGGCGCGCCCCTGGCAGGGCTGGACCCTGGCCGCCATGGTCGTCGCGGCGCTGTGTCTCGCCGTGGCGCGCCTCTACCGCCGCAACAAGGCCCGCAAGCGGCGCGACCTGAGCTGAGGTCGATGGCGGCCCCTGATGCCTCGGGCCGCCTCGTCTGCCACCGGGGTTACTGGTCCCAGTCCGGGGCAATGCTCGGGTTGGCGATGCGCTCGCCGCGATCCAGGGTGGCGATCTCGGCCATTTCCTCGTTGCTCAGGATGATGTCCAGGGCCTCGATGTTGCGCTTGAGGTTGGCTTCCTTGGTGGAGGACGGGAAGGTCACGATCTCCAGCTGGTTGAGCCAGGCAATGGCGATCTGCGCCGGGGTGGCATCATGGACGGCGGCGATCTGCTGCAGGGTCGCATCCTCCATGACCTTGCCGACGGCCAGCGGCATGAAGGCCGTCACGGCAATGTCGTGACTCTGGCAGTGAGCCACCAGGTTGCGGTTCTGCAGGAAGGGGTGAACCTCGATCTGATTGGTCAGCAGGGTATCCGCGCCGAGGATGTCGAGTGCCTGGTCGACCTGGGCGCGGGTGAAGTTCGACACTCCGATATGCTGCGTCTTGCCGGCCTGCTGGACGTCACGCAGGGCCAGCATGTAATCGTTCATGGGGACCTCGTCGCCGGGCGAGGGCCAGTGGATCAGCAGCAGGTCGACCGCATCCATGCCGAGCCGTTCCAGGCTCTCGTCGACACTGGCCTTGAGGTCGTCCGGCTGGAGGCGGTCGTGCCAGACCTTGGTGGTCACGAAGATCTCGTCGCGCGGCACGTCGCTTTCGGCAATGGCGGCGCCGACATCGGCCTCGTTGCCGTAGAACTGGGCCGTGTCGATGTGCCGATAGCCAAGCTTCAGGGCGGTATGGATCATGTTGCGCACGGTTTCGCCTTCCAGGCGGTAGGTGCCGAGGCCGGGGTTGGGCAGCGCGGGATGAGGACTCATGTTGGCTCCATGCTATGGGGGTATTATCCGGATAGTTATCTGGTCGTGACGGGACATGCCGACGACCGGTGCTTAACCGGCTAACAGATTAATCTGTTTTACACCAATTTTGCGCTTTAGTGGCAAATGGGTCGAGAGGGGGCGTCCATCCAGGGATCAGTCGTCAGGCCGCCAGGCGTTCCAGCTCCTCGAGATAACGCTCCAGCACCAGGTTGGGCGGTGCCCCCTTGCGGGTGATGGCGCTGTAATGCGTCAGATAGTGCCAGTGATGGGCATCCAGGGCGCGCATGCGGCCATCCCGCACCCAGCGCTCGGCATAGTGGGTCGGCAGGTAGCCGAGGTAGCGGCCGGAGAGGATGAGAAAGGCGATGCCCTCGCGGTCGGTGGCCGAGGCGGCGGCCTTGAGCGGCTCATGCATGGCCTTGATGGCCGATGTCTGGGCATAGGCCGGGAGCACCGCGTCGTGTTCGGCGAGCTCGGCGGCGGTAACGCTCTCGGCCTCGAACAGCGCATGCCCGGCAGCACAGTAGAGGCGTGATTCCTCGGCGTAGAGCGGGCGGTAGTGCAGGCCGGGCAGGGGCTTGAGGCTGGGGATCACCCCGGTGTGCAGGCGCCCATCGAGCACGGCCAACTCGATGTCGTTGGGCGGAATCATGCGGATATTGATGTGCACATCCGGGCCGCGCTCCTTGAGCGCACTCAGGGCATCGGTGATCAGCATCTCGGGCATGGTCACCAGATTGTCGGTGATGCCGATGTTCAGCTCGCCCTTGAGGCGGGCATGCAGGCCGTTGATCCGGGTGCGAAAGCCTTCCGTCGAGGCCAGCAACTGCAGTGTCGCCTCATACACCTCGGCGCCCTCATCGGTCAGCGCGAAGCCGCTGCGCCCGCGCTGGCAGAGCCGCAGGCCGAGCCGGGTCTCCAGGTCACTCATGGCCATGCTGATGGCGGCACGGCTGATGTTCAGTTCCACCTCCGCCGCGGAGAAGCCGCCGCACTCCACTACCTTGCGATAGATGCGCAGCAGGCGCAGGTCGGCATCGCTGACCTGACCGGCCAGTGCTTCACGCTGTCGCGACATGACATCTCACCCTTCGAGGGACATAGGCCAGGCTAAAAGTTAACCGGATGCTTACACGAGATTCAATACATACAGATTTAATGGCTTATGGGCGACGACTAGCCTGACAACAGGACATCCCCTTCCAACCACAACGGGCAGGAACGACATGTCAGGTCACCACGCTGCGCTGGGCGGTCTCAGCGCCGAGCAACTCGATGCCTACTGGATGCCCTATACCGGCAACCGCCAGTTCAAGCGCGATCCGCGGATCATCGTCGGCGCCGAGGGCTCTTACCTGAAGGATGCCGAGGGACGACGCATCTATGATGGCCTCTCCGGCCTCTGGACCTGCGGTGCCGGGCACTGTCGCCCGGAGATCACCGAGGCCGTCAGCCGTCAGCTGGGCGAGCTGGATTACTCACCGGCCTTCCAGTTCGGCCACCCCAGAGCCTTCGAGCTGGCGCATCGTCTGCGTGGCCTGATGCCGGCGGACCTGAACTACACCTTCTTTACCGGCTCCGGCTCCGAGAGTGCCGATACTTCGCTGAAGATCGCGCGCGCCTACTGGCGCAAGAAAGGCAAACCGGGCAAGACCAAGCTGATCGGCCGCTCCAAGGGCTATCATGGCGTCAACTTCGGCGGTATCAGCCTGGGCGGCATCGGTGCCAATCGCGTGCTCTTCGGTCAGGGCGTCGACGCCGATCACCTGCCGCACACGCTGCTCAGGGACAATGCCTTCACGCGGGGCATGCCCGAGCGCGGTGCCGACCAGGCCGATGAACTGCTGGAGCTGATCGCCCTGCACGATGCCTCGAACATCGCCGCGGTGATCGTCGAACCGCTGGCCGGCTCGGCCGGGGTTATCCCGCCACCCAAGGGCTACCTCGAGCGCCTGCGCGCGATCTGCGATCAGCACGACATCCTGCTGATCTTCGACGAGGTCATCACCGGCTTCGGCCGCATGGGGGCGATGACCGGCGCCGAGGAGTTCGGCGTGGTGCCGGACATCCTCAACGTCGCCAAGCAGCTGACCAACGGCGCCGTGCCCATGGGCGGGGTCATCGTGCGCGACGAGATCTATCAGACCTTCATGGAGCAGGGTGGCCCCGACTACATGCTCGAGCTGCCCCACGGCTACACCTACTCGGGTCACCCGGTGGCCTGTGCCGCCGCCATGGCCGCGCTGGACGTGCTCGAGAACGACCGCCTGATCGAACGGGTGCGCGAGATGAGCCCGGTCTTTGAAGAGGCGCTGCACGGCCTCAAGGGCTCGCCTCATGTCAGCGACATCCGCAACTATGGCCTGGCCGGCGCCCTGCAGATCGAGCCCTATCCCGGAGAACCGGCACGACGCCCCTTCGAGATCGCCATGAAGTGCTGGGAGAAAGGCTTCTATGTGCGCTACGGCGGCGACACCATCCAGCTCGGCTTGCCGTTCATCGTCGAACGCGAGGAAATCGACCGGCTCATCAACGCACTGGGCGACGCACTCGGTGAGCAGGATTGAATCAGGCGACGCCCGCCCAGATGCGCGCTATCTGCCTTGCGGTGATGAGCTTGCCCGTCGACAAGCCTCCGCGAGGGCGCTGTGAACCCTTCCATGGGCGCTACATCCGCCATTCATGGCGGATGACCCTCGCTGCGACTTGTCCCCGGCGCTCATCTGACTGACTTCTTACTTCTTACTTCTTCTAACGAGGACACCCATGACCACACTCGGCCATCTGATCAACGGCTCACGCGTCGCCGGCGAAGGGCGCCACCAGGATATCTTCAACCCCTCCACCGGCGAGGTCGGTAGCCGGGTGAGCCTGGCCAGCAAGGCCACCGTCGAGGACGCCATCGCCGCCGCCGAGGCCGCCTTCCCGGCCTGGCGTGATACACCACCCGCCAAGCGCGCCCGGGTGATGTTCAACTTCAAGCAACTACTGGAGCAGAACGCCGACGAGATCGCCCGGCTGATCGGCCAGGAGCACGGCAAGATCGTTCACGACGCCAAGGGCGAGCTGCAGCGCGGCATCGAGAACGTCGAGTATGCCTGCGGCGCACCGGAGCTGCTCAAGGGCGAACACAGCAAGAACACCGGCCCGGGCATCGATGCCTGGAGCGAGTTCCAGCCACTGGGCGTGGTGGCCGGCATCACACCGTTCAACTTCCCGGCCATGGTGCCGCTGTGGATGTACCCGATGGCCATCGCCTGCGGCAACACCTTCGTGCTCAAGCCCTCCGAGCGCGACCCGAGCGCAGTGCTCTACATCGCCGAGCTGGCGCTGGAAGCCGGTCTCCCCGCCGGCGTGCTCAACGTCGTCAATGGTGACAAGGAAGCCGTCGACACCCTGCTCGACGATGCCCGCGTGCAGGCCGTCAGTTTCGTCGGCTCGACGCCCATCGCCGAGGCCATCTACACCCGCGCCAGCGCCAACGGCAAGCGCTGCCAGGCCCTGGGTGGCGCCAAGAACCATGCCATCGTGATGCCCGATGCCGACATGGACAACGTGGCCAATTCGCTGACCGGCGCGGCCTTCGGCTCCTCCGGCGAGCGTTGCATGGCGCTCTCCGTGGCCGTCGCCGTGGGCGATGATGCCGCCGACGCCATGATCGACAAGCTCAAGGCGCAGATGCCCTCGCTCAAGGTCGGCCCCTACCACGATGCCGACAACGACTTCGGCCCGGTGATCACCCGGGCCCATCAGGAGAAGGTCTGCGGCTATATCGACAGCGCCGAGCAGCAGGGCGCCAGCATCGTGGTCGATGGTCGCGGCGTACAGGTGCCGGGCCACGAAAACGGCTTCTACGTCGGCGGCACCCTGATCGACAACGTCACCCCCGAGATGACCTGCTACCAGGAAGAAATCTTCGGCCCGGTGCTGCTGGTGGTGCGCGCCCGCTCCATGGAAGAGGCCATGCAGTTGATCGACGATCACGAATACGGCAACGGCACCTGCATCTACACCCGCGACGGCGAGGCGGCGCGCTACTTCAGCGACCGCATCCAGGTCGGCATGGTCGGCATCAACGTGCCGCTGCCGGTGCCGGTCTCCTACCACAGCTTCGGCGGCTGGAAGCGCTCACTGTTCGGCGACCTCGCCGCCTACGGCCCGGACGCCGTGCGCTTCTACACCAAGCGCAAGACCATCACCCAGCGCTGGCCCTCCTCCGGCGTGCGCGAAGGCTCGCAGTTCGCCTTCCCGTCCTGACCGAACAGCGTCGATCACCGTCAGGTGACGAGATACGGCCGAACCAGCCCACCCGGTTCGGCCGTTTGGGCTCCATCATGCCGGCCCGATCAGGTGCTTGACCTCCAGGTAGGCGGCAAGCCCCCAGGGGCCGAGTTCGCGGCCGATGCCGCTGTGCTTGAAACCGCCCCAGCCAACTTCCGGCATCACCAGCTGCTCGCTGTTGATCCAGATGCTGCCGGCGCGTAGGGCGCGGCCGATGCGGCGGGCACGTTCGGTGTCGCCGGCAATGACGGTGGCGGCGAGCCCGAAGTCGGAGTCGTTGGCCAGTTCTATGGCTTCCGCTTCGCTCTCGACACTGCGCGCGCAGAGTACCGGGCCGAAGATTTCCTCGCGCCACAGCCGGCTGTCGGTGGGCACGTCTCGATACAGCGTCGGCGCGATGAACTCGCCCTGATCCGGCAAGGCGCGATGCCGGGCGTCGCGTACCGCGACCAGCCCTTCGTCGGCGGCGATATCCAGATAACCTTCGACGCTCTGTCGCTGGCGGGCGCTGGTCATGGGCCCCATGTCGGTGTCGTCGCTCAGGGGGTCGCCCAGGCGAATGGCGTCGATGCGCCGCCCCAGGGCGTCGTACAGGGCATCGGCCAGCGAATGGTGGACGAGCAGCCGCGAGGTGGCCGAGCAGATCTGGCCGCTGTTGAAGTAGATGCCGGCCATCACCCAATCGGCGGCCTGTTCCACTTCGGCATCGTCGAGCACCAGGATCGGCGATTTGCCGCCAAGCTCCAGGGAAACGCCGCGTACTCCGTCGGCGGCGGCACGCATCACCTTCTCGCCCACCGCGTTGCTGCCGGTGAAGGACAGCTTGTCGATGCCAGGATGCGCGGTGAGCGGGGCGCCGATGCCCTCGCCGTCGCCGTGCACCAGGTTGAGCACGCCGGCAGGCAGGTCGATGGCCTCGGCGATCTCGGCCAGGGCCTGCTCGGGCAACGGAGTGATTTCCGAGGGCTTGAAGACCACGGTGCAGCCGGCGGCCAGTGCCGGGGCAATCTTCCAGGCGCTGGTCACGAGCGGGAAATTCCAGGGCGTGATTAGTCCGACCACGCCGGCCGGGTCCTCGTAGGTGCGTGCCGTGACGCCCTCCATGCCGTGTTCCACCGGGCGTCCCTGACGAGCTTCCAGGGCCCGGGCCTGGCCGGCATAGTAGCGATAGCAGGCGATGGCATCGTCCAGGTCGATGGCGGTTTCGGCCAATGCCTTGCCGTTGTTGGTGGACGAGAGCCGCATCAGCGCCTCGCGTCGCTGTTCCAGATGTGTAGCCATGGCCTCGAGATAGGGCGCACGGCCATCGCCCCCGAGCGCCTGCCAGACCGGTTGGGCCCGCCGGGCGGCGGTCACCGCGGCATCCACATCGGCCGGGTCGCCGACAGTGACCTCGGCGATCTGCCGTTGCTGGTAAGGATCGGTCACCGCCAGGCGGCGTTGGCCCTGGCTCTCGACCCAGTGGTTATCGATGAACTGCTTGGTCAGTCGTTGCACGGTAAAGCTCCGAATCCGGGATCAAGCGTGGGCGATGGTGTCGGCCCAGGCGGCGGCGTCGACCTCGATCAGCAAGGGGCCGTCGGCCGGCCGGGTGGCCAGGGCACGGGTCAGCTCGTCGGGAGTGGCGACTCGTGTGGCGGCGCAGCCGAAGCCTGCCGCCAGCATCTGGAAATCCGGGGAGCGGAGGTCCACCCCGAGTCGCTCGACGCCGGCATCGTCCATGAAACGACGAATCTCCTCGTAGCCCTGGTTATGCCACAGCAGGATCACCAGTGGCAGCCGCTCTTCCACGGCACAGGCCAGTTCGGGGAGGGTGAACATGATGCCGCCGTCACCGACCAGCGAGATGACCGGCAGGTCGGGACGGGCGAGCTGCGCCCCCATCGCCGCCGGCAGTCCGTAGCCGAGGGTGCCGTAGCCGGTGGAGGCGTTGAAGAAGCGCCGGGGCGCGGGCTGTGACACAAGATGATTGGCGGCATAGGTGGTGGCGCAGGAGTCGCCGACCAGAATCGCCTCGGGCAAGGCCTCGGCCAGCGTCGCGAACAGCGGCGCATAATCGGCAAAGGCGGGGTCCCGGGGCAGGTCGAGGGCATCCAGGGCGTCACGGGTACGCTCGGTGCCCCGGCGCTCGAGTCGTTCCGGGAAATGAGGCGCCAGAGCGTTCAAGGCCAGGCCGGCATCGGCGCAGATGGCCAGAGCAGCGTGCTGGTTGCGGGCCAGTTGCTCGGCATCGATATCGATACGGATCAGTCGGCCGGAGAGCGCGAAGCCACCGTCGAACACCACGTCGTAGTCGGTTTCGCCGAGCTCGGTGCCGACGGCGAGTATCACATCGGCCTCGTTGGCCAGACGGCGCACCGCCGGCAGTGAGGCATTGGCCCCGAGGTCCAAGGGATGGTCGCGGCCCAGCAGCCCCTTGGCGTTGATGGTGGTGACGGTAGGGGCATCGAGGCCCTCGACCAGCCGACGGGCCGCGTCGGCGGCATCCACGCAGCCGCCGCCCAGCAGCACCAGCGGGCGTTCGGCCTCGCGCAGCCAGGTGGCGGCCTCGCGGATGGCGGTGGTAGCGGGCGCCGGGGGCGACGGACGCAGGCGTTGCCAATGTGTGGGGGGTGTCACCGGAGCATTGAAGAGGTCGATGGGTATCTCGATATGCACCGGGCCGGGCCGACGGCTGTCGAACACTGCGAAGGCCCGCGCCAGGGCTTCCGGCAGCCCCTCGGGATCGAGCAGGGTGTGGCTGAAGCGCGAGACGCCGGCCAGCAATTGCTGCTGGCAGGGTAGCTCGTGGAGCCGTCCCTGACCGCGCCCCAGGGTGTCGCGGCGATTGACGCTGGAGATCACCAGCATGGGCACGGAATCGGCCAGTGCCTGACCCATGGCGGTGGCGATGTTGGTCATTCCCGGCCCGGTGATGATGAAACAGACCCCGGGCTTGCCGGTGGCCCGGGCATAGCCGTCGGCCATGAAGCCGGCACCTTGCTCGTGGCGCGGCGTGATGTGGCGCAGGCCGCTGTCGTGCAGGCCGCGGTAGAGCTCCACGGTGTGCACGCCCGGGATGCCGAAGATGGTATCCGCCTGGTAGGTATCGCGCAGCAGGCGGATCAGCAATTCGGCGCAGGTCATGTCATGTCGGGTGGCATCATTCATGAAAGGGCTCCTCAGCCGACCAGCCAGTGGCCCATGACCACGATGATCGGCAGGGTGATGGCGGTACGCAGCAGGAAGATGACCACCAGCTCCCAGAGCTTGAGCGGAATCCTGGACTTCAGCAGCAGGGCGCCGATCTCGGACATGTAGATCAGCTGGGTCAGCGACAGGCAGGCGATCACGAAGCGGGTCAGCTCGCTCTCGATGTCGCTGGCCAGCACCGCCGGCAGGAACATGTCGGCGAAGCCCACCAGGGTGGCCGGCGCGGCGGCCGCGGCTTCGGGCACGCGCATCCACTCGAGGATCGGCACCATGGGGTACGACAACCAGGTGAACAGCGGCGTGAACTCGGCGAGCACCAGGGCCACTGTGCCGATGGCGATCACCAGCGGCAGCAGGCCGAAGAAGATGTCGGCGACGTTGAACAGCGCGCGGCGCAGCAGTTGGCGCGCCCCGGGCGCCTTCTCTGCCCGGGCGACGGCCATGCCGAGGCTGTAGCGCAGCAGGCCGGCGGAGCCGGTACGTTCCTCGGCGATCTGACAACCCGCCGGCTCGTAGTAGGTGTTCGGCTTGCGTGACAGAGGCGGCAGGCGCGGCACGATCACCGCGGCGACCAGGCCGGCCACCACGACCGTCAGGTAGAAGGGAATGAAGAGGTGGTTGATGCCGATGAAACTGGTCACCAGCAGGGCGAAGGCGATGGAGACGATCGAGAAGTTGGTGGCGATCGCCGAGGCTTCACGCCGGTTGTAGTAGCCCTGTTCGTATTGCTGGGTGGTGATCAGCACGCCCACGGTGCCCGAGCCCATCCAGGAAGCGGTGGCGTCGATGGCGCTGCGGCCCGGCAGGCCGAAAATCTTGCGAAAGGGCGTGCGCACCAGGCTGCCGATGAACTCCATGAAGCCGAAGTCGACCAGGAAAGGCAGCAGCAGAGCGGCAAAGAAGAAGAAGGTCAGCAGAACCGGCGCCAGGTCGTTGAGCATCACCCCGCCGGTGAAGGAGGCGGTGATCACGCCCGGCCCGACCTGGAAGAAGGTCATCAACGCGAAGACGGCACCCAACAGGCGCATCGCCATCCATAGAGGCGCCACGTCGAACAGCTCCCCCAGGGCGTTATCCCGGGCCCAGCCCGGCTTGGTGAACTTGACCAGCAGCGTCAATAGCGCCGAAGCGCACAGCACGACCGTGGCGATGGCGGGCAGGGCGTCGCCGAGCAACGCCTTGAGGCCGTCGGCAAGAAGGCCCATGCCGATGTTGATGGTGTCGCCCGTGGAGAAGGGCACCAGGAACATGCCGATGCCGATCAAGGAGGGCACGAGGAACTTGAGCAGGCCGGCCTTGCCCAGAGGGGCGCCGCCTGCTGCGGTATTCGGTTTGGAGTCGAGAGAGGAAGACATGGTGAAACCCTGTTTGGCGTTGTAATGGGGATGCCCGGCCGCAGTGCCGGGCAGGTACGGTCGGGTGTCAGTCGCGATGCTGGACGCCGGGCAGCACGCACAGCATCTCGTAGAGCAGAGTGGCGCCCATCAGTGCGGTGTTGCCGCTGGTGTCGTAGGGCGGCGCCACCTCGACCAGGTCGCCGCCGACCACGTTGAGCCCCTGGGCGCCGCGCACGATCTCGAGTCCCTGCTGGGCGGTCAGGCCGCCCATCTCGACGGTGCCGGTGCCCGGGGCCACCGAGGGATCCAGGCCGTCGATGTCGAAGGAGATATAGACCGGGCGGTCGCCCATCTGTTCGCGAACCTCGGCCATCAGGGGCGCCAGCGACTTGTACCAGCACTCCTCGGCGGTGACGACGCGGAAACCCTGCTCGCGGCACCAGTCGAAATCGTCGGCCGCATAGCCGGTGCCGCGCAGGCCGATCTGGACGACGCGGTTGCTGTCCAGCAGGCCCTCTTCCTGGGCACGGCGGAAGGGGCAGCCGTGAGCGACCTCCTCGCCGAACATCTGCTCGTTGATGTCGGCGTGGGCGTCGATATGAATCAGCCCGACCGGCCCGTGTTTCCTGGCGATGGCGCGCAGCACGGGCCAGGTCAGGGTGTGGTCGCCGCCCAGGGTCAGCGGCACGCAGTCCCGGGCGAGCACGGCGTCATAGTGGCGCGTGATGATGTCGAGGTTCTTGGGCAGGTTGAAGGTGTTGATCGGTACGTCGCCGATGTCGGCCACCTGCAGGCTGTCGAAGGGGGCGGCGCGGGTCGCCATGTTGTAGGGCCGCAGCATGCGCGACTCGTCGCGGATCTGGCGCGGCCCGAGGCGCGTCCCGGGACGGTTCGAGGTGCCGATGTCCATGGGGATGCCGAGGAAGGCGGCATCCAGGCCGGCGGCGTCGTCCTGGGTGGGCAGGCGCATCATGGTGGAAGGGCCGCCGAAGCGCGGCATCTCGTTGCCGCCGAGGGGCTGGTTGAAATGGCTCATGGTGGTCTTCCCGAGTCGTGGTGATTGTCCTCAGGTTCAAGCAGGAAATGTGCCAGGAGTTGGTTTTCTTGTTTTTCAGTTAGTTATATAAGTCAGTGATTCATGAATGAATCACATGAGGCGTCGGCGTGATACACTTCTGTATCAATGATCCGAAAATGAATCAGTCCCATGAGTGATATCGACTCTCAGACCCTGCGCACCATCATCGAAACCGCCCATGATCATTTCTTCGTGGTCGAGGCCGATGGACGAATACGCGATGTCAGTCCGGCCGCGGCGGCGGTATACGGCATGTCCCGTGAGGACCTGTGCCGCACCACGGTCCAGGCGCTGGAAGCCGAGGGGGTGTTGCGACCATCGGTCAGTCTGGAAGTCATGCGGACCGGCGAGCCGGCTCAGGTGGCGCAGATAACCAGCACGGGGCGGCGGGTCATCGCCCAGGCGCATCCGGTATTCGATGCCGGCAAGCTCATTGCCGTGGTCAGCCGCTCGATGGACCTCACCGACCTGCAACTGCTGCAGGAGGAATATGCACTGCTGCAGCGACGTTTCAACGAGCATCTGAGGCGAGGTGGCGGTGAAGAGGCCGGCGGCGAGATCGAGTTGTCGGATCTGGAGGCTCGCAGCGGGCTGATGCGTGAGGTCGCGCTGTTGCTCAAGCGGGTGGCGCCGACGGATGCCACGGTGTTGATGCTCGGGGAGTCGGGGGTCGGCAAGACCGCTTTCGCACGGCAACTGCACCGCTGGAGTCCTCGGCAGGCGGGGCCCTTCGTCGATGTCAATTGCGGGGCGATCCCCGAGAGTCTCTTCGAATCCGAGATGTTCGGCTATCGGCAGGGGGCCTTCAGTGGCGCTGCGCCGGGTGGCAAGGCGGGACTGATGGAGCAGGCCGAGGGCGGCACGCTGTTCCTGGACGAGGTCGGCGAGCTGCCGTTGCCGATGCAGGCCAAGCTGCTCAAGGTGATCCAGGACGGCTTCATCACGCGGCTTGGCGACACGCGAGCGAGGCGTGTCGACTTTCGTCTGGTGGTGGCCACCAACCAGGATCTGGCGCGTAGCGTCGAGGCCGGTCGCTTCCGCCTGGATCTCTATTATCGCCTCAACGTCATTCCCGTGACCCTGCCGCCGCTGCGGGAGCGGCGTGAGGACATTCCCGGGCTGGTCGAGCGCCACCTGCAGCGACTCAATACACGCTATGGTCGCGACAAGATCATTGCCCGGGATGCCTGGCAGATGCTGATGGGCCAGGAGTGGCCCGGCAACGTGCGTGAACTCGAGAACTGGCTGGAACGGGCCTGGCTCTCGGCGGGCGAAGATGTGATCCGGCCCCGGGAAGAGGCCGAAAAGACAGGGGGCGTTGAGCGGGTCGTGGCGCCGGCGGAGGAGGCACCTTCCGGACGCCGTGGTCTGGCCGAGGGCGAGACACTCCAGGCCGCCCTGGCACGCACCGAGCGGGATATCCTGGCCGGGCTCTGCCGCGAGGCGGCTTCGACCTATGCCATCGCCGAGAGCCTCGGCATCAGCCAGCCCAGCGTGGTGAGGAAGCTGCGGCGGCATGGGCTGCGTATCAACCGGTCCCGGTGATACGGGGGCATGAGTCGTGAGAACCGCGACTCATGGATTATTCAGCCGGCTGATGAGGTTCAGCCTGTGCGGATTTTGTCCGGCTATTGGTGGTCAGCGGCGATGTCGAGCTGGGCTGACCAGTCTCTCGCCGGCTGCCAAGGCCATGGAGGCGTTCATCATCGAGGAGCTCGAGGCATCGGGCGATGCGTGAAGCGCGGCATGCAGCGCCTGGCTGGCGCTATTGACCCGCCAATTTATCATGATAAATTGGCTTCGGTGTGGGGCGATTCGCCCGAGGCCTTGTCCTGGCCGTTCGGTATGCCGCTTTCGACCCTTCATCCAACCCCTGTCTGACTCATAACAAGGACAACGTCATGAACCAACAAGCCCAGGCGCAGCAGGCGCGCAAGCCGTGGTACCGGACGGTCCCCGACCCCATGGTGCTGATCTTCCTGATCCTGGTCGCCACCTATGTGCTGACCTACTTCATACCGGCCGGCGAGTTCGAGCGCGTGATGCGCGATGGCCGTACCGCCGTGGTGCCGGATTCCTTCCAGTATCTGAAGGATGTGGCGGCCATCCATCCCTTCGACATCTTCGTGGCCATTCCCAAGGGGCTGATCTCGGCCTCGCAGTATCTGTTCATCGTCTTCATCGCCGGTGGGCTCTTCCACATCCTGCAGAAGAGCGGGGCGCTGGAGAATGCCATCGGCGTGGCGGTGCGGCGCGTCGGCGTGCAGCGGCGCAACCTGATCATCACCGTGGGCACCTTCATCTACGGCTTCTTCGGCGTCGCCGTGGGCTTCGAGAACAACATCGCCCTGGTGCCGATCGCCGTGCTGATCGCCAGTGCCATCGGCTGCTCGAGCCTGGTGGGCACGGCCATGGCCGTCGGTGGCATCGGCGTCGGCTTCGCGCTGTCACCGATCAACCCCTATACCGTGGGCGTGGCGCAGGGCATCGCCGAGTTGCCGACCTTCTCCGGCGCCTGGTTGCGTACCCTGCTGGTGGTCACCTCGCTGTCTCTGCTGTCGCTGTATATCTGCAAGCGCGTCACGCGCATGGACTTCGAGGAATCGCCACATGCCGAGACGCTCAGCAAGCAGCTGAGTGACTATCGCATGAGCAAGCGCGACTGGCTGACCCTGGGCGTCTTCGTCGGCGGTCTGGTGGCCATGCTGTTCGGTGTCTTCATGTCCGGCTGGTACATCAACGAGATTGCCGGCATCTTCCTGCTGCTGGCGATTGTCATCGGCGCCATCAATGGCCTCGGCGCCAACGGCATCGTCAAGCAGATGATGGAAGGCGCGGCGGGGGTTACCGCCGGTGCGCTGGTCATCGGGGTGGCGGCGTCGATTCAGGTGATCCTCGAGCAGGCGCAGATCATCGACACCATCGTCAACTCCTTGAGCAGCCTGATCGAGGGCATTCCGATCATGTTCGCCGCGGTCATGGCGAGTGTCGTCCAGGGCGTGATCAACCTCTTCGTGCCGTCCGGGTCCGGTCAGGCGCTGGTGACCATGCCGATCCTGGTGCCGGTGGCCGACCTGGTGGGCATGAGCCGCCAGCTGATGATCACCGCCTTCCAGGTGGGCGACGGCCTGACCAACCTGATCGTGCCGACCTCCGGCGGGACCCTGGCCATGCTGGCACTCGGGCGGGTCTCCTATGCGCAGTGGCTCAAGGCCATCATGCCGTTCATGGCCATGGTCTACCTGCTGTGCTGGGGTGGTCTGATCATCGGCCATCTGGTGGGCTACTGAGCATGACGCTGTCGCTGGTGCACGTGAACCCCGAGACAGGGACCTCCGCCTGTCTCGCCGCCACCGGTAGCGTGGCGGTGGGCGGCTACGTCAACCACTGCTGGCGGGGCACCGGGGCCTGTGCCACCCAGGGGCTGGCCACCAACCCCTGGTATCCGGAAACCATCCGACGGGGGCTCGAGGGCGGTCTGAGCGCTCGGCAGGTGCTGGACGACGTCACCGCGGCGGATGCCGATGCCGCCAGGCGCCAGTGCCTGGTGATGGAGGCCTCCGGCCGGGCGGAACTGCACACCGGCACGGCCAACCAGCCGGCCCTGTCCGCCGCGCTTTACCCGGGTGTGGCGGCGGCCGGCAACATGCTGGCCAATGATCGCGTGGCCGGGGCCATGGTCGAGGCCTTTCTGGCCGCGACCTGTGATGACCCGCAGGCGGTGCTGGCCGAAGGTCGCTCCCCGGTGTTTCGCGACCACCACGACAGCGCCCTGCTCGGCGCCCTGATCGATGCCCTGGAGGCCGGGCTGGCCGCCGGCGGCGATGTCCGTGGCTGTCGCTCGGTGGCCCTGCGCATCGAGTCATTCCACACGGCGCCGATCGACCTGCGCCTGGACTGGGCCGATGTCGATCCGGTGGCCGAGATGCGTGCCCTGGCCGGGCGCGTCGAGGCCGCGGATTTTCAGGCCTTCCTGGGCTCCCTGCCTCACCACTGATGTCGGCTCGCCGCCGGTATCACGACAATGCTTGCCGCGCCCCGGTCGCCGATGGCCGGGGCCCGGTCTGGAGATGATGATGTCGATGCATGAGCAAGATGCCCGACTGGGGCATGAGCTGCTGGCCTGGCTGGATGCCGCCGGCGAACACTCCCTGCCCGGGCCGGGAGTGACCCGGCTGTTCTGCAGCCGGGAGCATCAGACGGTGCTCGAGTTGATCCGCGGCTGGATGCGTGAGGCCGGTCTGGAACCCGAGCTGGATGCCGCCGGCACCCTGGTCGGCAGTTGCCCGCGGGCAGCGGCCGGTGAACCGACGCTGATCCTGGGCTCCCACCAGGACACGGTCGTCGAGGGCGGCAAGTACGATGGCATGCTGGGCGTGGCCCTGCCGCTGATGGCACTCAAGGCGCTGCGCGAGCAGGGGATCGAGCTGCCCTATGGCGTTCAGGTCGTGGCCTTCGGCGACGAGGAGGGCACACGCTTCCAGTCGACGCTGATCGGCAGCCGCGCCCTGGCCGGCACTCTGGACGCCCAGAGCCTTGAGGCCACGGATGCCGAGGGCGTGAGCCTGGCCGAGGCGCTGCGCGATTTCGGCGGTAACCCCGATGCCATCCCGGCCCTGGCCCGGGACCCCGAGCGGGTGTTGGGTTTCTGCGAGGTGCATATCGAGCAGGGGCCGGTACTCGAGCAGCGTGATCATGCCGTGGGCGTGGTCACCGCGTTGACCGGCATCGAGCGGCATCGCGTCACGCTAACCGGCAAGGCCGGGCATGCCGGCACCACGCCCATGCCGGGCCGCCGCGATGCGCTGGTCGGTGCCTCGGCCATGGTGGTGGAGGCCGACCGAGTGCTCAACGCCACCGATGACCTGGTCGGCGTGGTTGGCAAGCTCGAGGTGCGGCCCAATGCGGTCAATGTCATCCCCGCCGAGGTGACCTTCACCCTGGAGCTGCGCTCCCCCGATCCCGAGGTCCGCAAGGCCGGCCGCGATCGCCTGTTATCCGCGTTCACCGGGATCGCCGAGCAGCGTGGGCTGGCGCTCGACCTGGAGCAGACCTACAGCGCCGAGGCGGTGGACTGCGCGGACTGGATGATCGAGGCGCTGGAGACGGCGAGCGCCGCCTGCGGCCAACCGGCCGAGCGCCTGTTCAGCGGCGCCGGGCATGATGGCCTGGCGATGCACGACCTGACCGATATCGGCATGTTGTTCGTGCGTTGCCGCGACGGCCTCAGCCACCACCCCGACGAGGCGATCACCGCCGATGACGCCGATGCCGCGACGCGCGTCATCATGGCCTTCCTGCAGGGCATGCGCGAACGAGTTTGACGTTGATCGTGGCGGATGTGCTTTTTAAGCTTCTGACAGGAAACCCCGACGCACCTGCGCCTCCTGGCGGTTCATGACCGTCAACGCCGATTCCAGGTGCTCGTGCATGATGCGCCGGGCCTGCTCGGCATCACCGGCCTCGATGGCGTCGAGGATATCGGCGTGGTAGCGGCAGCCGGTCGTGCCCAGGTCATGGGTGGCCGGTTCGTAGAGGCGACGATAGATCGTCAGGTCCGAGAGGATCTGGGTGGTGAAGCGGATGATGAAGCTCAGCAGCGGATTGCCGCCGGATAGCTCGGCGAGCATGAGGTGAAAGTCCAGCGAGTCGATGTGCTGCTGGCGCTCCTCTTCGGCATCACAGGCCGTGTGGGCATAACTGTGCAGGCTGGCGCGCAGGCGTGCCATGTCATCCGCGCCGACACGACCCGCCAGCGAGGCCGCGAGCCCCGGCTCCAGGGCCAGGCGAATCTGGTAGATGTCGTGGATCGAGATATCCTGGAAGAACAGGTAATGGCTCATCAGCGAGATGGCCCGGGACTCGCTCATGGCGCTCACGAAGGCGCCGCCGCCGGGGCCGGTGCGCGTTTTCACCAGCCCCTGGGCCTCCAGCACGCGGGTGCTTTCGCGCACCGTGCCTTTCGATACCCCGAGTTGTGCCATCAGCTCTGCCTCGCCGGGCAGACGGTCGCCGGGCTTGAGCTGCTGCTCGACGATCCAGTCCTTGATGGTCTCCGCCACCTGATAGGGGCGCCGCTTGCTGGAGTTGCCTGCCATGACGTCTGCTATCCGCTCTTGAATAAAGGGCGAGCGTAACAGAGCGGAGCCGGTCGCGGGACCGCCGGCCTCTCAGACCAGGGACAGCAGGGCGGTCGCCAGCAGGTCCGGGTCGTAGCGCGAGGCCGAAGCGTCCTTGACCAGCCGGGTGTCGATCAGGGTGATACCCAGCGACTCGACGAAATCAGTGGACAGCGAGCCGGTGTAGTCACCGTGGCGGCTGTCGAGGAGCACGAAGTCCAGCAGTTCATGGGCCGGACAGTCCGCGCCGACATCGCGGCGCAGGGTGTCGAGCAGGATGGTGATCTGCTGCGCCAGGTCGATGCCGGTCAATTCCGGGTCGGGGCTCGAGTTGGGGATGAAGACCTTGGGGCAGGGGTTGGCATGCACGGCCCGGCCGACGCCTTCCGGCATCAGGTTGGCCAGCAGACTGGAGTAGAAGCTGCCCGGCGGGTAGCAGATCAGTTCCGCGGAGGCGATCAGACGGCGGTTCTTCTTGCGCAGGCCGGCGCTGACGGGAACGAATTCATCGCGACTGGCGGAGAGCGCCAGGTGGGCGATGGGGGAGTTCAAGGGGGCGACTTCCTTGCCGGTGATGCGGTGCTGGCCGACCACCTGGCGACCATCCGCGAGGGTGACCGCCAGGTGATAGTCCTTGTTGACCACGGCGCGCACCGTGCCGCGTACATGCACCAGCTTGGAGAACAGGAAGATGATCTGGTCGAGCTGCTGATGGTTGTTCAGGTAGCCGCCGGCCAGGATCAGGTTGCCGATGCTGGCGCCACGCAGATCGAAGTCCTCGGGCATGGCCTCGCGGAAGAAGCCGAGCTGATTGCAGATCAACCGCCGCATGGGGTTGGGGATGTCCGCCGCCAGTGAATGGCGGCCGGCAATCAGCTCGTCCAGGGTGGCCAGCAGCGTGGCCTGGCTGGCCTCCGCGGACAGCCGGTGGGTGAACAGCCGGTAGACTTCCGGGTGCCCCAGGATGGAATCATCGGCCAGCGCCATCAGCCGGCTGCGCAGGTCGCCGATGGCCGGCATGGCGAAGGCCTCGCGCAGCTTGGCCGAGCTGCCGCCGGAATCGAAGGGCGTGACCAGGTGGATCGAATTGTGGGTGTAATGCTGCAGGCGACGGGACAGGCCGTTGAGTGCCGAACCGCCGCTGAAGAAGAGAAGCGGCGGGCCCAGCTCGGGGGCCTTCTGATAGCGCTGGACCCGCAGTGGATCGGGAATCTGCGCGGTGCGGGTGACGCGGATGTTGGTCATGCCATCGACCCTTGTTTCGATAGTCTCCTGGTCCACAGAGTGCCTTTTTTGGCTGGGCTTGTCGCCCTTGTCGCCTCCCGGCCGCTGCCGGTCTTAACGCAAATGTCATCTGAAATGTGGCATGCTGTGGGTCCCGCTGAAGTTCGAGTGACCCGAGTATGGCCGAGCTGATCCCCGGCGTGCGCAATGCGGCCAGGGCGTTGATTGTGCGCGATTCACATCTACTGCTGTTGCACAAGCAGGGCGGCCTCCATGCCCTGCCTGGCGGTGGTCAGGAGACCGGTGAAACCCTGCTCGCGGCCCTGCAGCGCGAATGTCGCGAGGAAATCGGCTGCGAGGTGTTGGCCCCCGAGCTGCTGCGCGTCGGTGATTATTTCAAGCTCAAGCAGAGCGAACCCGCCACCCGACGCCACCAGGTGGACTTCCTGTTCCGCTGCCGGGTAGCGGCCGACTATGTGCCGCACAACGGCCCCAGCCCCGACAAGCGCCAGACCGGTGTCGCCTGGCTGCCGGTGGCGTCGCTGCCGGACTGTCGCTTCTCGCCGGCCTATCTGGGCGAGGTGTTGCCGGAGGTGCTGTCGGCCGGGATCTCTTCCGCTGCTCCGAGCGGGCCACTCTACATGGGCGAGTTTCATGACCTCGCGACTTCCTGAAGGCCTGCAGGACAACCTGCGTTTCCTGTGTGTCGAGGTCGACTCGCAACTGGCCAATCTGCAGGCCTTCCTGGAAGCGCCGAGCGCGGCCATTGCCCGGCGCGTATCCGATCGCGATGGCTATGCGCGCAATCTCAAGATGCGCATTCACGCCGAGTGCGTGCGCCTGCTGTCGCGCAAGAAGACCGGCGAGGCCCGGCGCCGCGTCCTGCGCAGCCTGGAGATGGTGGCCACCGATCTCGACCGTCTGACCGAGCTCGGCCGCGCCAGTATTCGTCAGCTCGGCGGTGTCGACGACCTGTCGGCGTTGTCGCCGGCCGCCTTCGGCGCCATGATCGAGCTGGTGCGCTCGGGCATCGGCCAGGTCGAGTCGGCCCTGCTCGACAGTGACACCCAGCGTGCCCTGGAAGTCGGTCGTCTGCAGGAGAAGCTGCAGAAGCGGGCCCGCAAGCGCATCGACGAGGGCGTGGCGGCTCTCAAGAAGCCCGACAACAACACCGAGGACCTGACCCGGGCGCTGTTCGTGGCCCAGATCAGCCAGCAGATGGGCGACGTGCTGCGCCACCTCAGTGAAGTCATCATCTCGGCCAACCTCGGCCAGTCGGTGAACTTCGAGCGGTACTATTCCCTGCAGTCGCTGGTCGAGGAGCTGGCGGCAGGCGAGGGCGATGACCTCAGCCTGGCGCCCATTGCCGAGACGCGTTCCGGCAGTCGTATCTCGGGCATCTCGAACGGCGATGACGACGACTATGTGGCGGTCTTCAAGGACGGCCTGAAGCGCAAGGTCAAGGAAGAGCGCCAGGGCGTCGAGAGCTGGCACGAGATCTACCCGGGCCTGGCGCCGAAGATTCTCTCCTACAGGAAACGCGGACAATCCGCGGCCCTGCTCATCGAGCATCTGCCGGGGCTGACCTTCGAGAACATCCTCCTCAATGAGTCCCCCGAGCTGCTCGATGACGCCCTCCAGCGCCTGACCCGGACTCTCAAGTCGGTATGGCGCGAGACCTGGACCGCCCAGTCGGTGGCGGCGGGCTACATGCAGCAGCTCGAGAAGCGCCTCGACGAGGTCTACAAGATTCACCCGGAATTCAGGAACAGTGGCGCCTCGCTGTGCGGGGTCGAGCTGCTGGCCTTCGATGACCTGGTGGCGCGTGCCAGGCGCCGGGAAGCCGCCTTGCCGGCGCCGTTTTCGGTCTATATTCACGGCGACTTCAACGTCGACAACATCATCTATGACCCGCTGGAGCGACGCATCAACTTCATCGATCTGCATCGCTCCAGCTACATGGATTACGTGCAGGATGTCTCGGTGTTCATGGTCTCCAACTACCGCCTGCAGATCCGCGATGTCCCGCTGCGTCAGCGCATCATGGGACTGGCCCGGGAGTTCTATCGCGTGGCGCGTCGCTACGCCGTCAGCCAGGGCGACACCACCTTCGAGCTACGGCTGGCGCTGGGGCTGGCGCGTTCCTTCGCCACCTCGACGCGTTTCATTCTCGACCCGTCACTGGCCAATGCCATGTTCCTGCGTGCCCGCTATCTGCTCGAGCGGGTCCTGACGGCCGACCTCGACAAGGCGGACCGTTTCCGACTGCCCCTGAAGGAGATTTTCGTTGACTAACCCCAGGATCGGTGTGGTGGGTATCCCCGGCAAGTGGTCCACGGAAGTGCTGGCCGATGCCATCGAGCAGCGCACCGGCTTTCGCGCGGTGATCGACCTGCAGCGTGTCAGCCTCGACCTGGCCAGCGGCCGTCTCGAGCATGACGGCCGCGACATCGGCGAGCTGGATGCGCTGATCGTCAAGAAGATCAGCGCCGAGTACAGCCCGGCGACGCTGGATCGCCTGGAGCTGCTGCGCATGGCCGAGGCGCGTGGCGTGCGTGTGTTCAGCGGGCCCGAGAAGATGCGCGGCCTGATCAATCGCCTGGATGGCACCCTGACGCTGCACCAGGCCGGCATCCCCATGCCCGAGACGCTGGTCACCGAGGATCTCGATAGCGCCTGCCGCGCCGTACAGCGCTATGGCGAGGCGGTGTTCAAGCCGCTGTTCTCGACCAAGGCGCGCGGCATGGGCGTGATCTCCGCGGACCAGCCCGAGGAGAGGCTGCGGGCCGAAGTGGCGGCCTTTCAGCGCGACAATCCCATGCTCTACCTGCAGCGCCGGGTGGAGCTGCCCGGTCGCGATCTGGGCATGGTGTTTGTCGGCGGTCGCTACCTCGGCACCTATGCGCGGGTGCCACAGGATGGCGCGAGCTGGAACACCACCATCCACAGCGGGGGGCGCTATGAGGCCTTTACCCCGGACGCCTCGCTCATCGACCTGGCCACCCGCGCCCAGGCGCCGTTCGGACTGGACTTCACCACCGTGGACGTGGCGGAGACGCCCGACGGCCCGATCGTCTTCGAGGTCTCGGCCTTCGGCGGCTTCCGTGGTGCCCTGGAGGGGGCGGGCATCGATGCCGCCGGCGCCTACCTCGACCACGTGCTGAGCCAGCTATGAGCGTCGCCAACGCCAGCCCGGCGCGATATGCCGAGATACTGCGTGGCGAGGCGCGCCTGCTCGAGGCGCCGCTGGTGCTGGCCATGGGTGACTGCAGCCTGCGCCTGCGCAGCAACTCGCCGGCCATGCTCGAGTGCCTGGCCGAGTACTTCGCGCACTGCCGGTGTGACGCCGCCGAGGCAACGCCGGAGTGTCTCGACATCGAGATCATCGAGGGGGCGCCACCGGCCCTGGCGGTCGACTTCATCGACTGGTCGCGGGAGCCCGGCAAGCAGGGGCGCAAGGACAGCTATCATGACCTGCCGGGCGGGCGATTGGTGCGCAAGGTGCGCACCGGCCTGGTCTTTTTGCAGAGTGCCGATCAACGCATGGCCGCCGGCCCCTGCCTGGCGCATGACAACCAGGTGATCAACTTCATCCTCGCCCAGACCATGAACCATCTTCAGCAGCGTGGCTGGCAGGTCTGTCATGCCGCCGCGCTGGTTGGCGCGGGCGGGGCGGTGGCCATCGCCGGCTTCTCCGGCGGCGGCAAGTCGACCGCCATGCTGCACGCCATGGACACCCCCGGGGCGCGCTTTCTGACCAATGACCGGCTCTTCCTCAAGCGCCGGGGCGAGACCCTGCAGGCCGCAGGTGTGCCCAAGCAGCCGCGCATCAACCCCGGCACCGCCTTGCACAACCCCCGCCTGGTGGAGCTGTTGCCGGAGGCGCGTCGGGCGGCCCTGCAAGCGCTGCCAAGCGCCGAGCTGTGGTCGCTGGAGGAGAAGTACGATGTGCCCGTGGCTGATATCTACGGCCCGGAGCGCAGCGTCTCGCGGGCGCCGCTGGGGGCCCTGGTCATCCTCGACTGGCAGCGCGACGAGGCGCACCCGCTGACCATGACGCGCATCGACCCGCGGCAGCACCCCGAGCTGCTGGCTGCCGTCATGAAGTCGCCGGGGCCCTTCTATCAGGCGCCGGACGGCAACTTTCAGGCCGATGGCGAGACGCTCGATGCCAGGCCCTATCTGGACCTGCTGGCGACGACACCCGTCTACGCTGTCAGGGGTGGCGTCGATTTTGCCGCCCTCGTCGAACATCATCTCAAGCCCTTGATGGAGCGCCCGGCATGACCCGAGAACTCCTCCTCCTGCGCCACGGCAAGTCCGACTGGTCGAAGCCCGTCAGTGATTTCCAGCGTCCGCTGAAAAAGCGCGGCAAGCTCGGTGCCCAGCGCATCGGCGACTGGCTGGCCGAGTATGAGCTTGTGCCCCAGCGCATACTCAGTTCGCCGGCCGAGCGGGCGCGGGCCACCGCCGAGAAGTGTGCCAAGGCCATGGGCTGCACGGTAGCCGAGGTGACACTCGAGCCCAGTCTCTACGAGGCCGATGCGGAGGAACTGGCGCGCCTGGTTGCCGCCAGTGGCGACGCGGTCGAGCGGCTGATGGTGGTAGGCCACAACCCGGCACTGGAAGAGTTCGCCGACTGGCTGCTGCCCGACCCGCTGCCCGAGGGCGACGACGGCAAGCGCCTGCCCACCGCCACCCTGGTGCGGCTGGCGCTGGAGGGCAGCTGGTCGTCCCTGACCGCCGGCAACGCCCGCTTGCTGGAAGTGCAGCGGGCCAAGACCCTGCCCGAGGGTTTCGTCTTCACCACGCCCGACGGCATCGAACGGCGTCCGCGGCCGGCCTACTACTACACCCAGTCAGCCGTGCTGCCGTTTCGCTGGCGCGATGGCCAGCTCGAGGTGCTGTTGATCGGCTCCAGCAGCAATCGCCACTGGAGCCTGCCCAAGGGCATCGTCGAGCCCGGCCTGAGCGCGGCGCAATCGGCCCTCAAGGAGGCCCGCGAGGAAGCCGGCATCAGCGGCGAGATCGCCGAGGTGACGCCCGGCCATTACCCGCATGCCAAGTGGGGCGCCCGCTGTGGGGTGACGCTGTTCGCCATGCGCGTCGATGACCAGCTGCCCGAGCAGCACCGCGAGGAGCCCCAGCGAACGCGGCGCTGGCTGCCCGCCGAAGCGGCCACCGAGCACCTCGAACAGCCCTCGCTGGTGGTCGAGCTGCGCTCGCTGATCGAACGCCTGCAGGCCGAGGGGCCGGCATGACGTCGCCACGCACCATTGCGGGGCTGATCCGGCATGGTGACTACCAGCAGTTGCCGGACACGCCCAGCGCCCACCAGCCCTTCCCGCTGACCGAGCTCGGCCGGCGCCAGGCGCTTGCGGCCTGCCGCATGCTCGGCGAGTTGCTCCAGGCGGAAGGCTGGCAGCTGGTCGAGGTGGTGGACAGTTCAGCACTGCTGCGTGCCTGGCAGACGGCCGGCTACCTGCGTGATGGCCTGGCCACGGCGTCTCCCGGCCTGCGGGTCGAGAGCTTCATGGCACTGGCCGAACGCGGCCTGGGCACGGCCGCCAATCTGAGCGCCGAACAGATCCGCCGGGTCGTGGCCGCCGATCCGCGCTGCGGGGAGCTGCCGGAGGACTGGAAATCGAATCCGCATTTCTGCCTGCCGCTGCCGGGTGCCGAGTCCCTGATGACGGCCGGCGAACGCGTCGCCCGACACCTCGAGACCCGCATGCAGGCCCTGGCCGAGGAGGCATCAATGGATAGCGTCAAGCTGTTCGTCGGCCATGGCGCGGCCTTTCGTCATGCCGCCTATCATCTCGGCGTGCTGGCGGCCGAGGATATTCCCCGCCTGAGCATGCATCACGCCAGCCCGGTGCTGGTGGAGCGCCTGGCGGATGGCCGCTGGCGTCACATCGCCGGCCACTGGAAGGTACGCCAGCGTGACGACGCTCACGCCGACTGAGTCGCACACCCCCAGGGTGACTGTCATGGCCTCGTCATCCGGGTGCAATACGCTGTTCGGTTGGACCTATTTCGCGTTTTCCGGAGCCCGCGCATGGCGAAAGGCAAAGCCAGCAAGAAGCTCGACCACAAGGCTGACCGCAAGGTCGACAAGAAGGCTGGCACAAGGGTCGGCAAGAAGGCAGCGTCCGCTGCCACGCGCCGGCTGTCACGGCATCTGCCGCGCTACCAGGGGGCCGACTGGCTGTCGCGTACCCTGCCGACCCGGGCGGAGGCCTGGACGCCCGATGACGCGCCGGGTCGCCTACAGCAGGCCCTGGCCGGCAACGTCTTGAGCTGGCCCAAGCGTCGCCTCTTCTTTATCTCCGATCCGCATGCCGACGCCGAAGCCTTCGAGGCCTCGCTGGTGGCCAGCGGTGGCGTCAGCAAGACCGGTCCCGGGCTCGGCGACTTCACACTGACCAGGCCGGGCCGCAAGGGACGCTTCATCATCGGCGGCGACTGCCTCGACAAGGGGCCCAGCAACCTGGCCATGCTGCGCAGCCTGCAGCAACTGATCGACAGCGGCGCCCGGGTCACCCTGCTCGCCGGCAACCACGACATGCGGCTGCTGATGGGCCTGATGGCGCTGGAGCGGCAACGCTCGCCGCGCACCGAACACCTCTTCGTTCGCATGGGCCGCAAGGTCATCCCCCTGCTGCAGGAGATCCATGCCGAGTATCTGGACGACAGTGCCGAAGCGCTTGCCGGGATCCCCTCGAGCAAGGTCTGTCGGCGCCGCCTCTTACCCCGCGACTCCTGGTTCGCGACCTTTCCGGCGCTGGCCGAGGGCTTCATGCCGCAAGGTGCCATCGACAAGGAACTGGCCCGCCTGCGCAAGAAGGTCGGCCACTTCGAAGCCGCCTGCGACAGGGCCGGCCTGTCGCTGCGTCAGGTGTACGCGGCCGCTCTCAAGCTGCGCGAGCTCTTCCTGCACCCCAAGGGCGAGTTCGCCTGGTTTTTCCAGCGCATGTGCCTGGCCCATCGGGAAGGCGCTTTTCTGTTCGTGCATGCCGGCCTCGATGACGAGGTCGCCGGGATCATCGCCGCGGAGGGCGTGGCGGGGCTCAACCGGCGTTTCGACAGGGCCGTGGTCGAGGACCCCTGTGGCTTCTATTACGGCGCCCTGGCCAACACCCTGCGCACCAAGTATCGCTCGGTCGACTTTCCCCTGACCGAACCCGGGATGGCGCGCCTGCATGAGCAGGGCATCCATGCCGTGGTGCATGGCCACATCAACCTCACCCGCGGCCAGCAGTGGCGGATGCGCTGCGGGATGCTGCACCTCGATGGCGATATCACCCTGGATCGCCACTCACGGCGCAAGGAAGGCCTGAGCGGCCCGGGCATGGGCGCCACCATCATTCACCCGGCGGGGCAGGTGATCGGCATCAGCAATGATTACCCGCATGCCAGGGTCTTCGACCCGGCACACGAGCTCGCCGCCGCCACCTCCCGGGCGTCGTCCCCCAAGTCAAAGGCTGCATCGTCATGAAGACCGAAAAGAACCTCTTCCGGCACGAATCCCTGCAGAGCATCAAGGGCGCCCAGGACATCCTCAAGGCCATCACCAAGGGGCTGGCCAAGGGCGTGCTGTCCTTCTCCGATGACCACGGCGAAATCCGCCTGGCACCCAGAGGGCTTTTGCACCTCAAGGTCACGGCACGCAAGGAAGACGACTACCACCGGCTGGACATCCGCCTCTCCTGGCAGGCCAGCAACGGCGCCTCGAAGAAGTCCAATCTGCAGATCAACCATGACGAGTGACGTCGGCTTGTCGCGACCGCGATGGGCGAGGGTATACTGAGCCCCGGTGGCCCCTGATGCGAACGACCCGAGGGGTGGCTGCCTGACACGGAAGGAGTTGATAGCGCATGACCATCACCTGTGTAGATGACCTGCAGCGCCTGGCGCGTCGTCGTGTTCCCCGCATGTTCTATGACTACGCCGACTCGGGTTCCTGGACCGAGACTACCTACCGCGCCAATGAAACGGATCTGGCGGCGATTCGCTTTCGCCAGAAGGTCATGGTCGACATGTCGAACCGTCAGCTGGGCACGACCATGCTCGGCGAATCGTTGGCCATGCCCGTGGCCATAGCCCCGACAGGGCTGGCCGGCATGCAGCATGCCGATGGCGAGATCCTCGCGGCCCGCGCCGCCGAGCGCTTCGGCATTCCCTACACGCTCTCGACCATGAGCATCTGCTCCATCGAGGACGTGGCCGCCCACACCTCGCGCCCGATCTGGTTCCAGCTCTACGTCATGAAGGACAAGGACTACATCGCCCGGCTGATCGATCGCGCCAGGGCGGCGGGCTGCTCGGCGCTGGTGCTGACCGCCGACCTGCAGATCATGGGTCAGCGCCACAAGGATGTGATCAACGGCCTCTCGGTCCCGCCGAAACCGACACTGCCGACCATCGCCAACCTGGCCACCAAGTGGCGCTGGGGGCTCGGCATGCTGCGCACCAAGCGCCGCACCTTCGGCAACATCGCCGGGCATGTGGACGATGCGACCAACCTCGAATCGCTGGCGGCCTGGACCGCCTCCCAGTTCGACACCTCGTTGAGCTGGGACGATATCAAGTGGATCAAGGACCGCTGGGGCGGCAAGTTGATCATCAAGGGCATCATGGAACCGGAAGACGCCCGGTCGGCCGTCGATGCCGGCGCCGACGCCATCATCGTCTCCAACCACGGCGGCCGCCAGCTCGATGGCGCGCTGTCCTCGATCCAGGCCCTGCCGGGCATCGTCGCCGCGGTCGGCGATCGGGTCGAGGTGCACATGGATGGCGGCATCCGCTCCGGCCAGGACGTGCTCAAGGCCATCGCCCTCGGTGCCAGGGGCGTCTACATCGGCCGCGCCTACCTCTACGGGCTCGGCGCCAAGGGCGAAGAAGGCGTCAACGAATGTCTCGAAATCATCCGCAAGGAACTCGACACCACCCTTGCCCTTTGCGGCCTGCGCGATATCCAGGACGTGACCAGCGACATCCTGGTGCCCGGTACCTACCCGCAGTAGTGACTCGGCACCCCATACGGACTAATAGAAGCCGGCCGCTGCTGATGGACAAGGGGGGCGACGAGGGGGGCGGTGATGTCGCCTGGCTGCCGCAACGAAAAACGGCCACTGCTCGTTTGAGCTAAGTGGCCGTTTTTACGGAATTCCTGGTCGGAGTAGCAGGATTCGAACCTACGACCTCTGCCTCCCGAAGGCAGCGCTCTACCAAGCTGAGCTATACTCCGATGCTTTTTGATTGTTGGCTTTGCGGCCGACAACGGATGCGTATTATACGTTTTTTGGGGCTGCGTGCAAGCCCCTGTTGCGCCGTGGTGCCCCTGCGGCGGGGGTCAGGTCTGGCGGTCGACGGCCTGGCGAGCGAGCATGGCCATGCGGTCGCGGTACTCGGAGGGCGGCAGCTTGTCGAGCTCGGCCAGGGCCTTGTCGGCCATGTCGTCGGCGCGGCGCTGGGTGTAGTCCAGGGCGCCGGTCTCGTGCACGATGCTCAGCACTTCGTCGAGCCGCTCGAGGCCGCCCTGGCGGATCGCCTGGCGAATCACCTTGGCCTGCTCGGGGGTGCCGGTGGCCATGGCCTGGATCAGCGGCAGGGTGGGCTTGCCTTCGGCGAGGTCGTCGCCGACGTTCTTGCCCATGGCCGTGGCGTCGCCGCGGTAGTCGAGGAGGTCGTCGACGAGCTGAAAGGCGAGCCCCAGGTAGCGGCCGTAGGCCTGCAGGGCGGCTTCCTGCTCGGGGGTGGCGTCGGCGATCAGGGCGCCGCAGTGGGAGGCCGCCTCGAAGAGCATGGCGGTCTTGCCCTGGATGGTCTCGAAGTAGGCGGCTTCGTCGACGTCCGGGTTGCCCACATTGGTCAGCTGCTGGACCTCGCCCTCGGCGATGGTGCAGGTGGCGGCGGAGAGCACTTCCATGATGCGCATGGAACCGACGCCGACCATCATCTGGAAGGAGCGCGAGTAGAGGAAGTCGCCGACCAGCACCGAGGGCGCGTTGCCCCAGGCGTCGTTGGCGGTGGCGCGACCGCGGCGCAGGTGTGACTCATCGACCACGTCGTCATGCAGCAGCGTGGAGGTGTGCATGAACTCGATCAGGGTGGCCAGGGTGATGTGCTTGTCGCCGTCATAGCCCAGGGCGCGCGCCGCCAGCAGCACCAGCAACGGGCGCATGCGCTTGCCGCCGCTGTCGACGATGTACTGGGCGATGGCCTCGACCAGCGGGATGCGCGAGGCGAGCTGGGTCTGGATGGTGTGGTTGACGGCGTCGAAGTCGTGGGCGACCACCGCGTGGATGGGCGTGTCGGGCGTGCTGAGCTGTGTCGGCGCGGTGGTGGCTGGCATGGGGGCAATAATCGTGGCAGTGCGATGAGAGGGGGATGACGAGCCGCGCTGGCAGGCGGCGTGATCCGTTGAGTGCCATGCTATGGGCCCCCCTGTGGGGCGTCAAGCGTGCCGATCCGGGGTCGACTGGTCGGCGCTGATGGCAGTTGAAGGCGCGGGCTTTCATCGTTATAATCCGCGACCCACTCATCTCGCTCCCTGTCAGATGGTACCAAGAGGGGTGCCACTCGAAGCAGGCCGACGAAGAGCCAACCCCTGATGAGTCCTGGAGAGAGACATGTACGCAGTTATCAAGAGCGGTGGCAAGCAGTACCGCGTTCAGGAAGGCCAGACGCTCAAGCTCGAGAAACTGGAAGTGCCGACCGGCGACACCATCGAGTTCGATGATGTCCTGCTGGTGGGCAACGATGATGACGTCACGGTCGGTGCGCCGAACGTCGACGGTGCCAAGGTCTCCGCCGAGGTCGTGTCCCACGGCCGTGGTGACAAGATCAAGATCATCAAGTTCCGTCGCCGCAAGCACAGCATGACGCGCAAGGGCCACCGCCAGTGGTTCACTGAAGTCAAGATCACCGGGATCTCCGCGTAAGCGGCCCATCCCCTGAACGAGCGAGGTATTTGCAATGGCTCACAAGAAGGCAGCGGGTTCTACCCGTAACGGTCGCGACAGCGAATCGAAGCGCCTTGGCGTCAAGCTCTTTGGCGGCCAGGCAGCAGTTCCGGGCAACATCATCGTCCGTCAGCGTGGCACCAAGTTCCACGCCGGCGCAGGCGTCGGTATCGGCAAGGATCACACCCTGTTCGCGCTGGAAGAGGGTCAGGTCAAGTTCGAGACCAAGGGTCCGAAGAACCGCAAGTTCGTGAGCATCGTCTCTGCCTGAGGCGACGCGGACTTCTAGGGAGCCGCCGTTCGGGTGACGTTGGATGGTGAAGGTGTTCGTGTTGCGTGCACTTCGCTATGCTCACCTGACCAGGTCAGGCTCCTCGCAGGAAGGCCCCGCCATGGCGGGGCCTTCTTGTATCATGGCGACATGAGTCGCCGGGAGAATAGGTAATGCAGTTCGTCGACGAAGCATCGGTCATCGTGGAGGCTGGCAAGGGTGGCAATGGCTGCCTGAGCTTTCGCCGTGAAAAGTACGTGCCCAAGGGTGGCCCGGATGGCGGCGATGGCGGCCATGGCGGCAGTGTCCATCTGATCGGGGACGATGCGCTGAACACCCTTATCGACTTCAAGTATCAGCGCTTCTACAAGGCCCAGAACGGCCAGCAGGGTCAGGGGCGGCAGATGAGCGGCCGCACCGGCGAGGACCTGCACATCAAGGTGCCGGTGGGCACCACGGTGATCGATGAAGATACCCTCGAGGTCATCGCCGACGTGACCGAAGCCGGTCAGGTCGTGCTGGTGGCGCATGGCGGGCGTCGCGGACTGGGCAACATTCATTTCAAGTCGTCCACCAACCGGGCGCCGCGGCGCACCACGCCGGGCACCGAGGGCGAGCGGCGCAATCTGCGCTTCGAGATGAAGGTGATGGCCGATGTCGGCCTGCTGGGCATGCCCAATGCCGGCAAGTCGACGCTGATTCGCTCGGTGTCGGCGGCCAAGCCGAAGGTCGCCAATTATCCCTTCACGACCCTGGTGCCCAATCTCGGGGTGGTCAAGCTGGGCCAGTATGAGCATTTCGTGATGGCCGATGTGCCGGGCCTGATCGAGGGGGCCTCGGATGGGGCCGGGCTCGGCCTGCGCTTCCTCAAGCATCTGACGCGTACCCGTCTGCTGTTGCATGTGGTCGATGTGGCGCCCTTCGACGAGAGCGACCCGGTCGAATCGGCACAGTCCATCGCCCATGAGCTCGGCCAGTTCTCGCCCACGCTGTCCGAGCGGCCGCGCTGGCTGGTGCTCAACAAGCTCGACCTGCTGCCGGAAGACGAGCGTCAGAAGGTGGCGGACGAGATCGTCGCCCGCCTCGACTGGCAGGGGCCGGTGTTCCGTGTCTCGGCGATCAGCGGCGATGGCACCGATGTGCTGGTGCAGGCCGTGCACCGCTGGCTGACCGAGCAGCGCCAGCTGGAAAACGAGGACGAGGAAGCCGCCGAGCATGAGCAGGCCATGCAGCGCCGCATGGAAGACGAGGCGGTGGCGCGTGCCGAGGCGCGGCTGGGTCGCAAGCGCAAGCGGGCCGATGATGACGACGATGACTTTGATGATGATGAGTACGACGTCGAAGTCGAGTACGCACCCTGAGGAAATGCCTGCGCGCGCAAATCGCGGCGTTGCGCGGTGCTAGAAAACTCGCCTAACTATTTGTTATGTCTCGTTTTCTGCGCTCCGTGCGCCTTGCGCTTTGCAGCGCTCGGCGATTTTCTGCATGTGGCAGATGAAGTGGCTGGTTGTGCTCGGTCCTGATGCTCGCGCCTCGCAGCTCGGAACTCGTAGCCCGCAGCCCGTATCTTGAAAGCCGAGGAGCCGATGAACGATCTCGAACAGGTGCCTGACCGCGAGGCGCTGAAGCGCATGCGGCGTGTCGTGGTGAAGATCGGCAGTGCCTTGTTGACCAACGACGGTCGGGGGCTTGATGAGCCGGCGATCGGTCGCTGGGTCGACGAGATTGCCGAGTTGCATCGCCAGGGCGTCGAGGTGGTGCTGGTCTCCTCCGGGGCCGTGGCGGCGGGCATGGTGCGCCTCGGCTGGCAGACCCGGCCGTCCGAGGTGCATGCGCTGCAGGCGGCGGCGGCCGTGGGCCAGAATGGCCTCACCGAGTGTTACGAAGGGCATTTCGGGCGCCATGGTCTGACCACGGCCCAGGTGCTGCTGACCCATGATGACCTGTCCAACCGCAAGCGCTACCTGAATGCGCGTTCGGCGCTGCGCACCCTGGTCGAGCTCGGGGTGGTGCCGGTGGTCAACGAGAATGACACCGTGGTCACCGACGAGATCCGTTTCGGCGACAACGATACCCTGGGCGCCCTGGTGGCCAACCTGCTGGAGGCCGATGCGTTGGTGATCCTCACCGACCAGGAGGGGCTGTACGATGCCGACCCACGTCATGACCCGAATGCCGGTCTGATTGCCGAGGGCCGGGCGGATGATCCGCGCCTGGCGGCGATGGCCGGTGGCGGCGGTGCCCTGGGGCGCGGCGGCATGTCGACCAAGGTGCGGGCGGCGCGGCTAGCGGCGCGTTCCGGTGCAGTCACGGTGATCGCCAGCGGGCGTCAGCCCGATGTGCTGGGGCGGCTGCTGGCCGGCGAGCGCCTGGGGACCCTGCTGCTGCCCGAGCGGGCGCCGATGGCGGCGCGCAAGCGGTGGCTGGCGGGCCAGCTGCAGGTGCGAGGCACCCTGACCCTGGACGACGGGGCGGTGAAGGTGCTGCGTGATCGTGGCTCCAGCCTGTTGCCGGTGGGCGTGCGGCGCGTGTCGGGCGACTTCGTGCGCGGCGACATGGTGGTCTGCGTGGATGAGCAGGGGCAGCGTATCGCCAAGGGGCTGATCAACTATGGTGCCGGTGAAGTGGGCCGCCTGCTGGGTCAGCCCAGCCACCGGATCGAGTCGATTCTCGGTTACATGGAGTCGCCGGAGCTGATTCATCGCGACAATCTGGTCATTGTCTAGGCACTGTCTGAAAACTGCCTGTGCTCGGCTATACGGCGTTGAAAATCTTCTCAAATTGCTCATTTACTCCTTGTAAACTCCGCATTTTCAAAGATTTTCGCCTTGTCTAGCCTTCGCTCGCCGATTTTTCAGGCAGTGCCTAGGTCGTCGCGCCGGCACTTGACAAGGCTGGCAAGCTCGTTCGCGGCATGATAGGATACGCCATCCTCTCAGACACGGCCCGTTAGCGATTGCGCCCAGCGGCGTGATCGGCCAGATGGCCAGGCCTACGGGGAGCTTTATTATCCCTGTTGGATCAATATGTTATTACAACCGCCCGAGTCGGCGGTGACAACTTTCTCCAAGGAGACAGTCAGTGGCTAACAGCAAGCAAGCCCGCAAGCGCGCCCGTCAGGCGGAAGAACGTCGTGTCCATAACGCCAGCCAGCGCAGCATGGTTCGCACCTACGTCAAGAAGGTCATCAAGGCGATCAAGGGCGGCGACCACGCTCAGGCCATGGATGCCTTCAAGCAGGCCCAGCCGGTGATCGACCGCATCGCCGACAAGGATGCGCTGTCCAAGAAGAAGGCCGCTCGCATCAAGAGCCGCCTCAACAAGCGCATCAAGGCCCTGGCCGCGTAATAGCGCCGGATGCCCATGAGGCGTCGCGAGCCTCTCGTGCTCGCCTCATCGAAAAACCGGCTGCGGCCGGTTTTTTTGTGGCTGAGCGCCGTGTGGCCGACCCGAAATCACGCCTGGTCCGGCGAGGAAGTGCTTCGTGACTGATCCCCAACCGCCCACCGAGCCGACGCAGCCGGCGACCGAGCCGGCCGCCGATGAGGACGCCGCCCAGCAGGTGGCGCCGCGCCGCGGCGGCCTGATGCGCTCCGGCATGGTCGTCAGCAGCATGACCATGCTCTCGCGGGTGATGGGGCTGGTGCGTGACATGGTCATCGCCACCCTGTTCGGCGCGGGTCAGGGCGCGGATGCCTTCTTCGTGGCCTTCAAGGTGCCCAACTTCCTGCGTCGCCTGTTCGCCGAGGGGGCCTTCAATCAGGCCTTCGTGCCGGTGCTGTCGGAATATGCCACCCAGCGCACCCGGGAAGAGGTGCGCGAGCTGCTGGATGCGGTGGCCGGTAGCCTGGCGGCGGTGCTGCTGCTGATCACGGCCCTGGCGATGCTGGCCGCGCCCTGGCTGGCCTGGGGCTTCGCTCCCGGCTTTGCCCGCGACCCGGAAAAGCTGGCGCTGACCGCCGACATGCTGCGCCTGACCTTCCCGTATCTGCTGCTGATCTCGCTGACGGCCTTCGCCGGGAGCGTGCTCAACACCTGGGGGCGTTTTGCCGTGCCGGCCTTCACGCCGGTGCTGCTGAATCTCTCGCTGGTGGGGGCGGCGATGCTGCTCACGCCGCTGGTCAGCGAGCCGGCCATGGCGCTGGCCTGGGGGGTGATGATCGCCGGCGCGGCGCAGCTGGCCTTTCAGGTGCCGTTTCTGGCGCGCCTGCGCCTGCTGCCCAGACCCTGGCCTGACTTTGCCCACGAGGGTGTGCGACGCATTCTCAAGCTGATGGCGCCGGCGATGTTCGGGGTCTCGGTGGCACAGATCAACCTGCTGCTGGATACCGTGCTGGCTTCGCTGCTGGCGGCCGGCAGTGTCTCCTGGTTGTACTATTCCGACCGCCTGGTAGAGCTGCCGCTCGGGGTGTTCGGCGTGGCGATCGGCACGGTGATCCTGCCGGCCCTGTCCAAGCGGCACGCCGAGCAGTCGCCGGAGCATTTCGCGAAGATGCTCGACTGGGCGATCCGCGCCGTGCTGCTGCTCGGCCTGCCGGCGGCGCTGGCGCTGGTGGTGCTGGCCGAGCCGCTGTTGATCACGCTCTTCCACTATGGGGCGATGACCGATCACGACATCCAGATGGCGGCCATGAGCCTGCGCGCCTACTCGGTGGGGCTGGTGGCCTTCATGCTGATCAAGGTGCTGGCGCCGGGCTTCTTCGCCCGCCAGGATACCAGGACCCCGGTGACCATCGGCATGATCGCCATGGGCGCCAACATGGTCTTCAACCTGATACTGATCTGGCCGCTGGCGCATGCCGGCCTGGCACTGGCCACGGCGCTGTCGGGCTTCGTCAATGCCGGCCTGCTGGGCACGCTGTTGTACCGGCGCGGGATCATGGTCTTTCAGTCCGGATGGGGCCGCTATGCCGTGCAGTTGCTGGGGGGGTGCCTGGTTATGGGGCTGCTGCTGACCTGGCTGGCGCCGGGGTGGCGTGAGTGGCTGGCCTGGTCGCTGCCGTGGCGTGCCGGCTGGATGGCCCTGCTGGTGGTCAGTGGTGCGGCGGTGTATTTCGCCTGGTTGGCCGCCACGGGCGTGCGGTTGCGCCATTTCCGCATGAAAAGCTGACGAGACGCAGGGCCGGCCCGGGATCAACGCGGCTGTCAGCGGGCGCCGGGTCCGTTATAATCGACCCCTTTACGCAAGGCCGGCCAACCCGGGCGACCGGGTTGCGGCTCGAGGACGTTTTCCACCAATGCAGACTCTGCGCGAACATCGCCTATGCAAGTGATTCGAGGGTTGCACAATCTGCGCGACGAACATCGTGGCTGCGTGGCCACCATCGGCAATTTCGATGGGGTGCATCGTGGCCATCAGGCGATTCTCGAGCAGTTGCTCGAGCGCGCGAGGGCGTTGTCGCTGCCGGTCACGGTGGTGGTCTTCGAGCCCCAGCCGCGGGAATTCTTCGCCGGTGACCAGGCGCCGCCGCGACTGACCCGATTGCGTGACAAGGTGCGCCGGCTCGACGAGCTGGGGGCCGACCGGGTGCTGTGCCTGCCGTTCAACGACGCCCTGCGCAGCCTGACGGCCCGGGAGTTCATCGAGCGCGTGCTGGTGCAGGGGCTGGGCGTACGCCATCTGGTGGTCGGCGACGATTTTCGCTTCGGCTGCGACCGCCGGGGCGATTTCGAGCTGCTGCAGTCCGTCGGGCCGGAATCCGGCTTCGAGGTCGAGCATACGCGGACCTTCCTGCTGGACGGCGAGCGGGTCTCGAGCACGCGGGTACGCACCATGCTGGCCTGTGGCAACTTCCAGCAGGCCGCCAGCATGCTGGGACGCCCGTATCGGCTGTCAGGCCGGGTGGTGCGTGACCGCCAGCTCGGCCGCACCATCGGCGTGCCCACTGCCAACCTGCCGCAGCCGCCGTTGCCGCTGGCCCTGCAGGGCGTCTATGCGGTGAAGGTCGAGCTGCCCGACGGCCGCCCGGCCGATGGCGTGGCGAATATCGGCTGGCGTCCCACGGTGGGCAGCGTCTGCCCGGTGCTCGAGGTGCATCTTTTCGACTTCGAGGGCGAGCTGTATGACCAGCGGCTGACGGTGACGCCCTGCGCCAAGCTGCGTGGTGAACTGAAATTCGATGGCCTCGAAGCGCTCAAGGCCGAGATTCGTGCCGATCAGGCGCGGGCGCGGCGTTTCTTTGCCGAGACGGCGAGCGCCGATTCTCTCCCTCTGGCATCGGCGCCGCTGGCGCGCGAGGCCGTGTTTTCCGATTCCTCGGCGGGCTCGCCCGCCGACCCTGATGACGGCTGACCCCCAGGATATGAGCGACTACAAACACACTCTGAATCTGCCCGAAACCGACTTCCCGATGCGTGGCATGCTGCCCAAGCGCGAGCCGGCTCGGGTGGCCCAGTGGCAGGACATGGACCTCTATCATCGTCTGCGCGAGGCACGCCGCGGACGCGAGCCCTTCGTGCTGCACGATGGCCCTCCCTATGCCAATGGCGGCATTCATATCGGTCATGCGCTCAACAAGATCCTCAAGGACATCATCGTCAAGTCGCGCAACCTGGCGGGCTTTGATGCCCCCTACGTGCCGGGCTGGGATTGTCATGGTCTGCCCATCGAGCACAAGGTGGAAACCACCCACGGCAAGCACCTGGCGCCGGATCAGGCGCGGGCGCTGTGCCGCGAGTATGCCGCCGAGCAGATCGAGGGACAGCGTGACAGCTTCATCCGCCTGGGGGTGATCGGCGACTGGGCCAAGCCGTATCGCACCATGGACTTTACCAACGAGGCCGGCGAGATCCGCGCCCTGGCCTCGCTGGTCGAGGGCGGCTATGTGTTCAAGGGACTCAAGCCGGTCAACTGGTGCTTCGACTGCGGCTCGGCGCTGGCCGAGGCCGAGGTGGAGTACGCCGACAAGCAGTCCGATGCCATCGATGTGGCCTTCCCCTGCGCCGAGGACGACAAGCTGGCGGCGGCCTTCGGGCTGGGCGGGCTGGCCAAGCCGGCCGCCGTGGTCATCTGGACCACCACGCCCTGGACCATCCCCGCCAACCAGGCGCTGAACGTGCACCCCGAGGTCACCTATGCGCTGGTCGACGTCGGCGAGCGCCTGCTGCTGCTGGCCGAGGAACTGGTCGAGAGCTGCCTGGAGCGCTTCGGCCTGCAGGGCGAGGTGCTGGCCACCACCCAGGGACAGAACCTGGAGCTGATCGCCTTCGCGCATCCGCTCTACGCGCGTCGTTCGCCGCTGTTCCTGGCCGACTATGTCACCGTCGAGGAAGGCAGCACGGGCATCGTCCACTCGGCCCCGGTGCACGGCGTGGATGACTTCGAGTCCTGCCGTCGCTACGGCATCGAGTTCCAGGACTTCATCAGCATCGTCAAGGGCGATGGCCACTATGTGGACGACCTGCCGCTGTTCGGCGGCCAGTTGATCTGGAAGGCCAACCCGCAGATCGTCACCCAGCTGGATGAAGCGGGGGCGCTACTGGCGCATCAGCCGATCACCCACAGCTACATGCATTGCTGGCGCCACAAGACGCCGGTGATCTATCGCGCCACGGCGCAGTGGTTCGTGGGCATGGACCTGACCGGTCATGATGGTCGCACCCTGCGTGACCGGGCCCTGGCCGGTGTCGAGGCGACGGCCTTCACCCCGTCCTGGGGCAAGGCGCGCCTGCACTCGATGATCGCCAACCGTCCCGACTGGTGCATCTCGCGTCAGCGTAACTGGGGCGTGCCGATTCCCTTCTTCCTGCACGAGCAGAGCGGCGAGCTGCATCCACGTACCGTGGAGATCATGGAAGAGGTCGCCCAGCGCGTCGAGGCCGAGGGCATCGATGCCTGGTTCCGCCTGGACCCGGCCGAGCTGCTGGGCGACGAGGCCGGCGACTACGAGAAGGTCACCGATACCCTGGACGTGTGGTTCGACTCCGGCACCACACATCGTCACGTGATGCGCGGTTCTCACCCCATGGGGCATGAGCAGGGGCCGCGTGCCGATCTGTACCTCGAGGGCTCGGACCAGCACCGCGGCTGGTTCCATTCCTCGCTGCTGACCGGCTCGGCCATCGATGGCCATCCGCCGTATCGGCAACTGCTGACCCATGGTTTCACCGTCGACGAGAAGGGCCACAAGCAGTCCAAGTCGAAGGGCAACGTGGTCGATCCGCATGAGGTCATGAACCAGTATGGTGCCGACATCCTGCGCCTGTGGGTGGCCTCGACGGATTACTCCGGCGAGATGGCGGTCTCCGATCAGATCCTCAAGCGCACCGCCGATGTCTATCGACGCATCCGCAATACCTCGCGCTTTCTGCTGGCCAACCTCAACGGCTTCGATCCGGCGACGGATGCCCTGGCCTTCGAGGACATGCTGGCGCTGGACCGCTGGGTGGTCGACCGTGCCGCGCAGCAGCAGGCGCGCATCGCCGAGGCCTACGAGGAGTATCGCTTCCTGGATGTCTATCAGGAGGTCCACGGCTTCTGTGCCCGCGAGCTGGGTGGCTTCTACCTGGATGTCATCAAGGATCGCCAGTACACCACCCAGGCGGACTCCGTGGCGCGGCGCAGTGCCCAGACGGCGTTGTATCACGTCATCCAGGCACTGGTACGCTGGGTAGCGCCGATTCTCAGCTTCACCGCCGAGGAAATCCACGAGAACATCCCGGGAGCGGGTGGCGCGAGCGTGCTGCTCGAGGAGTACTACACCGAGCTGGGCGTGCTGGAGGACGAGGCCGAACTGGGACGCGACTTCTGGGAGCGTGTGCTCAACGTCAAGCAGGCGGTCAACAAGTGCCTGGAAGACGCGCGCAATGCCAAGGTCATCAAGGGCAACCTGGCCGCCGAGGTGACGCTCTACGTGGATGACGAGCTGCGCGAGACGCTGAACCGCCTGGGCGAGGAGCTGCGCTTCGTGATGCTGACCAGCGAGGTGCACCTGGCCCCGTTGAGCGAGGGCAGCGCGGCCGAGGCCACTGAACTCGAGGGGCTCAGGGTGGCCGTGGCGGCCAGCGCGCATCACAAGTGCGAGCGCTGCTGGCACCATCGCCCGGATGTCGGCCAGCATGCCGGGCATGATGACCTGTGCGGGCGCTGCATCAGCAATCTGCCGGAAGGCCCCGGCGAGACGCGTCACTATGCCTGAGGTGGGCCGGATGACTGAGCAGGATGACTCACGGAGTACCGCCGCGGCGCCCATGCAACGCCCGCTGCGCTGGCTGTGGCTGGCCGCGGCGGTGGTCGTTCTCGATCTGGCGACCAAGGCGCTGGCGACGCATTTCCTGGCCTACGCCAGGCCGGTGGAGGTGCTGCCGTTCTTCAATCTGACGCTGCTGCACAACACCGGCGCGGCCTTCAGCTTCCTGGCCGACCATCCGGGCTGGCAGCGCTGGTTCTTTGCCGCCATCGCGGTGGCGGCGACGGTCGGCCTGACGATCTGGATGCGTCGGCTGCGGGCCGACGAGAAGATGCTCGGCGCCGCCCTGGCGCTGGTCATTGGCGGTGCCCTGGGCAATCTGCATGACCGGCTGCTGCATGGCTATGTGGTGGACTTCCTGTCCTTCCACGCCGCCGGCTGGTACTACCCGGCCTTCAATGTGGCGGATATCGGCATCACCCTGGGCGCCATCGGCCTGATCATCGAGTCGCTGTTCGGCGATCGACGGCGCCGCTGACGCCCGGCCACCGACATCCCCCTGTTCGAGACCCCGGAGAGAACGCCCATGAGCGATGAACACGCGAACGCCCACCGCATCGACGAGGGCATGCAGGTCACCCTGCATTTCACCCTGAAGCTGGAAGATGGCACCGTGGTCGACTCGACCCGCGACAAGCAGGCGGCGACCTTCCAGGTCGGCGACGGCAACCTGCCGCCGGGCTTCGAGCGTCCCATCATGGGGCTCTCGGCCGGTGACGAGGGCAGTTACGAGGTTTCCCCCGAGCATGCCTTCGGTCAGCACAATCCGCAGAATGTGCAGATGATCGCCCTCGACGATTTCGGCGACCAGACCCCGGAATCCGGCATGGTCATGTCCTTCGCGGATGCCGCCGGCGGTGAGCTGCCCGGGGTCATCAAGGAAGTCGGCGAGAAACAGGTCGAGGTGGATTTCAATCACCCCCTGGCAGGGCGTACCCTGACCTTCGAGGTGGAAGTCATCGAGGTGACGCCCGCCACGACGCACTGAGCCGCTCTGCTATTTTGTACTCATCATGTCCAGAGGTGCCCGAGCACCGAGGCTAGGCAATCATGCAAATCAAGCTGGCCAATCCCCGCGGTTTCTGCGCCGGTGTCGATCGCGCCATCGAAATCGTCAATCGCGCGCTGGATGTCTGTGGTCCGCCGATCTATGTGCGCCACGAAGTCGTGCACAACCGCTTCGTGGTCGACAGCCTGCGCGAACGCGGGGCGATTTTCGTCGAGGAACTCCACGAGGTGCCCGACGACGTGATCGTGATCTTCTCGGCCCACGGCGTGTCGCGGGCCGTGCAGGAAGAAGCGGACCGGCGCGGCCTCAAGGTCTTCGACGCCACCTGCCCGCTGGTCACCAAGGTGCACATGGAGGTCCTGCGTTATGCCCGGGATGGCCAGGAGTGCATCCTCATCGGGCACCAGGGGCATCCCGAGGTCGAGGGCACCATGGGGCGCTACGACACCTCGCGCGGCGGCCAGATCTATCTGGTCGAGGACGAGCAGGACGTCGAGCGCCTCGAGGTCAAGGACCCCACGCAGCTGGCCTTCGTCACCCAGACCACGCTGTCCATGGATGACACGGCGCGGGTGATCGATGCCCTGCGCGAGCGCTTCCCCGAGATTGAGGGGCCGCGCAAGGATGACATCTGCTATGCCACCCAGAACCGCCAGGATGCCGTGCGCGACCTGGCCGCGGGCAGTGACCTGCTGCTGGTGGTGGGCAGCCCCAACAGCTCCAACTCCAACCGCCTGCGCGAACTCTCGGAGCGTGTCGGCACTCCGGCCTATCTGATCGATAATGCCGAGCAGATCGAACCCGCCTGGCTGGAGGGCATCCAGACAGTGGGTGTCACGGCCGGCGCCAGTGCTCCCGAGGTGCTGGTCAACGGCGTCATTGAGCAGCTGCGCTCGCTGGGCGCCGAGGCCCCCGAGGAAATCGCCGGCCGCGAGGAGACGATCACCTTCTCCATGCCGCGTGAACTGCGCGAGCAGGTCATCGTCAGCGAATGACCCCGGCGCCGCCTCCCTGATCGCACGACGCCGGGCCATGCGCCCGGCGTTTTGTTGGTGGGGCATCAGCCTCTTCATGTGCCGCCCGCGGGAGGATGCGTACTCTGCATGTGCCCCGCCTGTCGCCCACGCCACTCCTGTTCCATATTGGGGGACAGGACGTCACGCCGGGGGACAGGGAGATGTGCCACTCGCCAGTGCCGGATGCACGCCGTCCGGCAGATGCTTGCCGACAGACCGGCTTCACGCTGCTCGAGCTGCTGGTCGTGGCCGCGCTTCTCGGCGCGCTCGTTGCCGTCGCCTACCCGCATTACCGGACGGCCCTGGCCGACGCCAGGGTGACGGAGGGGCAGGCGGCGCTGATGCAGCTGGCGGGGCGGCTGGAGCGCTGTCGCACCCGGTCCCGCTCCTACCATGACTGCATCGACACGCCGGCATTTTCCGACGCCGGTCACTACCGCATCACGGCCAGCCTGGCCAGGAGTGACTATCGGCTGACGGCGACCCTTGACGGTGACGCCGTCGCCGGGCGGTGCCGTGTTCTGAGTCTGGAGGCCAGCGGGCGAAGCTTGCCGGCCGAGTGCTGGTAAGCGGCGTGCGCAAGGAGGTCGGGATGGGGGCCGTCAGAGCGCAATATGCCTTCACGCTGCTCGAAGCCCTGATCGCGCTGGTGGTGCTCTCGGTGGGGCTGCTGGGCATGGCCTCGGTGCAATTGGAATCCCTGCATGGGGCTCAGCTGGGCTATCAGCGCGGGCTGGCCAGCCTGGCGGCGCAGGACGCCGTCGAGTTGCTCTGGTCGCGCCTCGAGGCGGGAGACTGTCCCGCGCCGGGCGCGGACGTGGCCGCCTGGCAGGCGCGCTGGCGTGACCGGCTCCCGGGCCTGGAAGGCGAGATCGCGCTGGGCGGGCCGGGTTGCACCTACCGGGTGACACTCGAATGGTCGGCATCACGACTGGCGGGCGATGGCTCGGGCGCGCTGGTCTATACCACGCGCCTGCCGGAGGTGGCGCCATGAGGGGCTGCCGGGTGGTCGAGCGCGGGGTGTCGCTGGTCGAGCTGATGGTGGCGATGGCCATCGGCATGCTGGTATTGCTGGGGGCCGGGCGCGTGTATCTGGATGGGGTGGATAACCTGGCCCGGGTCGAAGCGCTGGGCCAGCGTCAGCAGGCCGTGATGCTGGGCGCTCTCCTGGTGCTGCGCGATATTCGCCGCGGTGGTGTCGAGCCGGGGCATTATGCCCTGGTGGAGGCGGCGAACGGGGAAGGCTGCAGCCTGCACGACAGCCATGCCGGCGAGCCGCTGGTGGATGGCCTGGCAGCGACCGCTGCCAGCTGTGCGACGAGTCGGCCCGTGCAGGCGGCGGGGCCTGCCGGTCTGTATCGCATTCGCCTGCAGCCGCTCGCCGAGGCGACCCCCGTCGTGCTGCATGGCATGGATCGGCGGATGGCGGTGCGCCGGGCCACGCAGGCCGCGCCATGAGGGCGCCGTGGCGGGGTGCCGGGCAGCAGCGCCACCAGGGCATGGCCCTGCCCGTGGTGTTGATCCTGCTGGCCCTGGGGGCAATGCTGGGCGTGGCCGGGTTGCGTGCGGCGCTGACGACCGAGCGCCTGGCCGGCAACCTCGAGCTTTCGGCCCAGGCGCAGCTGAATGCCGAGGCGGCTCTCTCCCGGGGCCTGTCGGCGTTGCAGGACCCTGCGGCCATGCACGTACAGCCCGCTACTGTCAGCCTCGAATCGCTGACCTGGCAGGACTTCACCGACCCGGCTCGCTTCGGCGGCGAGGCGGCGGCCTCCGGCGGCTGTGTCGCCCCGCAACGCTGTGTCTATCGCTACCTGGAGGCGCCGTCGCAGCGTCGGCAGATTGTGGCCATGGGCGCCTTCATCACGGCGAGCGGTGACCTCGAGGCGGCCAGTCGGCCGGTGGTGGCCGAGGTGGCCTTCTCGCGTGCTGCCGCGCGCCTGGTGCGTTTTGTCGCCCTGGCCGACGGACGCATCGTCGCCCCCTCCGACCTGGCGTCGCGGGCTGACGCGCATGCCAATGCCGCCGTTGCGGCGGACGCGCGCATCGGCCTGCCGGCCATCGACACCTCGCCGCCCGACGCTGCCGTGGCCTTGAACGTGCGCACGGATGCGCAGGGACAGGCCTATTGTCGCTTCGAGGCCAGCGGCGACCGCAATGGTCAAGTCTACCATTGCCCGGGACGCCTGGAGGTCGCCGCCGCGGCCGACTTTCACCATGCCACCCTGATGGCCCGAGGGGATGTCACGCTGGCGGGTCAGGTCGGCCAGGGCGAGCGCCTGGATGTCGCCATCCTGGCCGGTGGCGACATCCGGCTGTCGAGCACGGCGCGTGCCTGGCTGCTCGCGGCCGGCGATATCGAGCTGGAGGCCGGATCGCGGCTGGCCGGCGCGCTGCTGGCGCATGGCGACATGCGAATCGATGGCGACCTCCAGCATCGGGTCGGCCATCCGCGTCTGCCCAATTCTCCTGTCGAGACGCGCTTGGTAAGCTGGCAGTGAGGGGCGGTTCAGCAACCGGCCGGGCTGTCCTCGATCACGCGGACGCGGCCGAAGTTGCTGAGGATCAGCGAAGCGCCTTCGCCGTGTCGGCCGCAGAGCCGAAAGGTGCCGTTGTGGCCGGTGGCACGCCCGTCGGGCCGGTAGCGCACGGGGCGCTGGTCCTGGCGATAGGTGATGGCGTTCAGTCGGCTGGCGCGGCGTCGGCCGAGCAGGGTCTGCTCAGCGGGCGGCTGGCCGACTTCCCCGGCGAGGATGCTCAACGGCGCCGTCCAATCATCACCGCAGCCGCTGCCGTCTGCGCTGGGGCAGACGGTGACGATGGCGCGTCGACTGATGGCGGTATGGCGGGCCGTCGCCAGGCTATCCTGGAGCCTCATGACTTCCACGGCGACCTCATGGCGTGCCATCAGGCCACTCAGGCCGGGCAAGCCCCAGCCGGCGGTGATGGCCAGGATGCTCAGCACCAGGCACAGTTCGAGCAGCGTCATTCCGGCCTGACGCATGCCGGCCGACGGGCCGCGGGCGGGAGGTGCCGGCCCGTCATCAGGGGAGAGGGCGATGTCATCCTGGCGTTGCATGAGGGCTCGCTCGGTCGAGGAGGTGACGGCGTCGTTACTCTGACGTTAGCGGCTGCCTCCATGTCTTCCATCAGAGATTCAGGACGGATTGCGTGAGTGATTTTCTTGTCGTGGGTGGCGGTGTCATCGGCATGCTGACCACGCTGCAACTGGCCGATGCGGGGCATTCGGTGACCCTGGTCGAGCGTGGCGAGTGCGGCCGTGAGGCCTCCTGGGCCGGTGGCGGGATCGTTTCGCCGCTTTATCCGTGGCGCTACACGGCCCCCATCTCGCGGCTGTCCGCCTGGTCGGAGGGGCGCTATCCGGAGCTCGCGCTGCGCCTGCTGGAGGAGACCGGCATTGACCCGGAATACCGCCAGAAGGGGCTCCTGTACCTGCGTGTCGACGAAGAGGCGGCGGCAATGGCCTGGGCGCGTGACCTGGGCAAGCCGCTCGAGCGCGTGTCCGCCGACTTTCTCTACGCCAAGGAGCCCTCGGCGGCTCCGGGGTGCGAGGAGGCGTTGTGGATGCCGACCCTCGGCAGTCTGCGCAATCCGCGGCTGGCCCGCGCCCTGAGCTCGCGCCTGCAGGCGATCCCCCGGGTCACGCTGCTCGAAGGCTGCGAGGTCGAGCGACTGGAGGGCCGCGGCGGAAGAATCGATGCGGTGCAGACGGGCCGGGGACGCTACCGGGCGGATCAGGTCGTGGTCTGCGGGGGCGCCTGGGCGGCGTCGCTTCTGGCCAGCGTCGACGTGAAACTGCCGGTGCGCCCGGTCAAGGGCCAGATGATCCAGTTCCAGGCCGAGCCCGGCCTGGTGCGGCGCGTGGTGCTGATGGATGGGCGCTACGTGATCCCCCGCGCCGATGGCCGCGTGCTGGCGGGTTCGACCCTGGAGGAGAGCGGCTTCGACAAATCGCTGAGCGCCACGGCGCGGGAATCCCTGTGGGCCTCGGCGACCCGCATCGTGCCGGCGCTGGCCGACTGCGCGGTGGTGCATCACTGGGCGGGGCTGCGTCCGGGGTCACCGGATGGCGTGCCCTTCATCGGTGCCGTGCCGGGTTTCACCAACCTGCATGTCAATGCCGGACACTATCGCAATGGCCTGGTGCTGGCGCCCGCCGCGACGCGTCTGCTGGTCGATGAACTGCTCGGACGCGAGCCGATCGTCGACCCCTTGCCCTATCGGTTGGCCGGCCGCCTGCCGGGCTGAGCGGACGGCAGGTCGGTGCTATTCCTCGCTATCCTGCTCGGCAAGGTACTTGTCGCGGTGCTCGGTCGAGCAGAACCATTCCCGGCGCTCGCGCAGGGCCTCGCTCTCGGGCAGATGCACCTGGCACCAGGCGCAGCGCACCATGGCATTGGCGGGGGTATCGTCCCGGTCATCGGCATTGCGGTCCTGCTGCCATTCCCGGTACATGCGATACAGCTTGAGGCCGGCGAAGAACAGCACGGCGAAGATGATCAGGCGAATCAGCAAGAGGTTCATCCTTTGAGCGGCTCCCTGGAAGTCGGGCTTGGGGCGGTCGGCTTTGCCTGACGGCCGCCCTTGCGGGACAATGGCCGTATCGATGGATTCTCGAGAGATTTTGACGCCCATGCAAGACCTGACGTTGGTGATGGCCCAGCTCGACCCGCTGGTCGGCGATATTCCCGGCAATACCGAGACGGCGATCGAGACGGTACGCGAGGCACGCATCGAGCATGGTGCCGATGTGGTGATACTGCCCGAGCTCTTCCTGACCGGCTATCCGCCGGAGGACCTGCTGTTGCGCCCCTCGCTGGAGACCCGGCTGCGCGAGGCGCGTGCCCGCATGGCGGAAAAGGTGGCCCGCGATGTCATGGTGATCGTCGGTTATCCGGGACGCCGTGAGGGCGGTAACTGGAATCTGGCGGGCGTGCTGTATAACGGCGAATGGGTCGGCGAATATGCCAAGCAGGCCCTGCCCAATTATGAAGTCTTCGATGAGCAGCGCTATTTCGGCGTCGGTGATGCGCCGCTGGTGGTAGAACACAAGGGCGCCCGGCTGGGTATCCTGATCTGCGAGGATGTCTGGGAAGAAGGGCCGGTTCAGCAGACGCGCGATGCCGGCGCCGAGATCCTGATCACCCTCAATGCTTCGCCCTTCCATCAGGACAAGCCCGCCGAGCGTCTGGCGCTGCTCGAGCAGCGGGCCGGCGAGGTCGGCCTGCCGATTGTCTACGTCAACCAGATCGGCGGTCAGGACGAGCTGGTGTTCGACGGCGGCTCGGCCTGCGTGGCCGCCAATGGCGAGCTTCGCGTACAGGCGCCGCACTGGTCGGTCGGCCTGATGCCGGTGCTCTTCGTGCAGGAAGACGGTGCCTGGGTGCCACGTGCCGGCGAGGTCGATGAAGACGTCAGCGCCGAGGAGAACCTCTACTGCGCGCTGGTCACCGGGCTGCGCGATTACGTCAACAAGAGCGGTTTCCAGGGCGTGGTGCTGGGGCTCTCCGGCGGCATCGACTCGGCCCTGTCGCTGGCCATCGCCGTGGACGCCCTGGGGCCGCAACGCGTGCACGCGGTGATGATGCCCTACCATTACACGGCAGACATCTCCAAGCAGGATGCGGCCGAACAGGCCCGGATGCTCGGGGTCGAGTACGAGGTGCTGCCCATCGAGTCGATGGTCGAATCCTTCATGGAGACCCTTTCCGCCAGTTTCGCGGGTACCGAGCGCGACACCACCGAGGAAAACCTGCAGTCACGCTGCCGCGGGGTGCTGCTGATGGCGCTTTCCAACAAGAAGGGCCTGATGGTGCTCTCCACCGGCAACAAGAGCGAGATGGCGGTCGGCTATGCCACCCTCTACGGCGACATGGTGGGTGGCTACAACGCCATCAAGGACGTCTACAAGACCTGGGTCTATCGTCTGGCACGCTGGCGCAACAGTCAGGAACCGGCGATTCCCGAGCGCGTCATCGAGCGCCCGCCCTCCGCCGAGCTGGCGCCGGATCAGCAGGATAGCGACTCGCTGCCGGATTACGACGTGCTCGACGCCATCCTGGTGCGCTACATCGAGGGCGACATGAGCGCCGAAGCGATCATCGCCGCCGGCTTCAACCACGACGATGTCTACAAGGTGGTGCGCCTGGTCGACCGCTGTGAATACAAGCGTCGCCAGGCGCCGGTGGGGGTGCGTGTCACCCGCCGCGGTTTCGGCCGCGACCGTCGTTACCCCATCGTCAACGGCTGGCAGCCGGGGGATTGACCCCGGCTGCGCCGGGAGCTGGAAGAACGGCGCTGCGCGCCTGGAAGAGGGAAGAACGCGGCTGGCGCCGCTGGAAGAACGGCGCTTCGCGCCTTGAAGAGGCAAGAACGCGGCTAGCGCCGCTTTAAGAAGGAAGAAAAACCTTGACCCCATGCCGTCGGGGTTCATGCTGCCTTCCTTCTTCCTTCTTCCTTCTTCCTTCTTCCTTCTTCCTTCTTCCTTCTTCCTTCTTCCTTCTTCCTTCTTCCTTCTTCCTTCTTCCTTCTTCCTTCTTCCTTCTTCCTTCTTCCTTCTTCCTTACGCCGACACCTCGGCGTCGATGTAGCGGGGGTCGAAGGTGCGGCCGTCGAGGCGTTCGTGGTCCGGGGCGTTGTCGATCAGCACCTGCAGACTTTCCTTGGCGCGTTCGGTCATGTCCAGGCCGAGATAGCCTTCCACCATCACCGCCAGGGCGTCGCGCGTGCCATCGGCCTCGGGGTAGTTCTCGATGACCCAGCGGCCCCGCTTGATGGCGGCCAGGTAGGCGCCCTTGCGCAGGTAGAAGTCGGCGACTTCGAGCTCGTGGCGAGCCAGCAGGTTGCGCAGGTAGACGATGCGCTGACGGGCATCCGGTGCGTACTGGCTGTTGGGGTAGTTGCGTACCAGGTCGCGGAAGTCCGAGTAGGCATCGCGGGTGGCGCCGAGGTCGCGCTTGGCGATGTCGATCAGCCGCAATGACTCCAGGCTGAAGCGCCCGGCTTCCCAGGAGGCGAGGCCACGCATGTAGTAGGCGTAGTCGATCTGGGGGTGATCGGGGTGCAGGCGAATGAAGCGGCTGGCGGCGGCGCGAGCGGCTTCCCAGTCATCGGTTTCGAAGTGGGCATAGATCAGCTCGAGCTGGGCCTGCTCGGCATGCTCGCCGAAGGGGTAGCGGGTGTCGATGGCCTCCAGCCGATTGACGGCGGTGGTGTAGCGGCCATCTTCCAGGGCCGCACGGCCTTCCTGGTAAAGCTGGCTTTCGGCGACATCCGGCGCCTGTTCTTCTTCCTCGGTGCTGGCGCAGCCGGCCAGCAGGGCAGTCGCCAGCATCATGGCAGCCAGGCGAGTACCGGTCGTGAAAACGCGCATCGTGATCCTCGTGTCAAACAACCCTGGGCGGCCGTGCTAGAATCGGCCTTGATCCGCCCACTATAAAGCACCTTGCGCTGAAACGCAGTCATCACAAGCGTATTGTGCCAACGCTATGCGGATACTGCCTCATTCTCTCAGACGGACCCAAGACGCGCCCATGTCTCAGACCCTCGATGCCCAGCAACGCATACCCGACCACATGGCGGGGTTTCGCCTCGATCAGGCGGCGGCCGAGTTGTTCAGCGACTACTCTCGGGAACGTCTCAAGGCCTGGATCAAGCAGGGGGCCCTGACCGTCGATGGCGTGCCGGCCAGGCCCCGGGACAGGGTGCATGGCGGCGAGTGGCTGGCGCTGACGGCGGAGCTCGAGGAAGAGGCGCGCTTCGCGCCGCAGGATATTCCGCTGCAGGTGGTGTTCGAGGATGACGATGTGCTGATCATCGACAAGCCGCCGGGTCTGGTGGTCCATCCCGCCGCCGGCAATCCGGACGGCACCCTGCTCAATGGTCTGCTGCATCATTGCGACGCCCTGGCGTCGGTACCCCGCGCCGGGATCGTGCATCGCCTGGACAAGGACACCAGCGGGCTGATGGTGGTCGCCAAGACGCTGGCCGCCCAGCATGCCCTGGTGGAGCAGCTGCAGGCGCGCACGGTGTCGCGTGAATATGATGCGGTGACCGTGGGCCAGATGACGGCGGGTGGGCGCGTGGATGCACCGATCGGGCGTCACCCGCGGGACCGCAAACGTCAGGCCGTCAATGAGTCCGGCAAGCCGGCGGTGACGCATTACCGGGTCATCGAGCGCTTCCGCGCCCATACCCATGTGCGCTGCCGGCTGGAAACCGGACGTACCCACCAGATTCGGGTCCATCTGGCGCACCTGCGTTATCCATTGATCGGCGACCCGGTCTATGGTGGGCGCCTCAAGCTGCCTGCCGGGGCCGGTGATACCCTCAAGGAAGTGCTGCGCGAGTTCCCGCGCCAGGCATTGCATGCACGCAAGCTGTCGTTCGTGCACCCCACCACCGGCGCGACCATGACCCTGCGTGCGCCGCTGCCGGACGACCTGCTGATGCTGCTCGACTTTCTGCGCGACGACCGGGAGACCATGCGATGAGTGATGCCCTTCATCTCGACCCGACGCTGGTGTATCCGAACTGGCCGGCGCCCGACAGCGTGGCGGCCTGTGTCACGACCCGCGAGACGGGGCCGAGTCAGGGCGACTTCGCGGCCTTCAACCCGGCCGAGCATGTCGGCGACAACCCCGACCATGTCGGGCTCTGCCGGCGTCAGCTGGGCAAGGTCGTGGGCGATGAGCGGCCACTGCTGTGGCTCAACCAGGAGCACGGTGGTCGTGTCCAGCAGCATTACACCGACAGGGCCCCGAATGCCGACGCGGCGGTGGCCCGGGATCGCGGACATGCCTGTGTGGTGCTGACCGCCGATTGCCTGCCGGTCTTCTTCTGCGACCGTGACGGGCAGCGTGTGGCCGTGGCCCATGCCGGATGGCGCGGCCTGGCCGGCGGCATTCTCGATGCCACCGTGGCGGCGCTGGGCGTACCCGCCGAGTCGCAGATGGCGTGGTTGGGACCGGCGATCTCCAATGCCCAGTTCGAGGTCGGCCCGGAAGTGCGCCAGGCCTTCGTCGCGGTGCAGCCCGAGGCCCTGGAAGCCTTCCACCCCAGCCCCTATCGGCTGGGCCACTACATGGCGGACCTCTACAAGCTGGCACGCCTGCGGCTGGAACGTCTGGGGCTTTCGAGCATCAGCGGCGGTCACTTCTGCACCGCCTGTGAACCCCGCTTCTACTCCCACCGCCGGGATAACGGCGTCACCGGCCGCATGGCCAGCATGATCTGGCTGCGCTGAAGCTTGAAGCTGGAAGAACGGCGCTGTGCGCCTGGAAGAGGTAAGAACGCGGCTGGCGCCGCTTGAAGAGGGAAGAACGGCGCTTCGCGCCTGGAATAAACCCCCTTGACGCCACAACCCCTGGCACCAGCCTGGCTTCTTCCTTCTTCCTTCTTCCTTCTTCCTTCTGCTATGCCCCCGATTTTGTAGACACCTCCCTTTACACTACGAGGTG